>JAYTDO010000457.1:0-19147 GCA_043735935.1 Chthoniobacteraceae bacterium
CCTCTACATCACCATCGCCGAGTGGCTTGGCTAATCGTTCAATGTATAAAAAAATCCTCATCCCGGTCGAAAACACCTCCGCCGACCGCACAATTCTACAGCACATTCGCGGACTCGCGCAGCTCACCGGCGCAAGTCTCACCCTCATCCACGTCGCCGACGGTTGGGCGGCGCGCAATCTCGCCAGTCTCGACCTCCAGGAAAGCGAAGAGATGCAGAAAGACCGTGCCTACCTTTCCGGCCTTGAATCGGAATTTCGTGCCGAAGGCTTCAGCGTCAACGCCGTCCTGGCTGCGGGCGATCCCTCGGCAGAGATCATCAAATTCTCCCGGGAACTCGGCGCCGACCTCATCGCCATGTCGACACACGGGCACCGCTTCATCGGGGATCTCATCCTCGGGAATACCGCCGACAAGGTCCGCCACGCCGTGTCGATCCCCGTGCTCATGTTAAAGGTCGCTCCTTAGCCGAGCGAGCCCCTGGCCGGTTATTCGTCCTTGCCCAAATAAGCCGCGATGACTTTCGGGTCGCGCTTGATCTCGGCTGGCGTGCCCTCGGCGATCTTGCGCCCGTAATCGAGCACGTTGATGCGCTCGCAGATGCCCATGACGACCTTCATGTCATGCTCGACGAGAAGGACCGCGAGTTTGAATTTTTCCTGCGTAAAACGGATGAGTTTCATCAACTCGACCTTCTCCGTCGGATTCATCCCTGCGGCCGGTTCATCCAGCAGGAGGAGTTGCGGTCGAGTGGCCAGCGCCCGGACGATCTCCAGGCGCCGCTGATCGCCGTATGGCAAAGCGCGGCACATGAGATCGCGATCGGAGGCGAGCCCGAAGATGTCGAGAAGCTCCACGACCTGAGCCTCGATATCGATCTCCTCGCGACAAAACTTCGGACCCCGCGCGAGTGCGTGCGAGATGCCGTGTTTGAGATGCATGTTGCAAGCAGTACGGACGTTGTCGAAGACGCTGAGAGAGTTGAAGAGCCGGATATTCTGGAACGTGCGCGCGATGCCACGCCCGGTGATCCGGTAAGGCTGGTGACCGACGACCGATTTCCCGGCAAACGAGATGGCGCCCGCCGTGGGACGGTAGACGCCGGTGACGAGGTTAAAGACCGTGGTCTTGCCCGCGCCATTCGGGCCGATCAGACCGACGAGTTCCCCCGGATGAATCTTGAACGAGAGATCACCGACCGCGGTGAGGCCGCCGAACCGCACGGTGACGTTGTCGAGTTCGAGGAGCGGGCTCATGCCTTTTTCCGCGCGGCGACTCCACTGCCAAACAAACCCTGCGGGCGGGTCAGCATGAGGATGATGAGGAGGAGAGAATAGATGATCATCCGATTTTCCGCGATATGCCGGAGCCACTCGGGCAGCCACTCGTAACGTGCAACGGTGCGCAGCCACTCGGGTAAAATCGTGAGAAGCACTGCGGCCACACACACGCCGGTCGTGTTGCCCATGCCGCCGAGGATGACCATCACGACGATGTCCACGGAGCGCAGAAAGTTGAAGCCTTCCGGGTGAATGAATTGTTTGAAGTGAGCGTAAAGCCCGCCAGCGATTCCGGCGAAAAATGCGCCAATGACGAACGCGATGACTTTGTATTTCGTCGTGTTGATGCCCATCGCTTCCGCTGCGATTTCATCGTCCCGGACCGCGAGGAATCCACGGCCGTAAGTCGAGCGCACGAGATTCACCACGACGTAAACGGTGAGTGCGGCGAAGGCGAACGTCCAAAAGAACGTCGTGTGCTGAACCATGCCGCCAAGACCTCGCTGAGCTCCCAGCGGTTCGGCGTTTTGGATGACGCCTTTGATGATCTCATTGAACCCGAGCGTGACGATGGCGAGGTAGTCGCCCTTTAAGCGAAGCGACGGGACCCCGACGGCAAGACCCGTGAGAGCGGCGAGGAATCCCCCGGTGATGAGGGCCGCGAGAAAGATCGTGGTGGTGGCCACGCTCCCGCTGCCGAGCGAGTAGCCGTAGCTCAGCGAGAGCCAGGACGAAGCGTAGGCGCCGACGGCCATAAAACCGGCGTGGCCGAGCGAAAACTGGCCGGTGTAGCCGTTCACGAGGTTCAGGCCCGCCGCGAGGATGATGTTGATCCCGATGCCGATCAGGATGTCGTAATAGTACGGGTTCACGCCTGCGGCGAAGTGGCCGAGCACGCCGCTCGCAATGACGGCGGCGAGAAAGAGGAGTTTGCTGCGCTCAAACATCTACACTTTCTCCCTCTCGCTCGATCCGAGGAGACCGGTGGGTTTGACGATCAGGATGACGATGAGCACTCCGAAAACGATCGCGTCGCGATAGGTCGGCGAGATGTAACCGACGACCAACGCTTCGAGCAACCCGATCAGGACTCCGCCAAGGGCGGCACCGGGGAGATTTCCAATCCCGCCGAGCACGGCGGCGACGAACGCCTTGAGACCCGCGTTGACTCCCATGAGCGGATCGATCGAAGGCTGTTGGATCGAGCACAGGATGCCCGCGGCACCGGCCAGCGCGGAGCCAAGCCCGAAGGTGAATGAGATGACGACGTCGATATTGATGCCCATGAGCGAGGCGGCGACGGGATTAAACGAAAGAGCTCGCATCGCCATGCCCATGCGGGTGTGAAGGACGATGTGGCGGAGAACAAACAGCAGGACGAGAGTCACTCCCACGACGAGGAGTTGCCCGATGGTGATCGTGAGGAGCGAGATTTTCCCCCACGATTCGGGGATCTCGATGGCGCGGTCGAGAATGAGTTCGGGGAACGATTTAGGGTCAGCGCCAAAGGCGAACTGCCCGCCGTTTTCGAGAAAAAGCGAAACCCCGATTGCCGTGATGAGGACGGTGAGCTTAGGCCGCTCGCGAAGAGGCCGATAACACAGACGCTCGATGACGATGCCGATCGCGGCGCAGACGACCATCGAAACCAGCAACACCACGGCAACGGCTAAGTAGGATGGGCCGTGGAAGGCTTTGACGACGGACGGGCCGACGTAAAGTCCGGCAAAGGCGCCGAGCATGTAGACGTCGCCGTGCGCGAAATTGATAAAACGCAGGACGCCGAAAACCATCGTGTAGCCGAGCGCGATGAGCGCATAGATGGCCCCCTGCCCCAATCCGTTGATGAGTTGCTGGAAAAACTCTATCAAGCGGTGCGCCCGGTGGAGGAGGTGAGAAGTCCCCCCATTTAGGGTGCGACCGTCTGCTCGAATTTAAAGGCGCCGCCGCCGATGGAGAGAATCACCGCCGGTTTCGACGCATTGCGTTGGGCGTCGAGCGTGATCTTTCCGGTGATGCCTGCGTGGTCCTTGGTTTCGGCGAGTGCGGCGCGGAGTTTGTCCGCGTCGGTGCCGCCGGCTTTCTCGATGGATTTTGCAAGGATCATCGCGCTGTCGTAGCCGAGGGCCGCCATGTCGTCGGGCGTTTCACCCTCAAATTTGGCTTTGAACTTTTTCACGAAACCCTGCACCGCGTCCGACTTGTCATCGGCGCTGAAATGGCACGAGAAATACGAGCCATCGAGCGAGTTGCCAGCCACTTTCAACAGCGAATCCCCGACCCAACCGTCGCCGCCGAGCAGTGGCACCTTGATTCCGAGCAGTTTCGCCTGTTTGCCGATCAGCGCGACCTCAGCGTAATAGCCTGGAACAAAGATGGCATCAGGCTTTCCGGCCTTGATGGAAGTGAGCTGCGCCTTGAAATCCTTGTCGCCGGTCGAGTAGCTGGACTCCTTCACGATTGCACCGCCGGCCTTGACAATTCCCTCCTTGAAAAACTGTGCGAGGCCCACCGAATAATCCTGTTTCACATCCGTGAGCACGGCGACGTTCTTCCAGCCTTTCGAGAGCGCAAACTTCGCCATGACGGTGCCCTGGAACGGGTCGATGAAGCAGACGCGGAAGATGAAGTCGCCGACTTCGGTGACCTTCGGATTGGTGGACGCCGGCGAGATCATCGGGATCTTGTTCTGCTGGCAGATGGGCGCGGCTTCGAGCGACTTCGACGACGCGACTTCGCCGAGGATCGCGATGACGTTATCCTGCGAAATGAGCTTGCGGACGATGGTGGCGGGCTGGCCTGCGAGCGATTGATCATCCTCGGTGATGAGTTTGAATTTTCTTCCGAGCACGCCGCCCGCAGCGTTCAACTCGTCGAACGCGAGCTGCGTTCCCTTGTGCGAGGACTGGCCGAAACTGGCGCTGCCGCCGGTGAGCGAAGCGAATTCGCCGACCTTGATTTCATCCTGCGCGAGCGCTGCGGCGGAAATGAGAGCAAGTGAAGTGAGGAGGATCTGCGTGCGAAACATAAGCGGTTTTGGTTTTCGAATTGAAAGCGCCGGGATGCTACGGGACTCGCCCCGCGCGTTTCAACCGCCAATCCGAATGAGCGACAAATAGTTCACGCTACCGGAGATCATCACGAATTTCGCGCTTTCCACGCGAGCCGAGGCGCATCTAGTTGTCTCCCAATTCAAATGTCAGAGCCAACCGTCGCCGTCATTGGCGCATCCCAAGATCGTCGAAAGTACGGGAACAAAGCGGTGCGCGCGTATCTCGAGGCGGGTTATGTGGTTTTCCCCGTCCACCCGACCGAATCGCAGATCGAGGATTGTCGCTGCTATTCGAATATCGATTCGATCCCCGACGAGATCGATTTCATCAGCCTCTACGTCCCGCCGGCCGTCGGCATCAAACTCCTCCCTGCCATCGCGGCCCGGAATCCGAAGGAACTTTGGATCAACCCCGGGGCACAAAGCGACGAATTGATCGAGGCCGCCGCAGACCTTCATTTGCGGGCGATCGTTGCTTGTTCGATCGTGGCGCTCGGCATGAATCCGCACGACTATCCCGACGTTTAAACTCCTAAACCCGACATTTGAAGCTCCTCACTGCCTTCCTCTCCTCCTCCATCGGCCGCAAATGGATCGTCGCCCTCACCGGCCTCGCCATGCTCGGCTTTCTCATCGGCCATCTGGTCGGAAATCTTCAGATTTTCCTGCCGCCGGAACACATCAACAAATATGCGGCGTTCTTGAAGAGCCTCGGCGAATTGCTGTGGATCGCGCGCATCGGCCTGCTGGCGGCGGTCGTGCTGCACGTCTTCTTCACGATCCAACTCGCCATCGCCAATCGCGCTGCGCGTCCGACGAAATACGAGCGCACCGCTTCCGTTCAGGCGAAGATTTCCACCAAGACCATGGTGTGGAGCGGCAGCTACATCCTGTGTTTCATCGTGGTGCATCTGCTCCATTTCACGATCCAGACGATCCATCCGGAATACGAGCACTGGCAGGATGCCGCGGGCCGCGCGGACGTCTATCGCATGATCATCGTCGGCTTTAGCCATCCGGCGATGGCCGCGTTTTACATCGTCGGTATGATCCTCCTTTGCTCGCACCTCAGCCACGGCATCGCCAGCCTCGCACAAACCTTCGGCCTGCGAACCACGCGCGCCGCGGCGTTGCTCACAAACGGTGGCCGCGTGCTCGCTTTGGCGCTCGGCCTGGGTTTCATCAGCATTCCCATCGCAGTGCAGGCGGGCTGGGGAAAGGCATACGCCGAGCAGCAGGCGACGCTGACCACGCCGGAGGCCAAATAACATGAGCACCGTTCTCGACTCCAAAATCCCATCCGGCCCGCTCGCTGAGAAGTGGGAGAATTACAAATTCACCAGCAAGCTCATCAACCCCGCCAACAAGCGAAAATACGAGATCATCGTCGTCGGCAGCGGGCTGGCCGGAGCGAGCGCCGCGGCGACCTTGAGCGAGCTCGGCTACAAGGTGAAATGCTTTTGCTACCAGGATTCTCCGCGCCGCGCGCACTCGATCGCGGCGCAAGGTGGGATCAATGCCGCGAAGAATTACCAGAACGATGGCGACTCAGTGCACCGGCTTTTTTACGACACGCTCAAGGGCGGCGATTTCCGCTCCCGTGAGGCAAACGTGCATCGGCTCGCCGAGGTCAGCGTCAGCATCATTGATCAGTGCGTCGCGCAGGGCGTTCCTTTCGCCCGCGAATACGGCGGCTTGCTCGCAAATCGCTCGTTCGGCGGCGCGCAGGTCTCACGCACGTTCTATGCTCGCGGCCAGACCGGTCAGCAGCTCCTGCTCGGCGCGTATTCTGCGCTGAACAAGGAAATCGCCGCCGGCGGCGTGGAGATGTTTCCCCGCACCGAGATGCTCGATGTCGTGGTCGTCGAAGGCCACGCGAAAGGCATCGTCGTGCGCGACATGGTCACCGGTGCGATCAGCTCGCACAGCGCCGATGCGGTCATCCTTGCGACCGGAGGTTACGGGAATGTTTTCTACCTCTCGACGAATGCGAAAGGGTGCAACGTCACCGCCTCGTGGCGCGCGCACAAACGCGGCGCGTTTTTCGCCAACCCCTGCTACACGCAGATCCATCCGACCTGCATCCCGGTCGCGGGCGACTACCAGTCGAAGCTCACCCTCATGTCCGAGTCGCTCCGCAATGACGGGCGCGTGTGGGTGCCTAAAAAGAAGGGCGACAACCGCCCGCCGGCCGAGATCCCCGAGGCCGAACGCGACTATTATCTCGAGCGCAAATATCCGAGCTTCGGCAATCTCGCGCCTCGCGACATCTCCTCGCGGTCAGCGAAGGAAGCGTGTGACGACGGACGCGGCGTCGGCCCGGGCGGGCTGGGCGTTTATCTGGATTTCGCCGAAGCCATCGCGCGCCTCGGCGAACCGAAAATCCGTGAGCGTTACGGCAATCTTTTCGACATCTACCACCAGATCACCGCGGAGAACGCGTACAAGACGCCGATGCGGATTTACCCCGCCGTCCACTACACGATGGGTGGCCTGTGGGTGGATTACGATCTGATGTCGAACCTGCCCGGCCTCTTCGTGCTCGGCGAAGCCAACTTTTCCGACCACGGCGCAAACCGCCTCGGCGCGAGTGCGCTGATGCAGGGACTTGCGGACGGATATTTCGTCCTGCCCGCGACGATCGGGAACTACCTCGTCTCCCAACTCGGGAAACGCCCGCCGACCAGCAGCCCGGAATTCCAGCTGGCGGAAGCCTCGGTGCGCGAACAGACGGCCCGCCTGCTCGGCATTGGCGGCAAGCGCAGCGTCGATCATTTTCACCGCGAGCTCGGCCGCATCATGTGGGACTACTGCGGCATGGCGCGCAGCGAAAAGAGCCTCCAGCGGGCGCTCGCCCAGATCCCGCCACTCCGGGAGGAGTTCTGGAAGAACGTGAACGTCCCGGGTTCGGGCGAAGCCCTCAACGTCTCGCTCGAAAAGGCCGGCCGCGTCGCGGACTTCCTCGAATTCGGCGAACTGCTCTGCCTCGACGCATTCGAGCGCCGCGAGAGCTGCGGCGGCCATTTCCGCGAAGAATTCCAATATCCCGACGGGGAAGCCAAGCGCGACGACGACCATTTTCAGCACGTCGCCGCGTGGGAGTTTGCGGGAGAGGGCAAGAAGTCCGTGCGCCACATCGAATCGCTCGTCTTCGAGGAGGTTCATCCGAGCGTGCGCAGCTACAAGTAGCGCGCACGGCATCCGCCGCTGGCTATTTCACCGCGGGAAAATCGACGTCCGGCGGCGTTCCCGTCGCGGGCCGCGTGAATTTTTCGCCATACTTCGTGAAGCCGCTCACGAAGCCGCCCTGCGACAAAAAGAAGCGGCCGTTTTCCACCCCCATAAACCGGTCCAGCCGGTTCGCCTTGCCCGTCGGGTCGTGGCTGAAGCTCGCCTCGGTGATCTCGGACCACTTGCCATCGGCGCTGCGAAGCCACGCCGGACCGAAGAGGGCCTTGCGCTGAAGGTGGCCGTTGCTGCCGCCGAAGTTTTCCGAAAACGAATAGAGCCCCCGCAGCCACTTCCCATCGCGCGGCGCGCGGAAGCTCGCGATGAGCATCCACTTCTTCTGCTCCGGATGGAACCAGTAGCCGGCGTAATCCGTGTGCTCGTCCTCCGCCTTCGCGGTCACCGCAAAACGCTGCACGCTCCCGGTTTTCCAAGGATAAACGAGATGCGAATGCCCGCCCGTACCTTCGTTCCCAAAGTCGCTCGCCACCACGCCTTCTCCCTTTCCGAGCAGCTTCACGCGGTTTTCATCGGCGACCTTGCTGCGATCGACGCCTTCATTGCCGCTGTCCCAGATTGAAAAGATGATGCGCCGCTCGGTCGCCGAGTTCACCTGCATGCCGAAGTAACCGCGCGCGAATCCGGACGCCATGTAATACGTCGCCACCGGGTCCTCGACGCCGGTGACTTCGTTGTAAAAGAGCGCGACCTGCTGATCCTTTGGAGTCGCGTAGGCAAGATGGACGCTCGCGGCGTTGCGACGCGGATCGAGATTAAAATGCGCGTCGGTGACCGCCGGGCCATCGAGCACCAGCGCGTCGAGATCGCCCGCCGATTTTCCCGCAGGGTTCAGCGAGCTGAGCGTGAATCGCACGTAACCCGCTACCACTGGAAGCGCACCAAACTTCACCGTCACCGCCTCGTCGCCGCCGGTCGCACTCGCCTCGCGCGATTCCTTTCCGGCCGAAAGCCGCAGCTTCGAACTTTCGCCCTTCGGTAGTCGCAAAACCACGGCAGCATCGACGTTCCCGGGCGACTTGAATTCCCCGAACCACGACACCGTGATCTGCGGATTCGTCCACCCCGCGATCCCGGACTTGGAAACCAGGGCGCCATTGGGATCGGGGTCAAGGTAGGCGGTGTTGGCCGGAACGGACAATTCTCCGAACAGTGAGGCGCCGAACCCGGCCGAAAGCAGAAACGCGAAAAGGATGGATTTCATATTGCTGGGAAATGATGAGGGGGCGTGAAACATCGGAAGTTAATACAGACCGCAGACGGCTTGACCACCCTTGCTTCCTTCGACCTCGTGCGCAGACAATCACGCGGTTGTCTCACCGCCTCGCTGCTGTTACTGATTCTTTAAAAATGAATCTCCACCTCAAAATCTGGCGTCAAACATCCGCGAACTCCGCTGGGAAACTCGTGGACGTCGAAGCCCGCGATATCCCGGCCGACTGCTCGTTCCTCGAGATGCTCGACATCGTGAATGAGGACTTGCTCGGCAAGGGCGTGGAGCCGGTCGCCTTCGACCACGACTGTCGCGAAGGCATCTGCGGCACTTGTTCGCTGAGCATCAACGGCATCCCGCACGGGCCGAGCGAGACGACGACGTGCCAGCTTTACATGCGGAAATTCAAGGACGGCGAGACGATCTACATCGAGCCGTTTCGAGCCGGCCCGTTTCCGGTCCTGCGCGACCTTTGCGTCGACCGCAGCGCATTCGATCGCATCCAGCAGGCCGGCGGATTCATCAGCGTCCGCACCGGCGCGGCGGTCGATGGAAACGCGATCCCGATTTCCAAACCGGACGCCGACACCGCGATGGAAGCCGCGGCGTGCATCGGTTGCGGCGCGTGTGTCGCCGCATGCCCGAACAGCTCCGCGATGCTCTTCGTCGGCGCGAAGGTTTCGCAATACTCGCTGCTCCCGCAGGGCCAGCCGGAGCGGACCTCCCGCGTGCTGAAGATGGTGCAGACGATGGACGAGGCGGGCTTTGGCAACTGCTCGAACTACTACGAGTGCGAAGCGGTTTGCCCAGCGGAAATCCCAGCCAGCGTCATCGCGCGGCTCAACCGCGAATACGCGATCGCGGCCGTGAAAGACTCCGTCGGCTAATTCTCGCGCTCGCGGCATGAAGTTTCTCCTGGCTCTGCTCGCTGCCGCTTGTCTCGCGGTCACGGGCGCGTTTGCGATCGAGCGCCCGAATATCGTCATCGTCCTGGCCGACGACCTCGGCTGGGGCGACCCGGCCTGCTACAACGCGCTTTCCAAAATCCCGACTCCGAACATCGACGCGCTCGCGGCGGAGGGGATGCGCTTCACCGACGCTCACACTCCGTCCTCCGTCTGCACGCCTACGCGCTACGGCCTCCTCACGGGCCGCTATTGCTGGCGCACGCGGCTGAAATCCGGAGTCCTTTACGGATACGCACCGGCACTGATCGAGCCGGGCCGCGCCACGCTCGCATCGATCCTCAAAGCGCAGGGTTACGCGACCGCGTGCATCGGCAAATGGCACCTGGGATTTGGCGACAAACCGAAGACCGATTACGCGCAGCCGCTTGCGCCGGGGCCGAACAGCGTCGGCTTCGATTATTTTTTCGGCATCCCCTCCTCACTCGACATCGATCCGTATGTGCTCGTGGAGAATGATCACGCACTCGCACAGCCGACCGAGAACATCCCTGCCAGCAAACACCAGCGCGAAGGCGGAGACGGCTACTGGCGCGGCGGCCTGGCGACTCCCGGCTTCAAGCACGCCGACATCCTGCCGACGCTGACCGAGAAGGCGGAACAGTTCATCCATCGGCAGACGAAGGATCATCCGTTTTTCCTCTACCTCCCTCTGACGTCCCCGCACACGCCGTGGGTTCCGGCGAAGGCCTTCCGCGGCCTCACGGGCGTCGGCGATTATGGAGACTTCGTGGCGCAGACGGATGCGGCGCTGGGCCGCGTGCTGAAGGCGCTCGACACCGCCGGGGTCGCCGGCGAGACGCTCGTCATCTTTACCAGCGACAACGGCTCGAACTGGCTCCCGAGCGACATCGCGAAATGGGGCCACCGCGCGAATGCGGACTGGCGCGGGCAAAAGGCCGACATCTGGGAAGGCGGACACCGCGTGCCCTTCGTCGCGCGCTGGCCGGCGCGGATCGCCGCGGGCACCGTCAGCGCGGAACCGGTCTGCCTGACGGACCTTTTCGCCACGGTCGCCGCGATCACCGGCACCGCTCTCCCGGCGGATGCCGGGGAGGACAGCGTCGATATTCTCCCTGCGCTTCTCGGAGAAAAACGGGCCGAACCGCTCCGGGCCGCGATGGTGCATCATTCGATCGACGGCACCTTCGGAATCCGGCGCGGTGCCTGGAAACTGTGCATGGGTCTGGGTTCGCACGGTTTCAGTGTTCCAAAAAAGATCGAACCCAAGCCCGGTGAACCGACCGTGCAGCTCTACAATCTCGAAAGCGATCCTGGCGAAACCCGGAACGTGGCCGCGGAGCAACCGGCGCTCGTCGCGGAATTGACCGCGCTGCTGGAACGCTACCAAAGCGAGGGGCGCTCGCGTCCGTGAGACTGGATCAGGCCGCGTTGCGAGCCGTCGTGTTCGCGCTCGCTTCGCTGTCGTTCGCATGCCTGCTCGGGCACTTCTACGGGCTGTGGGAGATGCGGGTTTTCGCCTGCTTCGTCCTGCCGCCGGCCACGCTCGCGCTCGCAGGCCTCGCATGGTGGAAACGGGGTGAACCCGCGAGCCTTCGCGGACCGAAAACCTGGATCGTCGAGGGCACGCTCGGCGGACTTGCCGCAGCGGTTGCATACGATGCCTATCGCCTTCCGTTCGTGCTTTCCGGCGCGCCGCTCTTCAAGCCGTTTCCGCAATTCGGCGCGTGGATCCTCGGCGCGGACGAGCCCCGGTGGCTCGTACAGTCGCTCGGCTGGGCCTACCATTTCTCGAATGGCGCAGCGCTCGGGATCATGTTCCTGGCGATGGTCGGCCATGCGGGACGGCGCGGCCTTTTCTGGGGCGCGGTCGCATGGGCGCTCGCCGTCGAGTGCCTGCTCCTGCTCACCCCATACGCCGCCGCGCTCGGACTGGCGCGCAACGGACGTTTCCTTTTCCTCACCGCCAGCGCGCACCTCGTCTTCGGCTTCGTGCTCGGGACGTGGTGCCAGCGTCGTGTGACGTGAGGAAGAAACGATTGCACCACGCGCCGCATGGTCTCTAGTCTGCGCCCCATGCTGCAAACCGCCGACTCCCCGGCCCCTCGCACCGCATCATCCGAATTCTCCGAGCGATACCGCCAGGCGTATCGCTGGATGCTGCTTGCACGACTGGCGGAGGAGCGCATCGCGAGCCTTTATCGCGGCGGAAAAATCACCGGCGGCGTCTTCCTCGGGAAGGGCCAGGAGGCGCTCAGCGTCGCGACCGGCATGGCCCTGCGCAATGGCGACATCTTCGCTCCGCTCATCCGCGACCAGGCGGGACGCTTCGCGTTTGGCGAAGACCTCCTCGATTTTACCCGCACCTATCTCGGCTCGCGGCTCGGCCCGATGCGCGGGCGCGACGGGAACATTCACCGCGGTCGCCCAAGGGAAGGTTATTTTGCGATGATCAGCCATCTCGGGGCGATGTTGCCCGCGGTGGCCGGAGCGCTGATGGCGCGGCGCTTTCGTGGGGAAACTGACGTCGTGGGCGCGACGAGCATTGGCGATGGCGGCACATCGACGGGGGCGTTTCATGAAGGGATCAATCTCGCCGCGGTGGAGCGCCTGCCGCTCGTCGTCGTCGTGGCGAATAATCAATATGCGTATTCGACGGCGACGGACCGGCAGTTCGTCTGCCGCGATCTCGTGGACAAGGCCGTGGGCTACGGGATCGACGGTCACAGCGTCGACGGCACGGACCTCAGCGCTTGTCTGGAAACGCTCGCGAATGCGACCGCGCGCGCCCGCTCGGGGCACGGTCCACAACTCGTGGTCGGAAATCTCCTCCGGCTTGTCGGCCACGGCGAACACGACGACGGCAGTTACGTCGATCCCGCGCTGCGGGCGGCGCCGGTCGGACGCGACTGCCTGAAATTGGCCGAGGCGCACCTTCAGGAGAGCGGGATCGCCGACGCGATCACCATCACGCAGTGGCACGATGAAACGGTGAGACAGATCGAGGAGGCGGTGGCGACCACGGTCCGCGAGCCGCTGCCGGACCCGAACACGGAGACTTGGTGCGCGCTCGCGACGCCGAGATTGCGCGACGGTTTTTTGCCGGAATGATTACCTACCTCGAAGCCATCCGCGCCGCACAGGAACGTGCGCTGACTGACGACCCGCGCGTTTACATCTACGGGCAGGATGTGGGCGCATTCGGCGGCGCGTTCAAGGCGACGAAGGGCCTCGCAAAGCAGTTCCCGGGACGGGTGCTGGATTCGCCGTTGAGCGAAGACGCCATCATCGGCTCGGCCATCGGCGCGGCCATCGAAGGGATGAGGCCGATCGTCGAGATGCAGTTCGCGGACTTTTCCACCGTCGGCTTCAACCAAATCGTCAACCATGCGGCGACGATGCACTGGCGGACGGAGACGCCCTGCCCGATCACGATCCGCCTCCCGAGCGGCGGCACGGCGGGCGCGGGACCCTTCCATTCGCAAAGCATGGAGGCGCTGTATGCGCATTACCCCGGGCTCATCGTGATGACGCCGGCGACCGTCGAGGATGCGTATTCGATGCTGCTCGAAGCGGTCGCCATCGATGACCCGGTGATCTTCTGCGAGCACAAGTATCTCTATTACCATCTCAAGGCCGAAGCGCTGCCGACGGAGGCCGTGCCCACCGGCAAGGCGCGCGTCGCCCGCGCCGGACGGGACGCGACGATCGTCACCTACAGCGCGATGGTCCATGAGTCGATCGCTTGCGCCGATGAACTCGCCACCGAAGGCTGGGACATCGAAGTGATCGACCTGCGATCGATCAAGCCGCTCGACACCGACACGGTGCTGGCGAGCGTCGCGCGCACGGGCCGGCTGCTTGCCGTGGGCGAAGCGTTTCCGTGGGGCGGCGTCACCGCCGAAGTGGTCGCGCGCGTCGCCACGGAAGGCTTCGCGCTGCTCGACGCGCCGCCGATGCGCCTCAACGCGAAAGACACGCCCGTTCCTTATCACCCGAACCTCTGGGGCACGCATCGTCCGACCGCGCGCACCATCGCCGTCGCCATGCGGCAACTCCTCCGGCTCTAACCTTTCAATCCGATGTTCGCATCCATGACCCGCGTCCCCGTCATCATGCCGCAGCTCGGCGAGTCCATCGCCGAAGCCACGGTCGTCCGACTGCCATTCCCGATCGGCGAAAGCATCGAGAGCGACCAGGAGATCGTCGAAGTCGAAACGAACAAAGCCACGATGGGCGTCACTGCGCCCTGCCGTGGCCGGATCGTGGAGTGGCTTGTGGAAGTGGGGCAGAGCTACGCGGTCGGCGCGACGCTGGGCTGGCTGGAGGTGAGCGAAGATGAAGCCTCCCGGCTCGGCCTGGACACAGCGCCCGAAGCGCCGGTGGTCGCGGCGGATGAAACGACCGCGGCGCCGGCTCCCCTTCCCGGCCGGCAGACGGTCGAGCCAACCGTGCGCGGCCTGCCAGTCCCGGCGCACGCCGCCGGCGCGGGGTATCTTTCGCCGAGGCTGAAGGCGCGCATGAACGAACTCGGGCTGCACGCCGCGGACCTCGCGGGGCTCGCGGGCAGCGGTGCGGCCGGTCGGGTGACGGTGGACGACTTTGAGAAATTCATCGCGCGGCTCAATGAACATCACCTTTCGCAAGCATCTCCGATGCGTGTGGCGGTGGCCGATGCGATGCGGCGTTCGTGTACGCGCCCGCTGGCGACGGTCGGCCTTTCAGTCGTGCTCGATCCGCTGCTCGCGCACCGCAAGTCCAGCGATCCGAAGCCCGGCCCGGCGCTTTACGCCCTCCGCGCGCTCGCGCTCGCGCTCGCTGAAAACAGCGCGCCCGCGGGCCGACTCATCGGCGACAAGATCGTGCATCCAAAGGCGATCGACATCGGCTTTGCGGTCGAAGCGGAGGACGGCGTCCTCGTCCCGGTCCTGCGGAATGCCGATCGGACTCCGCTTGCCGAGATGGTCGCGCGTTACAATGAACTCGTGGAACTCGCCCGGCTGCGCCGACTCCCCGGCACGGCGCAGGGCGGATCGATCGCGACCGTCACGAACTTCGGCACCTTCGGTCTCGAATGGGCCACGCCGATCCCGCTCCCGGAGCAGACGATGGTCCTCGGCCTCGGTGCCGGACGGGTCGTGCCGTGGTGGAATAAAGAGACGCGCGAATTCCTGCCGTCGACCGAGGCGCAACTCACGTTGAGCTTCGATCACCGCGTGCTCGACGGCGGCGGCGCGGGGCGCTTGCTCCAGCGCGTCGCGGCCCTGCTACAGAATCCGTCCCAACTCTAAGCCTTCGAGGAGACTCATCCGCGGGGTAAAAACCCCGAGGACGCGGACATGGGGATAAACGTGATATGAATGTGGATTCGAGGCCTTGCGCATCACCGCGCAGCTTGTAGTGGAAAGCCCTCACTTCCCCCGAAATAAGAGCCTCCCCCACCATCCCTCATTCCATGACCACGTCCAAATCCCCTCGCCCTCTCGCCATCCTCGCCGGAGGCATCGCCACGTTCCTGCTCCTCGCGCCCACATCGGTCAAGGCGGTCGACTACCATTTCAATGTCGCCACCGGCGACTGGAACACGGCTGGAAGCTGGCTCGAAAACGCCGTCCCTACCGGCGGCGGCGGCAATTTTGCGTTCATCAATAACGGCGGAACGGTGAGCATCACCGGCAATATTCCGTCCATTCAGGATCCCTTTATTGGGAGCGGCGGCGGCACCTCCGGTACCGTGAATCACTCAGCCGGCACATTTTCCAACAGCGGATGGACGTTCGTCGGCGAACAAGGCGGAACGGGCACCTATAATCTCACCGGCGCGGCGAACTCCCTCGGTTCGGGTTCCTTGACGACCGGCAATCTCTATATCGGCGGTCGCCGCGGTGTGACTCCCGGAGGCAGCGGCACTCTGCGTGTCAACACCACCGGTTCACTCACTACAAACGGCGATTTTTCCGTCGGGACGCGCGGCGCGACGGGGCAGGTGAATATCACCGCCGGAACGGTCAACGCGCGGACGTGGATGATCGTCGGTGAGTCCGAAGGTGGTTTCGGCGGAGGTTCAGGCACGGTGGTGCAGGACGGGGGAACGGTCATTCAAGGCGGCGGGGATCAGAACGCGCGGTTTTGGATCGGCAGCCAGGAAGGCCCCACGGCGAGCCCAGCCACAAATGGCAGCTACACCCTCAACAACGGCTCCCTCTCGGTCCGCAATGCGATCATCGGCAAGAATTTCACCGGCACCTTTACCCAAAACGGGGGATCGATGACGATCGACACTGCCATCTACGACTCCCGGCTCGGCGAAGCCGGCGGTGCGGTGGGTAATTACAATCTCAACAATGGAATCCTCGCGATCGGCGCGAACTTCCAAATCGGGGCCAGCGGCACCGGGAACTTCACACAAACCGGCGGCACGGCGACGGCGACGAACTTCCCCGTCATCGGACGTTTTGTCGGTGGCCAGGGCACACTCGCGATCAGCGGAGGCAGCTTCAGCCAGACCGACGCGGGGGCGCAACTCATCGTCGGCGAGGAAGGCCTCGCGGCTCTGAATGTCTCCGGCGGCGGGACGATCAATGCGCTCGGCGCCCTGAACATCGGGACGCAGGGGACCGGAAACGGCACCGTCACCCAAACCGGCGGAAACGTGAATGTCTCCGGCGCACTGGATGTCCAGGGCTTGGGGACTGGCGTTTACAAGTTGAATGGCGGATCGCTGGCTGTGAACGGCACCATCGACGCGACGAACGGCACCTTCACCTTCGGCGCCGGAACGCTCACCCGCGGCAATCCCGGGGTGATCTCCTTTAACGGCAATCTCACCGCGGGATCGGCCGGTTCGACGCTCGGACTCGACGCAAACAAGACCTTCAACGTGAGCGGCGCCTTTACGAAGAATATCGGCATCACTCTGCGCCTGACCGGCCTGACGATCCCCGCCTATTCCGGTAGCGGAATCGATACGGGTTCGTTCGCCCTTGGCTTGGTCGGGTCGATCGTTGGTTCCTTTGGTCCCTCGACGGATACCATCCTCGGGCTAAACAACGTCCCGGCGGCGAGTTTCATCAGTGAGGCGGCTGGCGAAGGGGTCACTTTCGATCCTTACAGCCAGAGTGTCTTTTGGGTGCAGGAAAACGCCGGGAGCGTCTCCCTCCGATACAGTGTCGTGCCGGAGCCGACGGCGCTCGGGCTGCTCGCCTTCGCAGGGGCCGCCTTTCTGGGCCGTCGCCGTCGGAAGTAACTCCCGCTCCGCGAACATCGCAGTCGCCGGTCCCGGTGCGGAGAGCCGTTTCGCGACGCTCCACCGCGCGGTCGGGCGGTTAAATCACGCGTGGACTTTTTCCCGAATGCCAGACGGAATCCGCAGGCTCGGTCGATCGCAAGGTTGCGATCGGGAAAAATGCCCATACGTTCCGCCACCCCGAACATGTTTACCCCTAAACTCTTCCGATTCGCCGCCTCCGGTTTGCTCGCCCTCGCCGCCCTCGCGATCCCGCTCAAGGCCAATCCGGTCATCTCCGAGTTTATGGCGGATAATGTCTCGACGATCGTCGATAACCACGGCGTTTATTCGGACTGGATCGAGATCCACAATCCCGCATCCTCCCCGCTCGTCCTCACCGGTTGGTATCTGACCGACGACGCGACGGTGCTGACGAAATGGGCGTTCCCAGCGGTCACCCTCGGCCCCGGGGAATTCCTCATCGTGTGGGCCTCGGGACTGAACGAACGGACGGTCGGCCAGCCGCTGCATACGAACTTTTCCCTCAAAGCCACCGGGGAATATCTCGCGCTCATTCAGCCGAATGGGACGACGATCGAGCAGCAATATGCGCCGGCCTTTCCGGCACAGGCGAAGAACGAAAGTTACGGTTTGCAATTCACGACCACGAACTACGCCGCGCAGGGCGCCACCGCGCGTTATCTCGTGCCGCCAAACGGATCGCTCGGCACCAGTTGGACGGCGACGGGCTTTAACCACACCTCCTGGGCGCAAGGACCGACCGGGATCGGATTCGGCCTCCTCGTCCCGGGCATCACCGTGCGCTCCGTCAAAAAGAACGACACGGTTTACGGCAGCCTGACCTCCCTCTCGCAGACGCTCGACCTTCTCTCCCAGCCCGCGAACAGCCCGCAGATCCTCGTCGACGTCACGGTCGTCGCGAACACGGTCAATTATCTGGGCGACGGCGGCGACGGCCATTACTCGGGCAATCTCCCCTTCCCGAGCGGCGGCCCGGACGTGCATTGCATCAAGGCCACCGGAACCATCGTCATCCCCACCGCCGGCGCGTGGACCTTTGGGCTGAACTCCGACGACGGCGGTCGCATCCGCATCGACGGCGCAGACGTGATGGTCGACGACACGAACCACGGCGCGATCGATCACCTGGGCACGGTCACACTCTCGGCGGGTAACCACACTTTTGAGGTCATCATGTGGGAAGGCTACGGCGGCGACGAAGTCGAGTTCTATGCCGCGCCCGGCACTCTCACCGCATGGGGGACGAACTTCCTGCTCGTCGGCGACACGGGCAACGGCGGTCTTCCGGCGTTCACCATCCCGAGCGGATCGAGCGGCGGCGTCATCGGCACGAATATCGAGACGCCGATGCGGAATGTGAACGCGAGCTGTTATACGCGGCTGCCGTTCACCGGCACAGGCCCCGGCGGATTCACCACGCTTTCCCTGAAGATGCGCTACAACGACGGCTACGTGGCCTACCTCAACGGCACCAAAGTCGCCGAGCGCAACGCTCCCGCCTCGCCCGTCTACAATTCCTCCGCCACCGGCACCCCTCGCACTGACGCCCAGTCGCTCGCGGTCGAGCCCGTGAATATCACTGCCAATCTCCCTCTGCTCGCCAACGGGAGTAATGTACTCGCCATCCACGGCCTCAACACCAGTGCCAGCGATAGTACCTTCCTCGTCCTGCCGGAGCTGATCGCCGGATCGCTGAATGTCGGCGCGCAGTCCGTCTTTTACGACAGCTCCAAGACGACTCCCGGTGCGATCAACGGCGCCTATTCCCTCCTCGGGAAAGTCGCTGACACCCAGTTCAGCGTGAAACGCGGCTTTTATACCGCGCCGGTCCAGGTCTCGATCACCTCGCTCACCCCGGATGTCACCGTCCGCTATACCACCGATCGTTCCACGCCGACCGACACCAACGGCACCGTCTACAGCGGCCCGATCACCATCAGCAGCACCACCGTCCTGCGCGCCGCCGCTTTCAAGACCGGCTACCTGCCGACCAACGTCGATACGCAGACCTACATTTTCACCGGCGACGTCATCACCCAATCGCCCACCGGCACGCCGCCCGCCGGTTGGCCCCTGGGACCGATCAATGGGCAGGTCCTCGACTACGGGATGGACCCCGACATCGTCAACAGCACCGACCCCACCATCGGCGGCGCGACGG
>JAYTDO010000458.1:0-11779 GCA_043735935.1 Chthoniobacteraceae bacterium
ACGCCGCCCGGCTCGTGCGACAGGTGCAGACGATCGACAACCAAATTGTGACGGCTTACGACGTGCGCGCCCGGGCGTTGATCGACATCGATAAGGACATCGTGAAGGAAGTCCACAAGGCGATGACCGGTGTCGTTTCCGGCGGCCTCGGCACGGCGCACCAGGCCGAGGTGCCGGGCGTGGCAATGGCTGGCAAGACGGGTACGGCGCAGTGGGGACCGAAAAGTGCCGAACGCACGGCGGCTTGGTTTGCGGGCTACGTGCCGGCGGATAAACCGCGCTACGCCTTCGCGGTGCTTTACGAAAGCGAGGAGCATAACAGCGACGACGTGCATGGCGGCACGTCCGCCGCGCCGATCGCGGGCAAGGTGTTCCGCGAAATCTTCAAGGATCTCCCGAAGGAGAAGAAAGGCTCAAAAAAGAAGGCGCCTGCGAAAGAAGAGCGCGACGAGGACGGGATGCCGGTCCGGCGTGCCGAACCGGTGCACAAGGACGACTAGCCGCGGCTGCGGTAGCGGTCGAGCGTTTCGCGGATGTAGGGGCCGCCGATCGCGTTGAGCTGCCCCGCGAGGAAGGCGAGTTTCGGCCGGTAGACGGCCGCTTCGTCGAGCGAGAGGACGCCGATCGATTCGGAGAGCAGGCAAAAAGCCTGTAGCCGACTGCGGATGGCGTCGGCTGGGCGACCGTCGTCGATGCTCAACTCGGCGTCGGCGATCAGGAGTTCAGCGAGCATCACGGCGCGGGAGAAGCGCATGCCGCCGCTTTGTTGCAACGACTCCCAGATGGCGTCGGGAGAGGAGCGCCGCACGACATCCCAAGGCAGGCCGATGGTTTCGCTGCAGCTCGCCTCGATTTCCTGCGCGGCCTCGGCATTCCGCCCCGCCTTTCGGTGGGCGACCACGGTCGCGAGCATTCGCCCGACCTGCTCCATCAGCCGCATCATGTAATCCTGTCCCATCAGTGCAGTGGATGAAATGGGGACGGCAGTTTCCGATTCGGGCGCATTGCGGTTATGGATCGGCGGTGACGCGCGTGAAGAGCCACGCGATCTCGCCGCTCACTTCGGGTGCCAGCCTGCTTTTGAGCCAGCCGGTGGTTGCCATTGCGATGGCGTCGTAGCGGGCGTCGTCGTCGGTGGGTTTTGCGGCGGTGGAGAGGAGACTGTCGCCGACGAAGCTGCCGGGTGAGGCGAGTGCGTGTAGAAATTTCGTCTTCTCGGGAACACCCACGTCCTGGCGGGTGAGGTAGTGCTCGACGGCTTCGCGTTGGGCGTTGTCGGCGAGGTTTGCCTTTGCAAAATAGTCGGCACGGACAAACGGTCGGTCGGCGATCTCGTCCGGATTCGCATTGAGAAAATTCATCACGGCGAGTGGCGAAGTTTGCGCGAGGCGATCGAGCGCGAGGGTCGCAGCGCGCTGGACGGCGCTATTTCCGTTCCGGGCGAGATTGGCGAGCTGCGGGATGAAGGTCGGATCGCCGGAGTACACGGCGACGTCGAAGGCTTCGAGCATGCCGGCGGTGGGCGAGGCGGTCCAGGGTTCGTAGGCGAGAAGGTCGTGTGTCTTGGCGGCGAGATAACCTCGCGACTTCGGTTCGCCCCACGCGACGTTTCGCAACGCGATCGCCCATTCGTCGGGCGAGTCTTTTCCGTCGAGGATCCGCCGGGCCACCACCGCGGCTTCGGTACCGCCGGTGATCCGGGTGAGCTGCCCGAGGATGTCGAGGAGGAAGATTCGCAGCGTGGGGGCGCCGGAGAGCGTTCCACTCGCACCGACCGTGAGCGTTTGACCCGTGGCCGCATCTTCACCCGAAACGAGGTAGCCGAGGATCGCTGCGATACCCGCAGCGGGATCGGCGAAGAGCGCGCGGCGCAGAGCTGTCAGGTCGCCGGCGGTCGCAGCGTTGCGCCGGAGTTTTGCGAGGATCGAGGCGATGTGTCCGGCGAGCGTGGGTTCAGCCGGGGATGGGGTCGCACCCGGTGATGTGGAGGGCGAAGATCTTGCGGTGGTCGCGCCGACGCGGCCAAAATCTCCAAAGTAGACGAGGAGAAGCGCCGACAACGCGACAGACAGCGCGAGCAGGAGAGCCGTGCGCCTTTCCACAGGCTAATTTGGTTTGTCGGCGAGGTAGTTCAGGATGAATGCCGAGACCCCGGCATTGATGATGCGAATGCCGCCGGCGATCGGTGCATTCGACCCGGATACGATGGTGCCGCAGAGCGAAGGATTGCCGTTCGGCAGGGTGCAGATGACCGGTCCGCCACTCATGCCGCCTTCGATGGCAGTGCCTTGGCTTTCGTAGAAGTTCTTAAAAACCGGTGCGAACGCAGTGGCTGGGATCACGGAGAGCAGTCGTTCGCCGTCGTGTTTCACTGTTTCGGCGCCGTAGCCGAGCGCGATTTTCGCCGCATTGCCCGTGAGTAGTGTCGGGTCGGTCGTCCAGCCGAGATAACCGCCGTTTGCCACATTTTTCGTGAAGGTGAGCCCGCCGGTATCGTGGGCGAATGCGCGCAGGCTGTCGCCGCCGAAGGCGTCGCTGCTGGTCTGGTAGCCGGCGAGGACCCAGATCCGATTCGGGCGGCGCACGCTGAGGTTGGATGCATCGTAGTGGCCGCGTCGGAAGACCAGATCCGTGGACCAGCCGAGCAGGGAGTCGTAGAGATTGTGTCCTGCAGTCAGGACGCCGCGCGGTTGGACGGTGGTGCCGGAGCCCACGTACGGATCGCCTCCGAGGAGGAAGGTCAGTTGCCCCGCCATCGAGAAAGGGAACGTCTGCGCGGCGGCCAGGCCCGTGGTTTCGGGAGTGGCGGCGCGAGCGGCGAGCGGGAGGAGGACGGCGAGGAGAAGGGCGGTGAAGCGGTGCATGGCGGTATCGTCCGTTGATGCGCAAATTATCCCACGAGGCTGAACACGCAAGGGCTGCTATCGCCGTTCATTCCTCGGCGAGGTCGGCGAGCGATTCGGTGAACACCGTTCGTAATTCCGGATAGCGGCCCGAATTCCGCCAGCCGGTGATGATTGTTTGCAGTGCAGGCGTCCGGTCGGGCGGCTCGGGCGCGATGCGGTCTGGCGTGAGGAGCGCCGGGCTGACGAATTTTCCGGGAGCCAAAAGCACCCGGACGAACTTCGTCTTTTCCTCCACGGTCACATCGGAGCGTGTGAGATAGGTATCGAGCGCGGCGCGGTGCCGCGGGTCGTCGAGGTCGGCTTTGGTGAAGTAGTCGGCGCGGAGAAGGGGCTTGGCGGCCATGACGTCCGGGTGCTCGTTGAGATAGGTCATCACCTCGAGCGGAGCATTTTCGCTGAGCCGGTCGAGGGCGACGTTTGCAGCTCGCTTCAGCGGCGCCTCGTCCGGCAGGAGTGTCATTTCGGCGAGTCGGGGGAGCAGGCTGATGTCGCGCGTAAAGACAGCGACGTCGAAGGATTCGATGTAGCCGCCGCTCGGGTCGTCGCGCCACGGCGGGTATGAGAGCATTTCGGAAAAGCGCTGTGCGAGCGCCGGTGCGTTGCCGTCGATCCAGGCGGTATTGCGGATGGCGATGGCCCACTCGTCCGCCGAGTCTTTCCGCGAAAAGATGGTGGCCGCGACTTCCGCGGCGTCGCCTTGGTGATTGGCGCGGGCGAGTTCACCTAGGACGTCGAGCAGGAAAACGCGGAGCGAAGGGGCCGTGTCCAGCAGGCCGTCGCCGGCGATGCGGAAGGGCGCTCCGGTTTTTGCATCGCGTCCGGTCGCGAGGAATGTGCGGATCGCCCGGATGGCGGCTTGCGGATCGGCGGCGCGGAGCTGATCGCGCAGTTCGTTGAGCGCGGCGACGGACCCCGCCGGATCGTCGGCGCGGATGCGATCGAGGATCGCGGCGATGGCGGCTGCGATGTCGGTGTATGGCACGGGCGTGGGTGGGGGATGCGTTTGAGCTGCGTCGACCGCCGCCAGGCGCTTTGGCGTCGGCGCTGACGCGGGCTGCGGGTCCGCGCTGGGTGCTGGTTTTGCCGCCTCGCGGTTGATGAAAATGACCGCTCCGGCAGTCGCCATCCCGATGGCGATGGCGAAGCGAATCCGCGCGGAGATCACTGGGTTTCCGACTAGCGGAAGTTTTGTTGGATCAAACGCACCGCGTCGTCATCGATCGCGTGAATGCCGCTGCGGTAGTAGCCTTCGCCGGAAGCATTTCCGGAAACGATCACGGCGATGGGCCGGAATGAGCCGTCGGGGTACTGCGTCATTAGAGGTCCGCCGCTCATGCCGTGTTCCGAGTGAGCGGCGCTGGTGAGGTAATATCCGCCGAGCGATTGGTAGTAGGTGCTGTAGACTTCGAGCTTGAGCAGGAGTTTGCCGTTGTGCTCATCGCCACCGTAGCCAAACGCCGCCTTGTAGTAGCCGGGCGTGGTCAGCACGGATGGATTCTGGCCCCAGCCTGTCGAACCACCGCGGCCGGGAAAGTTGCTGAACGTCATTCCGCCGAGGTCGTATTGGAAAGCGCGGTAGTCGGCTCCTCCATAGGCGCGGGCGTTTTCCTGATAACCGCCGAGCGTGTAGAGGGTGGCAGCCCGCGAGCGCTGGAGCCACGTGTTTCCATAGGCACCGCGCGCGTATTTCACGTTCGAACTCCAGCCCGTATTGGGATCGTAGAGCACGTGGGAGCAGGTCAGCACGGATTGCGGTCGGATGATCGCGCCGGAGCCGTGGTAGCCGGCCGAGCCCTTCAGGTATTCGACGCGACCGAGCATCGAGTAGGGAAACGTGTAGGTGTTCTGTCTGCCGAATGCGTAAGGCACGGTCTGCGCCGAAGCGGCCGCTGCAGAGAGGAAGAGGAGTGCTGCGGCAGTTTTTCCAAGCCGACCTTGGAGCGCGAGGTGTGCGATCACGCGAATTGATTCTCGAATCATGCCGCGGATAGTAGAGCGGTCGGATGGCGCAGGCAAGGCGGAGTTGGGCGAGGAGTTCTGGCGAAAATGGAAACGCCGCCCCGCATTTCGGCGGGACGGCGTTTCGGATTCTACATGAAGGAGGCTTTCCTTACTTGGTCGGCACGGTTGCGATCGTCTGAAGGATGCGGCTGGCGATCTTGTAGGGGTCTCCCTGCGAGTTCGGGCGGCGGTCTTCGAGGTAACCTTTGTAACCGTTGTTCACGAAGCTGTGCGGGACGCGCACCGACGCACCGCGGTTGGCGATGCCGTAGTTGAACTTGTCGATGGACTGCGTCTCATGCAGGCCGGTGAGGCGGAGGTGATTGTCCGGTCCGTAGACTGCGATGTGCTCGTTCTTGTATTTGTCGAATGCGGCCATGAGGGCTTCGAAGTATTCTTTGCCCCCGACTTCGCGCAGGTGCTTGGTCGAGAAGTTCGAGTGCATTCCCGAGCCGTTCCAGTCGACGTCTTTACCAAGCGGTTTGCAGTGCCAGTTTACATCCACGCCGTATTCCTCGGAAAGGCGGAGGAGGAGGTAGCGGGCCATCCAGACTTCGTCGGCCGCTTTCTTCGAGCCTTTGCCGAAGATCTGGAATTCCCACTGGCCCTTGGCCACTTCGGCGTTGATGCCTTCGTGGTTGATGCCGCAGGCGAGGCAGAGTTCGAGGTGCGTGTCCACGATTTCGCGGGCGATGCTGCCGACGTTTTTGTAGCCCACGCCAGTGTAGTACTCGCCTTGAGGGGGCGGAAAGCCGCCTCCCTCAGGGAAGCCAATCGGAACGCCGTTTTGGTAGAGGAAATACTCCTGCTCAAAACCAAACCAAGCGTCCGGATCGTCGAGGATGCCGGCCCGGCTGTTGCTCGGGTGCGGGGTGCCATCGGGCAGTAGGACTTCGCACATGACGAGTGCCCCGTTCTCCTTGGTCGGATCGGGGTAAACGGCGACAGGTTTGAGCAGGCAGTCGGAGCTCTTTCCTTCGGCCTGGCGGGTGGAACTCCCGTCGAAGCCCCATTGCGGGAGCTCCTCAAGTGTTGGAAACGCATCGAATTCTTTGACTTGCGTTTTGCCGCGGAGGTTGGCGACGGGTTCGTAGCCGTCGAGCCAGATGTATTCTAATTTGTACTTCGCCATGTTGTCGGTGGTTGGTTTGTCTGTTTTTGAGCTGGCTGCGCTGGGTGCTCGTTGTGGTTTTGGATTGGGCCTGAATGGCAGGGGTTTTAGCGCAGGCGCACATTAGCAAAACCGATGCCAGTCGGGGACTTCAAGACAAAGTTCCACGCTCTTCCATCAATCGATCTCGTCAGCATCCCTTAATCAGGGCGTGCGCGCGGTGCGCGCTTGCCCCGTCCCTAAAGAGATGCACCTTCACCAGCCATGCACGAGATCAAGGATACCCTGCGCGCCACGGTTCGGATCGGGTTCGACGGGCGTGTGCACAAAACGTTTCGAGGGCCCGACGCCCAGGTTCGTTTTGCCAATGAGGTGCGCGTTCTTCGCCACCTTGAGGCCCGAGGGTGTCCATTTGTGCCCAGACTACTCGAGGAGCAACCTGAGCAACTTTGCATCGTGACGACCAACTGCGGCACCCGCGTCGAACACCTCGACGAAGCTCGCACCCGGGAACTTTTTGTTGAACTCATCCCATTCGGCGTCCGGCATGAGGACGCTGAGATGCGTAACGTCACCTACCGCCAGTCCGACGGCCGATTCTGCCTCATTGATTTCGAGTTTGCCACGATCCTCCCCGACACCGATGCACCCAAACCCTAGCGTTCCCCCGCGCCTTCACTGGTCGGGCCTGACCGATCGCGGCAAGGTCCGCAAAAATAACGAGGACTCGTTCCTTGGCCTTCAATTCGATGCCCAGGAAATTCACCACCTCGGCAAGATCGGCGACGCGTCGGTGGATAGCACGGACTTCGTCTTTGCCGTGAGCGATGGAATGGGCGGCGCGCTTGCCGGCGAGTTCGCGAGCCGGATCACCGTCGATAAAGTCGCCCGGCTTCTGCCGCGGTCGTTCAAGCAAGCCGCCGTCGGTCTCGAAGCCGGTCGAGAGGACGTGCTGACGGAACTTTTCGACCAGATCCACCGTGCGCTCATGTTTATCGGCGGCTCGTACGAGGAATGTGAAGGCATGGGCGCGACGCTGAGCCTGAGTTGGTTCACGCCCGGATGGATGTATTTCGCCCACATCGGCGACAGTCGCATTTATTACCTGCCCTCCCGCGACGGGACGCTGCGCCAGCTCACGCAGGATGACACCCACGTCGGCTGGCTCTTTCGCCGGGGGGACATCAACGAGCGGGAAGCGCGCACGCATCCGCGGCGGAATCTTCTCCAAAAAGCCCTCGGGGCGGGACATCAGTTTGTCGACCCGCAGCTCGGAGCCGTCGCGTATGAACCCGGAGACATCTTCCTGCTTTGCACCGACGGCCTCACCGACGGGCTTTACGACTACCAACTGGCCGAGTTGCTCCGCGAACCCGCGTCGCCCCAGCGCGAACCCGCGCGGCGTCTCGTCACGGAGTCCCTCGAAAGATCCGGTCGCGATAACACCACCGCGCTCGTGATCTCGGTGTCCTAAAGAGCCAATTCAGACGGCCTTGTTACCCGTCTCCTCCGTCCGAATGCGGACAGCCTGGTCGACGTGGAGCACAAACACCTTTCCGTCCCCGATCTTCCCCGTTTTCGCCGCCGCGACGATGCACGCCACCACCTTCTCCGCCAGCTCATCGCTCACGACGATCTCCAGTTTCACCTTCGGTAAAAAATCCACCGTGTACTCCGAGCCTCGGTAAATCTCCGTGTGCCCCTTTTGCCGGCCGAACCCCTTTACCTCGGTCACCGTCATCCCATCCACGCCCATGTCGGCGAGCGCACTTTTGACTTCTTCGAGTTTGAACGGCTTGATGATGGCTTCGAGTTTTTTCATGAAAAATGGGGGTCCCGGGAGTGGAGAGGCGCAGATGGAAACAGCCCGGCGCGCGTTTGGCAACGATCATGCCGCCGAACGCCAGCTGGCGTAAAATCAGCGAGCCGTGAAACGCGGATTCTGTGAGAGGAAGCGAATCGGATTCCCGTAGACCAACGCGTCGATCGTCTCATCCGGATGCCCGCGGCGCCGCATTTCCTGGGCCGTCTTCGCCACGGCGAGGGGGTCGCTCCGGCCCCAATCGCACGCGCTGTTCAGCCACACTCGCTGCCCGCCATACACGTCATACATGTCGATCGCACGTGCCGGTGTGGTCTTCGATTCCGGGTAAAGCGTGATGCCCGCCCAAAACCCTTCGTCGAGCACCATCGCGATCGTGTGCTCCTCGACGTGGTCGATGATCGTCCGCTCCGGTTTGATCCGTCCGTTCGCCTTCAGGGCATCGAGGATCAGCCGCGTGCCCTTGTGTTTGTCTTCGAGGTGCGGCGTGTGCACGAGGATCATCTGATCGTGCCGCGCCGCGAGGTCGATGTGCTGTTCGAGCACTTTGATCTCATTGCGCGTGTTTTTGTTCAGCCCGATCTCGCCGATCCCGAGGACGGTCGGCTTCGCCAAAAAATGCGGGATGATACTCAGCACCTCATCCGCCAGCACCATGTCCTCGGATTCCTTCGGATTGATGCAGAGCCACGTGAAATGCGGCAGCCCGAACTTCGCCGCCCGCTTTGGCTCGTAGTCGGTGAGCTGGCAAAAATAATCGTAAAACCCCTGCACCCCGCTGCGGTCGAAGCCCGCCCAAAACGCCGGCTCGCACACCGCACGGCATCCCGCCATGACCATCGCCTCGTAGTCATCCGTCGTCCGGCTCACCATGTGCCCGTGCGGTTCGATGTATCGCATTTGAAAAATCAGGATTGGTCCGGTCCAGGCCACGCACCGACCGCGCCTTTGCCCGGAGCTTTCGCGATCGGCTCGACCGTGGGATCGCTCAGCGACATCAGCACCGCTCGCGCGCGCGTCGCGTCGCCGAGTTGCAATTGCTCCACGGCCTTGCGAAACGCTGCCAGGCGGAAATCCGGCTCACCTTCCGCGCGGTCCACGCGATCGAGGAACGCCGCGAGGTCGATGAGCTTCGAGCGCGCATCCATGAAATACAGGTCGAGGACTTGCTGGCGCGTCATTGGTGCAGGCGGGTTGATTGCGATCCACCGGTGATTCCAGACAACGCAGCCCCGGTTTGATCCGGGGCTGCGTCAGTCCAGCATCGATGGAAAAAGAGGGTGCGAATTACTTGTCGTCGTCCGCGCCGAAATCTTTGTGACCCTTCTCCTTCTGCTCGGAGAGTTTCTCGAAGAGCGCCTTGGCGTCGTCCGTCTTGCCCGCCTTCAGAGCGTCCTCGATCCCCGTGAAGGTCTTGTCGAGATCGCCGAGCTGCGCCTTGTATTTCTCAATGTAAGCCGCCTTCTCCGCCTCGGGCACATCCTTGGTCTTGGCGGGCTGAAGCTTCAGCGCCTCGGCGATGTTGCCTTTGATCTTTCCTACGAGGGCGACGTTGTCGTCCTTCTTCGTGGCGTCCGCGAGCTGGCGTTTCAGCATGCGCAGGCTTTTGTTCATCGCCGACATGCTTTTCGCGAGCGGCGTGTCTTCTTCGGCGCGCACTGTGGAGGTGAAGCCGAGCGTGAGGGTGGTCAGGAGCGTGAGGAGGATTCTGAATTTCATAGGTTGATGTGGGTTAACTGTATTCGGTCGGCGCCACGCGCCAGCCATTGAGGTAATGACGCAGCCCCAGCATCCTTAAGTCAAAATATCTTTTCCATTGTTCATTCCGCCCGGAGCGCCGCCACCCCGCTGCCGCGAAGGGCGATCCGCGTCGCCAGCCACGCCCAGAAAATGCACCCGACGACGAGGCCCGCGAGCAGAAGCCCCATTTCGCCATAGGGAAATCCGTTCGCCCGCTCCGTCAGGTTCGGCCACACGGCCACGAGCGCGCTTGCGGTGCCGATCGCGAGTCCACACGCGATCAGCCAGCGATGTTCGGCAAAAACCAGCGACCGCAGTTGGGCCGGGCGAAAGCCGACTGCTTCGAGCAAGCCGAACTCCCGGCGCCGCTCGAGCACGTTGCGTGAAACGACGATCGCGAGGCCCGCGCTGCCGAGGAGCAGCCCGAGTCCGCCCAACACCTGGAAGATCGAGAGATACGTGTTTTCGACCGCTTGGAACTCCGCGAGCCGTTGCGCCGCCGGCGTCACTTCGAGGCCGCGATCCTGCAAGCCGCGGCTCAATTCCGAGCGTGCCACATCCAAACGATCGTGTGGTGCATCGATGAGGAAAAACCGATAGCCGGCCCTGCTCGGAAACCGCGCGGTGAAATCCCGCTCCGCGATGAGCACACTGCCTTGCAGGATGGAACCGCGGAGCGTCGCGATGAGTCGGACGCGCAGCGGCTCGCCGCGCTCGTCCTGATACGTCAGCACGTCCCCGAGCTTCATCTGGAGCGCCCATTGCAACGTCGCCGCATCCACGATTCCCGGCACCGTGCCGTCCGCGGCCTCCGCGTCGAGCATGCTCCAGCCGGCATTCGCCGGTGAGGAAAACGCGAAAGCCTTTCGCTTTTCGAGATCGCCCGGTTTGACGCCGAGTAGCCGTGGTTCGAGCGCGCGATTCAAATTCAAGCAGCTCGCATCGTCGCCATCGCGCACCCGCATCGGCACGGCGCTCACTTCGCTGAGGTCGGCTTCATTCAGCCCGTAAGCCTCGCGCCCTTTGGTTGAGTTCAGATCTTCATAAATCGGCAGCGCCGATTCCGCGACCAGCGCGAACCCTCCTGTCCCCGAGTCGCGCTCGATCGTTTCGGCGTTCGGACCGTGCCGGAACGAATCGACTGCCACGACCATAAACACGCCGCTCGCGAGCACTCCGACGGTCGCGAGACTCCGTCCCCGCCGTCGCGCGGCGTTACGCAGGCCGAGCTGCGCCAGCGTCTCCAGTCCGGTGCCGCGACCGATCGCTCGCAGCGCGATCAATCCCCCGAGGATTCCCGCGATCAAAAGCAGTGAGCCCGCGCCGAAGAACGCCTCGGCCCCGTGGGCGAGCCCCAACAAAGCTCCCGCCGCCACAATTGATGCGACGGCGAAAACCGCCGGGAGCGCCGTCCTCATTTTACCATGAGCCTCGCCTCCGCCGCCGAACTCCCCGCTCAACAACTGGCGCGCTGACTGCCGCATCTGCCTCCGGCTCGCCAGCCACATCGCGAGCACGGCGCTGGCGACGCCCGCGCCGATCCCGGTCGCCAGCGTTGCGGGCGGGATCGAGAACTCAAATTTCACCGCACCCACGGCGCCGCTCCAGACGGTCGTGAGCGCTCGCAGGACGAGCTTCGTATAAATCACCGCGCCGACCGCGCCGACCGCGCTGCCGATCAGCGCCATGAGCGCGCCTTCGAGCAAAAACATCCTCCGCACCATGCCCTGCCGCAGGCCGAGCGCGAGAAGCAGGCCGACTTCCGCGTTTCGTTGCTCGATGGAAAAGACGAAGAGCAGTCCGGTGAGCACCGCGGCGGCAGCGATGAGGAAGAATGAAAAGCTCACGAAGAGTTGCCCGAAATCCACGGGCGCCTTGGTCGCGGCGAGCGCCTGCTCCCGGAGCGGGAGGAAATTCATCCCGATCTGCGCGAGCGTCAGCTTCGCGCGAATCTCGGACGACAGCGCGTTCTCCAGCGCGGTCGCCGGATAGCGGATCGAGGTCAGTTCGCCCCATCGATTGCCCCACATCTGCTGGCCGACCGCGATGTTCACGAACGCCTTTGGCGTGCCGCGATATTTGTTCCAGTAAGCCTCGTCTTGATCGCGGATCTTCGTCTCATCGAGCGCGAAGCCGGGCTTCCAATCGCGGCAATTCTTCGCGTCGGAAAGCCCTGGAAACTCCGGCATCCAGGAGGCG
>JAYTDO010000459.1:0-2817 GCA_043735935.1 Chthoniobacteraceae bacterium
TTCCAGTCGTCGAAGATGATGAAGAGGATATTTGGGCGCGCGGGTTTTTCATCGGCGGCATAAGTGGCGGCGAGGATCGTAGTGAAAAGGAACGCGAGGAGTGCGAGGGGAATTTTCTTCATGCGGGAGGAGAATAGCGGACAGGGCGTAGTTTGGCTTTACTAACCAGCGGTTCAAATTGTTTCGGCTCCATCTCGCAAGGCAGGCTCACGGAATGATTTCAAGGAATGCCCAAAATGGCAATGTGCGCGACAGGATGTGTCGCAGGCGATGGACCTGCCGATGATGTTGTGGTTGGCGAAACTACCGATTTGCTACCGATCCCTACCGAATCGGTAAATAAAGTTGCATTCAACTACCGATTCAGTATAAATCGGTACCAAATCGGTAGTGCCATGCGCATTCCAGAAACACCGCCATCATTTTCGTCTCTGCTCAAGAAGATCACTGAGGCAGCACGTCTGCACCTAATTCTCGGTGGGCGAGACGATCACAAGGCACAGAAATATTTTCATTGGGACGAATTAAAATATCGCACGCCACCGAAAGGAATTTCCACGGAGGAATGGTGGCTCAGCCTCAAGTTTAAGCGCATTACGACCCGCCGAGAGATTCCACTGATGGACAAAGGAACCAGCCCGTTCAGTTTTGTGGCCCCTGACCTTGTCACCGAGCTCCTGCACCAGATTGATCGTGATGGTGGCACGCTCATCCAGATTCCCGAGCCGGTGACGAATCGTGACGAACGGGACCGTTACGTCGTGCGTTCGTTGATGGAGGAAGCCATCACGTCGAGCCAACTCGAAGGCGCTGCGACGACCCGCGAGGTTGCGAAAAAAATGCTCGCCGAGGGCCGGGCACCGCGTGACCGCAGCGAACGGATGATCCTCAACAACTTCGTGACCATGCAGCGTATCGTGGAGCTGAAGAAGGAACCGCTGACGCCGCAGTTGGTGCTGGATGTGCATCGTCTCATAGCGGAAGGCGCGCTTGATGTTGCCGATGCTGCCGGAAGGTTTCGCCGTGCAAACGAGCGCATCGAGGTTTCAGACATTGAAGGGCGTGTGCTTCACGATCCGCCCCATGCCCGTGAATTGCCGGCTCGTCTTGAAGCGATGTGTGATTTTGCCAATGCGAAAACACCCGGTTACTTCATTCACCCGGTCATCCGCGGCATCATCCTGCACTTCTGGCTCGCGTATGATCATCCTTTTGTGGACGGCAACGGACGCACCGCTCGCGCCTTATTTTACTGGCAGATGCTGCACGCGGGTTACTGGCTGTTCGAGTTTGTCTCCATCTCGCAAATCCTCCGCAAGGCACCGGTGCAATATGGGACTGCATTTTTGCAAACGGAAACGGACGAAAATGATCTGACGTATTTCATCATTCACCAAGCGGAGGTGATCCGAAAGGCGCTCAAGGAACTGCACGATTACGTGGAGTTGAAGTCACGCGAGACCCGCACTTGCATGAAACTCCTCGGCGGTTTCCCAGATCTGAACCACCGCCAACAGGCGGTCCTCTCCCACGCAGTCCGGCATCCGAGATTCAACTACAACATTGCCGGGCACATGGCGCGGCACGGGATTGTTTACGACACCGCCCGCCTGGATCTTTTGGACCTCGCGAAACGGGGATTGTTGGAGCAACGCAAAGCCGGGAAGGCTCTGGTTTTCATGTCTCCAAATGACTTGGAGAAAAGGCTGCAACAAAAATAGTCGAACAGCAAACCGCTTCAGCGCCCCGTCGCTGGCGCAGTCCCGGCGATGAAATCGAGGATCGCTTTGCGCACGGGATCGCCGGGCTGGGAAATTTTCCCACCGATGCTGCCGTGATCACGGTCGGGGATTTTTTGATACGTCACGCGCGTGTTCCCCGCGCCTTTCAGCGTGGCGACGAGGTATTCGTTTTCCTCCGCGCGGGCGGCCATATCGTGTTCGGCTGCGAGGACGAATATCGGCGGCGTGTCCTTGCGGCAGTAATGCACGGGCGCGGCCTCGTCGGCGGTGATGGTCTCCTTGGTGAGGCCGCGCTCTTCACGCACGGTATAGTGCGTCATCGTCTGGCCGCTGATCGGGATGTAGCCCGCAAAGGAATCCGGCGTGAGTCCGTGCGGCTTCAGCCAGCGCGCGTCCATCGCGAGCATGAGCGCGAGGTAGCCGCCCGCGGAATGACCGCTGATGAAAACTTTCGCCCCATCGCCGCCGTGCTCCGCGATATGCGCGCGCACCCACGCGGACGCCGCCGCCGCGTCCTCGATGTACGCCGGGTAGGTCGCCTTCGGGCTGAGCCGATAATTCACGACAGCCACTGCGAGTCCGTCCGCCGCAAACGCGCGGGCGATGGCGGCGGTGCCCTTGTCATCCTTGCTGCCGCCCTTCAGCCCGCCGCCATGGAACCACACGAGCGTCGCAAAATTTTTCCCGCCGGGCGGAAGATAGAAGTCCAACTTGCAACGCAGCGCTTCGTATTCGCCGAGCTTGTCGCCGGTTTTGTACGCGATGTCCGCGACGGGTGATTTTGACGCGGTGACTTCATCTGCGCAGGAAGGGACGGGACGAAGCAGGAGGAGACAAAGGCCGGCCACTGCGGCGAATCTGGGGAGTGATTTCATCCCCGGCAGAATGCCGCCGCGTCGGGGCACTCACAATCACGAACAGCGGAAGCGAACACTGCGCGCGTGGGACAGGCTCCATGTGCGATGCGGGAAGACGGATGCATCCCGCGCGTTATTCCGTGAGCTTGCGGAAATGGCGGCGGTGGTCCGCGAGGCGCTTCTCCAGCGATTTGCGGAGGTCGCGGTGCGGGTCGGTG
>JAYTDO010000460.1:0-4656 GCA_043735935.1 Chthoniobacteraceae bacterium
TATTTCCCTTTTGAAAAAGCCGCGGGCGCCGCCGCATTTTCGCTCCTCGCGTGCATCGAGAGTTACGCGCTCCTCGATCTGCACGATTCCGAAATGCTCTACTTCTTCGGACAGCGCGCCGACTGGCTCGCGGATCATCACGAGAGCGGACGACTGACGAATCACCAGGCGCTCATCGTCCTTTGTCTGGAGCGCGTCGGGCGACTTTTTTCCAGCGACCGATGGGAAAAGCTCAAGGCGAAGCGCCTCAAGCGCGTGCTGGAGTGGCAGGATGACGAAGGATGGTTTCAGGAATACGAAGGCTGCGACCCGGGATACCACACGCTGACCATCGCGCTACTCGCCCAAATCCACGCGCTCGCGCCGAGCAGCGAACTCAAGATCGCGCTGCAAAAGGCGATCCTGTTCGCGGCGAATTTCGTGCATCCCGACGGGTCGTTCGGTGGCGAATACACCAGCCGCAACACGTACAACTTTTTTCCGCACGGCTTCGAAATTGCCGGCCAATGGCTGCCGGAAGCCCTTGCGGTCAATGACTGCTTCCTCGCCGGCCTGGAGCGCGGCCTCGGGTCGTGTTACGCGGATGATCACATCCTCGGGCATCATACATGGAGTTACCTGCTCGCGTGGCAGCACTTCGTCGGGGAGCGCCCGTTTGCGCTCGCGCCTCCGACCGGGCGCCTGCATTTCAAGCGCGCCGGCCTGATCATCGAACGGCGGGGTGACGCCACCCTCTTCCTGTCGCTGAACAAAGGCGGCGTTTTCAAATTCTTCCGTGGCAATCAACTCGTCCACTCCGACACCAACTTCTCCGTGCTCTTCCAGTATGGAAAATGCACCCGCAACGCGGTCGCGCACATGGTGGCCAAATACGACACGCACCTCGGCGCTGACGAAATAGGCGTCGGCGGAAAGCTCGGCTGGGCCAAGACGAAACAGATGACGACCTTCAACCTCGTCGTGCTGCGCGGGCTCATGTTCACCGTGGGCCGTTTTTTTCCCGACCTCATCCGCAAGCTGCTGCAGAAGATCCTCATTACCGGGAAAAAGTCCGCGCCTCTCCGCTTCAATCGCCTGTTTCGATGGGAAGGCGATCACCTGCATGTCGTGGACGATCTTAGCGGAAAAACCTGGCGCGACGTCCGCGCCGTCGGCATCGGCGCCGCGCAGACTTCAATCTACGTCGTGATGAGCCGCACGTATCAACCCGGCCAGCTCCAGCCCTGGCTAGACCTGACGGCACCGGCCGCCGAGCTCCAGGACGGCGAACCGCTCACCGTGACGCGCACGTGGTGAAGCCGGTCGCGTTTGCGTCGTGAAAAAAAAGATCGTCTCGCTCGTCGTCAGCCTCGGCATCCTCGCGTTCATCTACGCGAAGATCGACTTCGCCAAACTCATCCCGGTTTTCACGCACTGCGATCCGCTCTGGATGACGCTCAGCCTCGGCATGGTCGTGCCGCTCACGCTCATCACCGCGTGGCGTTTGCAGCAGCTCATGCCGCGCACCGGACTGCTCGGTTTCGGAGAGGCGAACCGGCTCATCCTCGTCGCGAGCGTGCTGAACATGGTGCTACCATCGAAGGGCGGCGACCTCGCGAAGGCCTGGTTCATGCGTGATCGCAGCGGCATCGGCGGCTCCCTGTCGCTGTCGCTCGTGGTTTTCGAAAAAGCCTGCGACATGCTCTCGCTGCTGCTCTGGTGCGCCTTCGGCCTCGCGTTGTATCCTCGAAAAGATGCGCTCTTCTGGGCGATGACGGCGGGTGTCGCGACGCTGCTGGTCCTCGGGCTGTTGCTGCTCGGCTCGGAGAAATTCGCCCACCTCTTCTTCGATCTGGGTGGCCGATTCGCGCCGGGCGCCATCCGCGCGAAATTCGCAAAACTCGGCGCGTCGTGGAGCGAGATGCACACCTACTTCTGGTCGAGCCGCGCCCGGCTCATCAAGATCGCGAGCACGTCCGTCTTCATCTGGTTCCTGCACCTGTTGCAGATCTGGATGTTCATCCTCGCCCTCCGCGCCTTTGCGCCGTTCCTCGCGAATTTGGCGATCTCCCCCCTCGCCATCCTCGCCGGTCTCATGCCGCTGACCTTTGCGGGCGTCGGCACTCGTGATGCCGCGCTCGTCCTTTTGTACGCGCCGTATTTTGAAGCGCCGACCGCCGCCGCGCTCGGACTACTTTGCACCGCGCGTTACCTGCTCCCCGCGCTCGGCGGCCTGCCCTTTGTCGGCACCTATCTCCGCGGCCGCGCGGTTCCTGATTCATGAAAGAAACGCAGTCCATCCTCTCGCGTCTGTTTTGGTTTGGTGTCGGCGGCGGCCTCAGCGTCGCGATCAATTCGACGATCTTTTTCATCGTTCGCGGACGGCTTGGATGGCCGGATTGGAGCGCGCTCGCCGTCAGCCTGGTCGTCGTCACCACGGTCTTTGCGATCTGGAATTACCGGATCAACTTCCGCACCGAACGCGGCTGGCGCGAATGCCTGCACCGTTACCTCGCCGCGATCGCCATCTGTTTCGCCATCAACTATGTCGTGAGCCTCACCGGGCTGAAGCAATTCGGCTCAACGCGCCTCGGTGTGGTGCTCGTCTTCCTCTGCGTGCAGACGCCGGTCGCGGCCGTGAAGTTCCTGCTCTATCACCGCTGGGTTTATCCGACTCACAGCCCGAGCACGACGAGCTCGGTGTAAAGATTGTCGATCTGCTCCGGGCGCAGACGTGGGGACATGAACAGGCGAGGCGTCGGTAGCGCCGCGAGGCGCGAGCCGGGGATGTCGCGACCAGCCACCAGCCGCTCATCGATCATCGTCAAGACGGTGCCGTGCGCGCGGAAAAACGCCCATTGCCAGCGTTCGAGCGTTCCGAGGAAAAATTCGGGATCGCTGATGTGGTGGACGTGCGAAAACCAATAGCGGCGGCCTTTCGTGCGGGTGAAGACGACGTGACAGGTCTTCGATCCGTCCGTGAGCGAGAGTTGGCGGCACGGGAGCTGACGGTGATCTTCACAAAGCCGCCGCTCTTCGCCTTCCAACTCGGCGCTCCGGCACCGCAGGCCGGCGGCGAGTCGGCGAAGATTCGGGCGTGGGAGGATGATCCGCAGATGGGTTTCGAGGGGTTGGTATCCTAGCAGCGCGTTCATCCGCGCGTGTTCGGCGGGGGAGGTCAGGCCGGTGATCGTGGCGTCCGTGTCTGCGAGCGCCTCGGCCATGAGCGGAAAGCTGTGCGCGCGAAATTCCGGCAGGACGATCCACGACGTAATGTTGCAAAAACGCTCGAGGTTCCCGGCGATCAGCCGCTCTGAAAGCAGCGTGCCGACAAAACCGCCGATCCGCCCGCCATCGCGCAGGACGAAGCCGCGGGTGTCGTCCGCGACCTTCCATGGATAATGAAAGAGCCGCCGCCAGCGGTCGCTCGTGAGGTGCGGATTGTTTTTCTCGAAAGGCGCCAGGAGCGGCAGCACCTCTTCAAACGCCTCCGCCGTGACCTTCTCGATCCTCACGTCGGACATCGTGTCCTTTAAGCGGCTGCGACTTTGTCGCCCAGAAGTGTGGCGATGTCGTCAGCGGTGCGAGCCGCGATGAGCTGGCGGGCGGGGACGGTGACGCCCAATTCGCGGTCGATGGCCGCGATGAGGCCGACGAGCGCCATCGAATCCCAAAGCGGAAAATCCGCGAGCGGCGTGTCGCCTTGCAGCGAGCCGGCGGGTTCTTCGATCACACCTTCGACGAGGCGGTAAAATTCCGGGCGGGACATGGCGCGGTTGATAGGGGCGGTCGCCGGGAGCGTCAACGGGAAAGGGGAAGCGAAGATTCTCCGCTTTCACCCCGCAGCACGGCGTCGAGGAGAGGGCGCAGCGTTGTCAGTTCGGTCGTGGAATCGATGCGTTTGGGTTCAGTTTGGCCGGGCAGCTTGATGAAAAGTGGGACGTGGCGCAGACCGTCGCCGTCGCGCAGCACGCCGTCATACTCGTAGTCCTGGCGCCAGCTGTGGTCGGAGGTGATGACGATCAGCGAGCGGTCGTATTTTCCGGTCGCGCGAAGACGGCTGATGAACTCGCCGATCAGCAGATCGAGGAAGGCGAGATGCCGTTCGTAGCCTTCGGGGTCGTGCGCCTTTTTTGATCCGCGATACGGGCCGCGAAAGGTGCCGTCGGCATTAAAAACGAACGGGCAATGGGGGACGGGAAAGTGAATGAGAGACAGCGTATTCGCGGAACTTTGGTCGATCATGCCGAGCGTGGTCTGGCGGAGGTTTCGCGTGAATGCGTCCCAATGCGTGCTGTATTTTTCGCGCGAGCGAGGACCGAAAAATTGGGTCGTGTGGCGGCTGATCGGGTCGCGCTGGAAGTTGAGATTGCTCAGCGCGTGTTCCATCGCGAGCCCGGCGAGTGAATCGCTTTTCGGTTCGATGTTGAAGGCCAGCGTGTAGTCGACCTGTGCGCCGAGGAGCTGCCGGTAAGGGAGGTAGAAGCCGAGCAGGTTCGTGTTGTAGCCGTATTCGCGCGCGAGCGAGAAGATGCTGGGCGCGGTGATGGTCGGCAGTCGCTGCCCGGCGGTTTCGTAGAAGGCTTCGTGGTCGGTGACGTGCAGATCGGCGGTGGTTTGGAAAATGAAACGGGGGAGCGAGACGTCGGTGCGAGGTCCGGGCGAGCGGCCTTGGCT
>JAYTDO010000461.1:0-11782 GCA_043735935.1 Chthoniobacteraceae bacterium
GTGTCGAGGATTTCGCGGACCATGACGGGTCGGTGCATGCCGGCCGGGGTCTTGCCGCTGGCGAGCACTTTGGCGACGTCGTCGCCGTAACGTTCCGGAGCGTGCTCCTTGTACTTTTGGGAAAAGCGCCGCGGGTTTTTGCCGCTGTAGCGGATGCGGCGAGCGGGCCGTTCCGGGTCCGGCTCGCTCACTGGCGGATCTCTTTCTCGATAGCGTCGGCTTTTGCTTGCGCCTCGGCAAGCGGGAGCCCTTTGGCCATGCCGGGCCGCTTGTGGCCGGTCTCCGTGAGCCAGGCGTCGGCGAGGATGCGGCCGCGCTTGCGGATGGCGTCGGTGCGGGGTTGATCCGGGCCGAGCAGCCCGAAGGCGGCGAGGCGATCGGATTTCAGCCCGGCCAGGATGGCGTTTGCGAGGACAAGATGGCCGGCGTCGTTCGGGTGGACGTGATCTTTCTGGAAGGTGAAGGCCGGGTCGGTCTTGCGGATTTCGTCGAGCGCGGCGGACATCGGCCCGTGGAGGTCGATGACCTGCCAGCCGATGGCGCGCTGATCGAGCAGCCACGTGGAGTAGCGGGCGAGGACGGCGTCGTAACTCGATGCGCGATCCGCGCCGGGGCCGGGGTCGAAGATGGGGGGAGTGAGGTGGATGATCTTCGCGCCGGCCTTCGTCGCGGCGAGATGCAGGCGTTTCATGCCGTCCTGGAACTTTCCAAAGCGAGCATCGTCGAGCGGGAGATAGATGCCGTCGTTCATGCCGTAGCAGGCGAGGATGAGGTCGGGCTTCACTTTCGCGAGTACGCGGTCGAGGCGCTCGTGGAGATCGGGGCGGGGGAATTGCCCGCCGGCGTGGCCTTCCTCGGACAAGCCGGAGACGGTCTCGCTGGGCAGGCCGCAGTTGATGACCTCGAACTTGCGCTCCGGATATTCCATGAAGAGGAAGAACTCGAATTGGTCCACGTACTGGCCTGCGTAGGTGATGCTGTCGCCAAGGAAGAGAATGCGTTTTGCGCCGGGAAGAAAGTCGTCGGCGCGGAGGTGGGTCGCGATGAGGAGGAGGCTGAGGATGAGGAGACGCATGGGCGGAGGATGGGGGTGGTCGCGGGGAACGGCAAGCAGGAGAGGGGACGGAGGATGAGTGGGCACGCTAAGAAACAGGGTCGCTTGAGGTTATCGGAGCGCGACTCCCATGAACCGCGCCTTCCTTGAAGCGATGCGCTGGCGCGGCATCTTGGAGTTGAATATATCCCCGCGCCGCTCACCATGACCCCCGTGCCTTCCGGCCAAGCTCCCAATTTATCCCACCTGAAAGCGGCCCTATGCGCGCTGCTTTTCGCCGCGTGCGCCCTTGGTGCTGGAGTGGTGTACTGTGAGCGGCTCGAAGGGCAGTTTGTGCACGCCTTGGCGCCCGAGTTTTCGGACGAGAAACTCCAGGGGATCGCGCTCCAGAAAGAGGCTTACCGGCAGTCCGACTTGCTCGTGATGTATGGGAGTTCGGAGCTTGCGAAGGAAATGCCGAACAACGCGGTCCAGTTCTTTCAAGATTACCCGACTGGCTTTCGCGTCTTTCCGGTCGGAAAGCCGGGTGCTACGTCGCTGGCGATTTTGCAAAAGATCGCGGCAGTCGGCCCGGACGTGACGGGTCGCAAGCTGGCATATTCCATCTCGCCCGGCTGGTTTTTTTCCGAGGAGTTTGACCCAAAGTATTACCTGGGAAACTTTTCCGATTTGCAGGCGATGCAGTTCGCCTTCAGCCCTGATCTCAGCCACGAACTGAAGCGGGACGTCGCGCGCCGGATGCTCGATTATCCCACGACGACGGATGACCTCTGGGTGCTGGATTTTGCCCTCCACCATCTCGCCGGCGATACGGGGCTCGATCGGTTCTTGTACGCGGGGATCTTGCCGCTGGGGAGACTGACCAGTGCGGTCGGCCGGACGCAGGATCATTTCGAGACCGCGCTCCACATCCTGGATGAGGATGAAAAACTCAATCCTGACGCCAAACACGGCCTGCGTGTGCTGAATTGGAACGACATCCTGAAGCGGGCTGCGCAGTTCGCGAATGCGACGGTCGTGCAGGCGAAGAAGAACGAGGTGGCCAAGCGCAAGGCCTCGAAACAAAGCCGCGCGAAGGGCTTCCAGCAGGCTCTCGCGCACGCGCAGGAATGGACGGATTTCGAGCTGCTGCTGCGGACGATCAAGGAACTCGGCGGCCAGCCTCTTTTTCTGAGCATGCCGCTCGAAGACATCCGTCTCGAAGTTTACGGCCTCGATAACTCGGCCCGGCTTTCCTACGTCAACCGCCTCAACGCGCTCATTACCGGGTTCGATTATCGGGTGCTCATGTTTCGCGAGCACGAGACGGATTCGGCTTTCCTATACGATTTTCAGGATCATCTTAGCGCCGAGGGCTGGCTGTTTTATAACAAAGCGCTCGACGATTTCTTCCACGGGCGAATCACTAGCCTTTGATCGACCTTCCCCCTTTTTATGACTGCCGACAAAACCGATCTAATCCTCAATGTGCTCACGGAAGTGGCCGAGACGGATGAGGTGCGCAAGAATCCCGACCTGGCGCTTTACGACCTTCAGATTCTCGACTCCATGAAGACCGTGGAACTCATCGTGGCGTTGCAGCGCGAAATGGGCGTCGAGATTTCGCCGTCGGAATTCGACCGCGAAGCGTGGGCGACCCCGGGCAAGGTGATCGAGGATGTGCTGCGACGGCTGGCCTCCGCTTGAGTCATGGTCAATGTCTGGTTGGAAACTCACCCGCGCCTCCGCATCGCGGCGCTTGTGCTTTATTATTTCGGCATCATCGCCGGGCTGATCGTCTTGTACGGAAGGGGCGATTTCGCGACGCCGCCGTTCGTCTACCAGGGGTTCTAGGACGTGGACTTGCTCGATCAGATCGATCGATGGGGCCGTGAGTGTCCCGATCATCCCGCGCACATCAGTGGAGACCGCACGCTGACCTACGGCGAGATGCTCGCTCGGTCGGATGCCGTGGCCGCCTGGCTCGACGCTGAACTCGGCGAAAATCGCGCTCCTGTCGCCGTCCACGGCCACAAGGAGCCCGAGATGCTCATCGCATTTCTTGGCGCCGTAAAATCCGGGCGGCCGTATGTGCCGATCGACGATTCGCTGCCCGCGAACCGCGTCGAGCGGATCGTCTCCAACGCGGGAGCCGCGATCACGCTCCTCCCGGAACGCGTCGCGGAAATCGCCGATCTCGCGAAATCTGGAAGCCCTCGCAGGGTCGCGGCGGATGATCCGTTTTACATCATTTTCACCTCGGGCAGCACCGGCGAGCCGAAAGGGGTGGTCATCACCATGGCGAACCTGACCGCGTTCATCGAGTGGATGCGCGGGGAGCATCGGTTCGTGGAAAAGGCCGAGGTGTTCCTGAATCAAGCGCCATTCTCGTTCGATCTTTCAGTGATGGATCTTTATCTTTCACTGGTCACCGGCGGGACGCTTTTCAGCATCACCAAAGAGGAAATCGGCAGTCTGAAGCAGCTTTACATCAAACTCGGACAATCGAATGTAACAACTTGGGTATCAACACCATCATTCGCGCAGATGTGTTTGATTGAGAAGGGTTATTCACATGCGATGCTTCCCTCGCTCCGACGCTTCCTGTTTTGCGGCGAAACGCTCGCGTCGGAGACGGCGACCCAGCTTCTCGATCGGTTTTCGGACGCGGAAGTCTGGAATACGTATGGGCCGACGGAAGCGACCGTTGCGACGAGTTCCGTCCGGATCGACCGAGGGATCATTGCACAACATTCATTGCTCCCGATCGGCTACGCGATGCCCGGCACTCGCCTGCTAGTGTGGGATGAGACCGGTGTCGCGGTGCCCCCGGGCGAGCGGGGTGAACTGGTCATCGTGGGTCCCAATGTCAGCCCCGGTTATCTCAATAGGCCCGACCTCAACGCGAAGGTCTTTTCCGTGAATGAAGGCCAGAGGGCCTACCGGACAGGGGACTGGGCGCGCGAGCGCGACGATCTCTTTTTCTGCGATGGACGGATGGATGGGCAGATCAAACTGCACGGATACCGGATCGAACTCGGCGACCTCGAAGCGAATTTGCGGGCACTCTCGGAGATCGCCGATGCGGTCGTCCTGCCGGTGAAAAAGGGCGGGAAGATCGATTCGCTCGCGGCGTTCGTGGTCCTGGCGGTCGAGAAGTCTGGCAGCGATTTCGAGTTTTCTGCGCGCCTGAAGTCGCGACTCGGTGAACGTCTTCCCGCGTACATGATCCCGCGGAAATTTCACTTTCTCGATGCCTTTCCGATGACGGCCAACGGCAAGGCAGATCGGCGTGCCTTGGCGGAGCGCCTCGGGTGATTTGCGGCGCGACCGACGATGACTCCCTACGCCGACTTCACTTACTTTGGCCTGCTCCTGTACGTCGTCCTGCCGACGATCGTCCTAGGGCTACTCGGTCGCTCGAATCGCGCTTGGTTATTCGGAGTTTGTTTCGTCGTCGGCTTAGCCCAGTTCAGCGATGAACTCGCGTTGCGGCCCGGCTTTCCGGTCCGGGAACTCTGGCTCGTGTGCGGCTACGCCGCGTGGCAGGGCGCGATCGTAGCAGCGTTGCTCCGGTGGAGATCAAAGTGGACATTTCGGGCGGCTTTGGTGCTCTCGATCCTGCCTCTTGCGGTGGCAAAGTTCCTCCCGGAGTTCAGCGCCGGCAGCCTTTTTGGATTTCTCGGCATTTCTTACGTGACGTTCCGTGCGCTCGATGTGCTGTTTTGCGTTCAGGATGGGGTGTTGAAAAAGGTCTCGCCGGCGACCTACCTCGCGTTCCTCTTTTTCTGGCCTACGGTATCGTCCGGACCGATTGATCGTTACCGCCGGTTCGCGCAGGACCTGGATCGGAACCGCACACGAGCCGATTTTCTCGTGGACCTTGATAGCGCGGTGCAGCACGTCTTTCGCGGGTTCCTGTACAAGTTCCTCGTTGCCGCGCTCATCCGCACTTATTGGGTCGATCGGATGGCTTCGCATCATGACGTGCTGCACGTGTGGAGCTACATGTATGCATACAGTTTCTACCTGTTCTTCGATTTTGCCGGCTACAGCGCATTCGCGATCGGATTCAGCCGACTGTTCGGGGTGCATTCGCCAGAGAATTTTCATCTACCTTTTCTCGCCCGGAACATCCGCGATTTTTGGAATCGCTGGCACATCAGACTTTCGTTCTGGTTTCGCGACCACATCTACATGCGCTTTCTGTTGGCATCGGCGAAAGGCAAGTGGTTCCAGGGCAAACACACGGCGTCCTATATCGGGCTTTTTCTCACGTTTGGATTGATGGGCCTATGGCACGGCACCGACGCGCACTATCTGATGTACGGGGCCTATCACGCGGGACTTCTTTGCGCTTACGACGCGTTTGCGCGTTGGAATAAGACTGCAAATCGATGGAAGGATGGTCGCTGGTGGAGGGCTGCCAATCTCGTCCTCACCTTTCACGTCGTCTGTTTCGGCTTGCTCATTTTCTCCGGAAAACTTGCGGCACCTCCGGTGAAACCGGCGGCGGCTGTCGCCGTGCCCGTGCTGCGGTAGTCGACCTACTCGGAGGCCTCGCTCGGGGGTCGTGTGATGGGCACGACGTGAAGTTTGATCACGCCGGTGTCGTAGAAATACCAAACCTCGACGATTTTGCGGGCGGAATCGCCGCCCTTCGGTGCGTCGGCGCTACTGATCCAATCGCGCAGGAGCGCGATGCCGCTATCCAGCATCAGTTGTTGCACGACGGGGCGCCGGTCCATGTGGGTCGGCAAAATCTCGATATGCCACCGTTCCCCGCCGAACGTTTTGGAGGGGTCATCCGGCGAAGTATTGCGCGGGATGTATTGCGGATAGTTGCTGTAGGTCAGACGGAGAACGGGAAATCCCGGAACTCGAAGCGGCGACCGCAGCAGTGGCGAGGCATTTGAAAAGCTCAGCGTGAGGCGGGAAAATTGTTTCACCGCGGCAAGACAATCGCTGACAGGTCCGGCGCCGACGGGATAGGCGAACCCCGGCGGCAGATGCGCCTTTCGAAGTGTCGGAATCCTGGGAGTAAACTCAGGCAACATGGCTTCATCAGTTATTGAGGAAATTGCGGGAAATCACAAGTCTTCTCATTTGCCGCGGGTGCTGGCGCCTTGACACACCGATGTCTTCGTCAGCTAATCGCCGCCCATGTTCACGATTTCCTTCCCTCACCGATTCGTTGTCATGACTTTGCTGGCGTCTGTGTGCGCGACAGCCCCGACGCTGGCTCAAGATTGGCCGCGTTTTCGTGGACCGAACGGTTCGGGTCTGGGCACAGCCGCGTCACTTCCGGCGGAGTTTTCCGAAAAGGATTACAATTGGAAAATCGAATTGCCTGGCTCGGGCCATTCATCGCCTGTCGCGTGGGGGGATCGGGTGTTCGTCACCGCGACGCCGGCTGGCACCGCCAAACGTGTCATTCTTTGTGTCTCCGCAAAGGACGGGAAAACGCTGTGGTCAAAGGAATACGAGACTGGGGCTTTCCGGCAGCACTCCGATAACAGCTACACAAGCATGTCGCCCGCCGTGGATGCGGAGCGGGTATATTTCTGGTGGGGCTCGCCTGAGGGCTCCGGGCTGGTCGCCCTCGACCAGGCGGATGGTCGAGAGGTTTGGAAGCGCGATCTTGGCACCTTCGTTTCGCAGCATGGGCCGGGTGCTTCGCCGATTTTGGCCGGCGACACGGTCGTGTTAAATTTCGATCAGGATCAGCCGCCGAGCTTTCTCATCGGACTCGACGCGAAGACGGGCAAGGATCGTTGGAAATATGAGCATCCCGGCACCGCGTCTTCTGCCTCCACGCCCTGTTTGCTGAAGAATCCGGACGGCAAGACCGAGGTGATCCTCATCAGTCGCACGGTCGGAATGACTGCCGTCGACGTGGCCACTGGAAAGTTGACTTGGGAGATGGCGGGACTCATGCCGAAACGGTGCGTCGCGTCCCCGATCGTGACTCCTGGCGGGCTCGTGATTGGGCAATGTGGCGAAGGTCAGGCCGAAAGTTTCGTCTACGCGGTAAAGCCTGGAAGCGGCGGCAAGCCGCCGGAGAAAGTTTACGAGGTGATTCGCACCGGCGGATACGTGCCGAGCCCGATTGCCATCGGCGATTTGCTATTCCTCTGGAAGGAAAACGGGCTTGTCACCTGCCTCCGTGCGGCGACCAACGAGCAGCTCTGGAGCGAGCGCGTCGAGGGGCCCTTCTATGGATCGCCTGTCGCCGTTGGCGGGCGGCTTTACAACATCACCCGCCGCGGTGATCTGGTCGTTTTGGGAGCGGGCGAGAAATTCGAGAAAATTGCCCGCATTCCTCTCGGAGAAGGATCATTTGCCACTCCCGCCGTCCATCGCGGCAGCATGTTGCTGCGGACGTTCACCCACCTCATCAGCGTGGGGAAATAGCGCTCGAACTTCCGCCTACGCCGCGAGGTTTGCCTCGGTAAGGCGCTCCTGCATGTCGGCGGCCTGAAGCGCCTGAATCATCTCCGCGATGTTGCCTTCGATGAATTGATCGAGGTTGTAGAGAGTCAGATTGATGCGGTGATCGGTCACACGATTCTGCGGGTAGTTGTATGTGCGAATCTTCTCACTGCGGTCGCCCGTTCCGATCTGACTTTTGCGATTCGCCGCATATTTTTCCGACTCCTCGCGTTGCATCTTTTCAAGCAGCCGGGAGCGCAAAATATTGAGCGCCTTCTCTTTGTTCTTTTGCTGAGAGCGACCGTCCTGGCAGCGGACGATCATGCCTGTCGGGATGTGCATGACCTGGACGGCTGAGTCAGTCGTATTAACGCCCTGCCCACCCGGTCCGCCCGCGCGGCAGACTTCGATGCGGACCTCGTCCGCTTTAAGTTCGAGATCCACTTCCTCGGCCTCGGGCAGCACGGCCACCGTCGCAGCGCTTGTGTGGATGCGTCCCTGAGCTTCCGTCGCCGGCACACGTTGCACGCGATGAACCCCGCTTTCATAGCGAAGGGTGCGGAACACGTGCTGGCCGCTGACCTTAAAAATCACTTCCTTAAATCCACCGATGTCGCCGTGGCTGGACTCCAGCGTTTCGATCTTGAAGCCGTGGGTATCGGCAAAGCGGGCGTACATCCGGAACAGGTCGCCAGCAAATAGCCCCGCCTCATCCCCACCCGTGCCAGCGCGGATTTCGACGATCGCATCGCGGTCCTCGTTCGGGTCGGGCGGGAGCAGGGAAAACTGCACCTTCTCGGATATTTTCGCGATCCGGGTTTCCAGATCGGGAATCTCCGCCTGGGCCAGCTCCGCCATCTCCTTGTCTTCGCCATTCGAGAGACTCAAATTCCCGGCCAATTCGATTCGCGATTTCTCCAGAAGATCCCAATCGGCGAGCAACGCTTTTAGGCGCGTATGTTCGCGCAGCAATTCTTTGGCGCGTTTCGGGTCCGCATACAAATTCCCCGATGCGATCTCGGCTTCGAGTTCGCGAAAGCGGTCGGTGCTGCGGGCGATGAGGGGTGCGAAGTCCATGGTGAAAAAGAAAACGGTGAAGGCGCACATGGCGTCTTCACCGTTTCAAAACTGGAGGTTGAAAATCTAGGCGCCTTTCTTGGCGGCCCGAGTCTGCACGCCAGCGTAACGGCGGGAGAATTTCTCGATGCGGCCCGCGGTATCCACGAACTTCGCCTCACCGGTGAAGAACGGATGGCAGGCGGCGCAAATACCGATCTTGATTTCGCGCCGGGTCGAGCGGGTGTGATACACCGTGCCGCAGGCGCAACTGATCGTGGTTTCGTTATAGTCGGGATGAATATCTGCTTTCATGGCTTGGAAAAGGGAGTAGGACGATAACGATCGAACCCGATCCCGCAACGAAAAAGAAAGACGATTTTCCCCGTACCATTGTGACTGTCCGTGCTGACGAAAATGCGTTCCTCGCTGCTTGGGATTCGACCCGAGCGCGATGCGCTGATCGGACCGCCATTTTCGACGCGGAAGGCGGCGCGATCCGAACCTTTTCCGACATCGAGGCCGAAGTAGGGGAGATTCTGCCAAAGCTTGCTGGTTTAGCGTCCCGCTCGGTGGTGGCAGTGCAGGTCGGCAATAGCCCGATCTGGCCGGCGCTTTTACTTGCGATGTTTCGCCGGCGATTGATCCCGATGCCGCTCGGCGGGCATATTGAGCGAGTGGAGCGCGCCGCCGCGCTTTCGACCTGCGGCGCCGTGGGCCTGATCGAAGCCTCGACGGATGATATTTGCGTTCGTCCCGTGGCTGCCGGAGGCCCGCCTGCTCACACGGACGCGGACTTTCTAAAGCTCACCAGCGGCACGACGGCCGCGCCGAGGGCGATTCGTTTTCGCGCCCACCAGCTGGTGGCAGACTGCGATCACATCTGCGCTTCGATGGGCATTGGGGCGGACGATCTGAATTTCGGAGTCATCCCGTTTTCGCACAGCTACGGATTTAGCAATCTCATCACCCCGTTGCTCTGCCGCGGCGTCCCTTTGGTTGCCAGTAATGATCGAATGCCTCGTGCCATCCTCAGCGGGCTTGCGCGGAGCGGGGCGACGGTGTTTCCGGCGATGCCCATCTTTTTGCAAAAGCTCGTCGAACTCGACAATGTCCCCGACCTTTCGCGACTGCGGCTCTGCATCTCGGCCGGAGCCGTCCTTCCACGATCCCTGGCTGTGCGCTTCGAGGCCAGGTTCGGCCTGAAGGTTCATTCATTCTACGGCTCCTCGGAGTGCGGGGGGATCGGCTACGACACGGCAGGCGACTGTCCGGGCGACGGATTTGTGGGCACTCCGATGAAGGGTGTGACGATCGATGCGCTTCCGGATGGGCGGATCGCGGTCGGTAGTCCGGCGGTGGGAGAGGGCTATTTTCCGCACGCGAATACGGAAGTTTTGGGCTTTGGACGATTCATCCCCGGAGACGTCATCTCGTGGTCCGAGCGTGGCATGACGATCGTGGGGCGCGCGACCGATGTGATCAACGTCGCGGGCAGAAAGCTGAACCCTCATGAGGTCGAGCAGCGGATGCTGGAGTGCCCGGGGGTCAGGCAGGTGGTCGTCTTTGGAGTGCCCTCCGCCGCGCGAGGTGAAGAGGCGGTGGCCTGCGTTGTGGGCGACGAAATCAGTGCGCCGACGGTAATCGAATTTTGTCATCGGCGGCTGAGCCAATGGCAAGTGCCGCGCGATGTGTGGATCGTTCCTGAGATCGTCGTAAACGAACGTGGCAAGATCAGCCGACGTCTGCTTGCCGAGCGATATCTCGCCGAGCGAATTCCGAAATGAACGGGATGCGATTTATGCCCTACACTACCGCACTGTTTGCCGATCCGGCCTGCCGGGAACACCATCCGGGTGCTGGACACCCGGAACGGCCTGATCGTTACGATGCGGTGCTCGACGCGCTGCGGTCTGCCGGGCTTGTGGAAAAGATGGCGCTTCTCGCGTCTCCCCCGGCGACGCGCGAGGATTTGCTCCTCGTCCACACGCCGGAGTACATCGCGCTCGCGGAGCACGAAATCCTGGGCGGCGCGCGTGAATTGAGCACGGGCGACACGGGCGTTTCGCGTCACTCGTGGGATGCGGCGATCAAGGCGGCTGGGAGCGCGCTCGCGGCGGTCGATGCCGTCATCTTGGGAGCGGCTGCGCGGGCATTTTGTGTCGTGCGCCCCCCGGGTCATCACGCGACGGCGGATCGGGGAATGGGCTTTTGCGTCTGCAATAATGTGGCGCTCGCCGCTCGCCACGCGCAGCGTCGTCACGGAATGGGGAAGGTATTGATCGTCGATTGGGACGTGCACCACGGAAACGGGACGCAGGATATTTTCTACGAAGACGGGAGTGTGTTCTTCTTCAGCACGCACCAATCGCCATGGTATCCCGGCACAGGTCAGGCGGACGAAACGGGCGAGGGTGCGGGGCGTGGAACGACGCTGAACTGCCCGCTGCCCGCGCACGCCGGTCGCGCAGAGGTCTTCGCGTGCTTTGAAGAAAAGCTGCTGCCGGCGGTGGAGCGCTTCCGGCCGGAACTGGTGCTGATTTCCGCGGGCTTCGACTCGCGGTGCGGTGATCCTCTCGGCCAGTTCATGCTCACGGATGAAGATTTCGCCGATCTGACCCGGATCGTCTGCGATGTGGCGGATCGGCACGCGAAGGGGCGCGTCGTCTCGGTGATGGAAGGCGGCTACGATCTGCGAGGGCTCGCCGCTGCCGCGACTTCACACGTGGCGGCGCTCGTCGGATAACGATCGCCGCTCCTTTTACGCTGGCGGATGCGAGGCGATGCGAAGGGTGTTTTGCAGCCGCTCGATGCTGGCGCGGGTCTTGAGTTTTTTTCCGTCCAGGTCGGTGACGTAAAAGCTGTCGATCGCGGCGCCCTTTTCCGTCGCGATGCGGGAGAGGGCGATCTGCGTGCCGGCCTGGCCGAACGCGCGAAGCAGGCGGTGGAGCAGACCGAGGCGGTCGGGAGCCTGGATATCGACCAGCGTGTAAATGGGGTGGGCGAAATTATCGATGTTGATGCGAGTCGGAAAGTCCAACTCCTGGGAGAGATGAAAGCCGCGAAGTTTCATCGCCTTGTTCAAGTCGCCGCTGAAGTCGAAGTCTTCGGCGGCCAGCGCATCCGACAGACGCCCGGCGACGGCGGCGATGTCCCTTTCGTCGGTGACGGCTTCGAACTTGGTGTTGCACACGCGGAAGATGTCGAGCACGAGGTTGTCTCCGCGGGTGAAGATGTCGGCGCCGAGGATATTCAGATGCA
>JAYTDO010000462.1:0-3679 GCA_043735935.1 Chthoniobacteraceae bacterium
CGGAAGCTCGCCGGAAACAGGATGTAGCGGTCCTTGGCGCCTTTGCCCCGATTGATGAAGGTCTTGCAGGCCTCGAGATCCACATCGCCGACCTCGATGTGCACGAGCTCGCTCACGCGCACCGCCGTATAGAAGAGCAGTTTGAGCACGATCTCGTGCTGCACATCACCACAGTCCTGGATGGCTCGGAAGAACCCTTTCAGATCGATACCGGGGAGCAGCTGAGGCAGCCAGCGTGGCTTATACTCTCAGCGCAGATCTAGTTTGCGGCGGGTCTGCTGCGCGACGTAGAGGAAATTCTCGTACCCGAGCCGCGCCTTGCGGGCGATGACCTCGGATTTTGCTTTTTCATTTGGCGATACGAAGTTAACCCGCTTTGCGACCCTGTTGGCTTTCATTCCTGTATTCCCCGGTGCATTCTACTTCTCCTTTTGGCGCTTGAGCGAAATCGTATTCTCGCCCCTCGCTTCGCTTGCCACGTGCAACGACTACCTCTTAAGGACAGGGAGCCGCCCATGCCACGCATGAAGATCCTCAACAGCGTCGAGCGCGAGGTGTTCGACTTCCCGCCAATTTTCAATAGCGCTGAGCGCAAACGCTGCTTCGACTTTCCCCCGTCGATCCAGGGAATCTCCACCAGCCTGCGCACGTCCAGCAATCAGCTGGTCTTTCTCTTGAGTTGCGGGTACTTCAAAGCGACCAGGCGATTCTATCCGGTCCAGACCTTCCATCGCCGCGATCTGGCTTACCTCGCCGAGCGGATCGGCATTGCCCTGGAGACGATTGATCTCACCGACTACCCCAAGCAGACAATGGCTCGGCATCAGGCGGCGATCCTGAACTTCTACGGCTTTCGCGCCTTCAAGCCGCACGACCGAGCGCTCCTCGGCGCGGACATCGCCCGCCTGGTCACATCCCACCTGAAACCGAAGCTGATTTTCTCCCGCGCCCTCGAGGTGCTGGTCAGAGAGAAGGTCGAGGTCCCCGGCTATTTTCGCCTGGCCGCTCTCATCTTGACCGCCGTCAACCAGCATAACCGGCGGTTGACGGCGACGGTCAAGGAGCTGCTGACGCCGGACACCCGAGCGTTGCTCGATGCCCTGTTGCTGCAGGAGCGAACCGACGAGGCATCGACGCCGGGAACGAACGCTGCCTACAAACTGACCTTGATGAAGAAGCTGTCGCAGTCGACCAAGCCGTCGAAAGTGAAAGAGCGCGTCGCCGATCTGCGGCTAGTCGAAGCACGCTATCGATTGCTCAAACCCGTGTTGGATCATCTCACCCTCGGCAAAGACGGCATTCAACACTATGCCTCTGGCGTGATCAAAGCCCAGATCTTTCAGCTGACCCGGCGCGGCGAGCACGAGCGATACCTGCATCTCATTGCCTTTATCGCCCATCAATACTATCGGCTGCACGACAACCTGGTCGATGTCCTCTTGCCCAGCCTGCAATCATTCCAGAACAGCGCCCTGCGCGAGCACAAGGATCAGTGTTACGTCCGGCGCGAGCAGCGCAACGAATCGCTAAAAACGCTCGTCGGCTATCTTGACCCCGGCATCGTGGAGACCTTAGCGATGATCGGCATCGTGATCAAAGAGCGCGCGCTGACCGATACCGAGAAGGTACAACGCATCGGCACCTTGCTGGCCGAGAATACAGCCACGAAGTCTTTGGACCTGGATCAGCTCGTCGAACTGAAAGCGGCGTTGGTCACGGAATTGAGCGAGGATGACTACTATCTCATCTTGGCGGCCAAATCGGTGCGCATGCAGAATCGAGTCAGCCCGATCCTCAAGGCCGTGACTTTTCTGGCCGAGCCGAATGCGCGCGAATTGCAGGACGCGATTGAACATTTCAAACATAAGGACGGTGCGATCGACAAAACGGCGCCCGTTGATTTCTTAACGCCGGATGAACGTACGGCGGTCACTCGGGACGGCAAGTTCGGCGTGTCGCTGTACAAGGCGCTGCTCTTTTTGCAGGTGCAGAGCAGCATCAAATCCGGCACCGTGAATCTGGAACACTCCTACAAATACCGCCCACTCGATGCGTACCTGATTGACCGAGAACGCTGGCAACGAGACAAGAGCCTTCTCATCGAACGGGCCGGTCTTGAGGCGTTCGTCGATCCGCATCGAGTGCTCGCTGAACTCGATGAGGCACTGTACCGGCAATACGTGATTACGAACACCCACATTCTCGAGGGCAAGAACGAGCATATCAAGTTCAACAAGGTCGGCTTTACGATCAGCACCCCAACGCTGGAAGAACGTGATGCCGAGGGGCTACAACAATTCTTTCCCGAGCGCGACTTTGTCCCGCTTCTGGAAGTACTGGCCACCGTCAATCGCCATACCGGCTGGATGGAGGAATTCCAGCACTGGCAGCAACGTCATCATCATGGCCGTCCGGATGATCGCGTCGTGTATGCCGGCATCATCGGTATCGGCTGCACCATCGGTATCCGTAAGATGGCGCGGATTTCTCACCCCCTCAGCGAATCGGAGCTGGAGAATGCCGTCAATTGGTACTTCTCGGTGGATAACATCACCGCCGCCAGCGATCGCGTGCTGCAGCTCATGGATCGACTCGAATTGCCAAAGCTACTGCGCCGAACGGCGGACCGCTCACACACCTCGAGCGATGGTCAGAAGTTTGAGGTGCGCGTCGATTCGCTCAATGCCAACCATTCGTTCAAATACTTCGGCAAGGAGCAAGGCGTGAGCGTCTACACCTTTCGCGACGAGCGCGATCTGTTATGGCACTCGCTGGTGTTTAGCGCCGCGGATCGCGAAAGCGCCTACGTGATCGATGGTTTGACGCACAATGATGTGGTCAAAAGCGACATTCATTCCACGGATGCGTTTGGCTACAGCGAAGCCATCTTTGGCACTAGCCATTTGGTAGGCGTCTCCTACGCGCCACGTTTCAAGAACCTCAAACGTCAACGACTCTATATCTTCAGGAGCCGCCAACACCTGGATCGCTCCGAGTGGAAAATTAAGCCGACGGGGTACTGCGATGAGGAGAGCATCATCCAGTTCTGGGATGACATCCTGCGCTTCATCGCCACGATCACACTCAAGGAAACGACCGCATCGGATATCTTCCGTCGTCTCAACTCTTATTCGAAGCAACACGGGTTGTATCACGCATTGAAAGCATTCGGGCAAATCCTGAAAAGTATCTTTATTCTGCGGGTGATCGACGAGCCGGTGTTGCGCATGTCCATTGAAAAAGTGCTCAGCGGCATCGAGCACGTCCATGCCTTTACACGAGCAGTCTCGGTGGGCAATCCACGGGAATTTCTGCAAGCGGAGAAGGAAGATCAGCAGATGGCTGAAGCGTGCAAACGGCTCATTAAGAATTGCATCATCTGCTGGAATTATCTTTACCTGTCACAGACACTCGCCGAGATCGATAACCCGGTTAAACGGGAGAAATTCTTAAAGGCGGTGTCCCGCAGTTCGGCAGCCGCCTGGGGGCATCTGAACCTCTTGGGAGAGTATGACTTCTCGGAGGACAAACTCCAAGATTCGGTTGGCATCAAGCCCCCAAAACTGACTGACTAAACCAGCACCCGCCTTGGGAGCTGCGAAATAGTGAAAAATCCTTTGCGCACCGAACGTTGGCGAAAATCCTGTGGGACTTTGCGTACCTTTGTTGGGCTAAGCCC
>JAYTDO010000463.1:0-4805 GCA_043735935.1 Chthoniobacteraceae bacterium
GTCCGCCGGAGATGCAAATCGTGAGCAGCACGATCAGGCTGTTGATCTTCTGCGTCTCGCGCACCAGTCCGCCATCGAGGCTCGCCCGGATCGCCTGAATCGAGCGACCGGCGAGACCGCGACTGACGCCGTTCGCCTTGTCGGCCGCGAGGCGGTGCCGGATTTCTTCCACGCCGATGTGGTAGATGCGATAGACGGAGGCGTTCCGCATCGCACGCTGTCCCGCCTTGTCGACCCGCCCGCCCATGGTCTTAAAGCCGTCCGCATCCGCATCGTCGAGGACGGTAAGGTCTGCCGCCACATGCTTCCATTCCCGCATGAAAAGGGCGTTGCCCTTCGAAATCCCGTTGAGATACGAGACCTTGTTGAACATCACCATCCAGCTCCCGATGCCCATGACGGCGAGGATGCAGATGACGACCCAACCATCGACGGTCAGCGATTTGAAGATGACGCCGAACGTGCCGCCGCTCAGCCAGCTCATCCACGACGATGGCGCTTCGTCCGCGCCGAGCGTGATCAACTTTCCTGCCTTCTCGCCACCCTGCCCGAAGGCGGCGATCTTGATGAAGCCCTGCGGCCGCGCCGCCTTGGCGATCTCGAGTTCATCGAGTTCACCGACGAAGCCAGCCGTGCCGTCATCCGCTTCGCCACCGAGTTGCGCCGGCGAATTCAGCGCGGGGAGCGCCGCGTTTAAGGTGCTGTAGGATTCACCGTCGACGTAGATGATCGTCTGCGCGCCGCTCGCCACGACCGCGACGTGCCGCCAGCTACCGGGTGCGAGCGGCGGACCGGCCGGGCTGCGCGTGCCGTTGGCTTCGACATAAAGAGCGCCGTTGTCCGCCCCGATGGTGAACTTGGCTGCGCCATCCACTCGGCTGAAGATCACCGCATTCGGCGCAAGAGAGGTCGGCTTGATCCACGCGCTCCAGGTCATCGCGCCACCGGCTGTCCACGCGAGCGTCGGCGAAGCCGGGATCGGAATCCCGACCTTTCCGTCGAGCCGGAGCCCCGCCCCGATCATCGAAGCGTCCACCGGCATTCCCGGCTTCTCGGCGTGGTTGCCGTTTCCGCTCACGTCGTTCGCCGCCGCTCCTTTTTCGGCGAAATGCCACACCAACACCGTGTCCGCGTCGAAGGTGCCTTTCGCGTCGTCCGCCTTCACCGCCTTCGGGCCGCCGTTCCCGTAGTAAATCCAAAAGGTCGTGGCGCCCGCTTTAAGATCCGGGACTTTAACCCACACGAACGCCTCGCTCATCAGCGCGTCGTACTTTTCGATATGAAAAGGGAGGAGCGTTTTGTCGTCCGCGGCCACAAAGCGTAGATCGCTCGCGTCGTCTTTGAGCGAGGGAAACTGGATGTCCGCGTCGTGCAACCGCAAGAGAATGGCCGCGCTGCCGATTGGCTCGGCGATGCCCACCGCGGAGGGATTTACGGTGACTTGTTTCCGCATGGTCCATTCGTCATTCCACCATGATCCGGCGTGCGCACTGGCGCTGAGCGCCAACACGAACGCGATGCATTGAATGATTCGATTGGTTGATCTTGGGATAAACTTTCGCATTCGGAGTGGTGAAAAAGGTGAGCGGTGCGCGGGCTAGAATTCGGCCCAGACGCGAAAGGTGAGGAGGAAGTCGCGCGCCTGACTGTGAGCGAGGGTGAGCAGCGGGATACCGGCGTCGATCGAGCCGTTGAGGTGGTCAAAGAAACGCGCGCGACTGCCGACTCCGTAGCTCGCAAGGCTCGTCCGCGTGTCCTGCCCGGGGAGCGGTTCGTTGAGGCTCAAGACCGCCCCATCGCAGAAGCCGTAGACGCGCCAGTCGGTGATCACCTTGTCGCCAAACCTAGCGAACAAGGAAGGGGACCGAAGCTCGAAATTCCCGACGACGGCATTGTCGCCCGTGCTTTCGGACTCGAGGTATCCGCGCACCGTGCCGAGTCCGCCGGCGCTGAATTGCTCACTGTTCACAAGCGGTTGATCGGAGATTTGTCCCTGCACTTTCCCGAAGGCCTGCACGCCGCCAGGTAGGTCCTGTTCGTGTGAGATATCGCCACGGAAGTAGATGAAGTTGGCGTCCGCCTTGAAACGTTTCGTGTCGTAGGCCGCGAGATCACTGCCGATCCCACGCACTGCCCACGTCACACCGCCGCTGAATTCCGTCAGCCGACCTTTCCCGACCCACGTCGCGCTGTAATTCGCGCTCAACGGCACATAGGTGATCGGCGCCTGGCTCACGCTGGTGCCGAGGAGCACATCCTCGTCGAAGTGCTTGTAATCCAGACCCAGGCTCACGGAGTGGTAAAACCCCTTCCAGTCTTGGTATTCGGGCCTTGCTCCATCGATCGCATTCCACTCCTTGCCGACCGGCAACGTGATGTTAGCCCGCCCGCCGACGACGTAGCCGCGGCCGGTCACGGCGGCTCCGCCCAAGGTGGATACATTGCTGTCCTGCTTTGTCCCGAGCACCATCAAGTTCAGCCACGTGAGATCGGGAAACCGCATCAGGTAAAACCCGGAAAACACCTTCGCATCGTCGGTTCGCTCCGGCGCGATCTGGACGCTCGCCCCGATCGTGTGGCCTAGCTGCCAGAGATTGTTGTAGCTCGCGGAAGCGTTCACGCGGAGCGAGGTCGTATCGGCGCTAAATCGATTGTTCAGTTCCACGCTCCCGTGCAGCGGCAGCGTATCCTTGACGTTCAAATCGATGTCCACCGTCCCGGGCACGACTCCCGGACGCAGAGTCGGCGTCACGCGGCGATCCGGAACCGTGTTCAGCCCAACGATATCGCGCGTGATTTCGTTGAAGTTTGGCACCTGACCTTCCGCGAGCGAGGGCGCCTTGCGTTTGATTTCCGCTAGCGAGAAGTATCGCGATCCATGCACTCGCAGGCGCCCGACGGTCGCCTCGACGACCTCCACGCGGATCACACCAAAACGGGCGTCCTGAGCCGGCACCTGCACTTCGACGCTTTGGAATCCCTTGTCCTTGTAAGCCTTTTCCAACGCCGCCCGCGCAGCCTCGACATCCTGCGAGGTGCGCCCCGGTCCCAGGAACGGATACACCGTCTCGCCGATTTCCTCGCGGCTCAGCTTCTTCACGCCTTCCACCCGATATTCCCGGATGAAAAGCGTCGGCTCCGCCGGCTGCACCTCCGCCATCGCGGGCACACCCGCGAGCGCGCAGAGCGCCGTCGTCCACACGCGACAGAGCGGAGCCCGATCGCGTCGGTGAGTGTGGGAAAAAGAGTCGATATTCAAGGTGGCGTGCCTGTATGCTAAGCGCGCTTCATGGCGATTCGATGGCGATGCTGTGACAAGTCGGTGAATCCAACTCTGAGCACGCCGATCCCCCGCTGCCGGGTTCCGCGAATCGACAGGAAAGCGACCCTTACTTCGGCGTTACGGACACGCCTCCGCTCTCCACGGTTCCCGTCGCGCCTTGAGTGCTGAGGAAATATCCGTAGGCCCCCTTGGTCGCGCCCTTCTGGAAGATCCGACCCTCGAAGGCGGGAGTCGATCCGTCGCTGTGAAGGAATGTCCCCTTCACCTTCCCGCTTCCAGCCTTGATCTTGAGCTTAAAGCTCGTGTCGCTGGACGGCACATTCGTCACGGAGTTGTCCTTCTTGATGTTGACACTCTTTGAGATCATCGCGGCGAGTTGGCCATCTGAAAACTCCACCTTCGCATTGCCACCGGCTTTCGTCACCGTTACGCCCGGAAACACACTCTTGGTTCCAAGCGCGGGGATGGCGTAGCGGGCGCCGAGCAAGTCGAGCGCGATGCCGCCGCTCCACCCGCTCGGATACATCGTGGCTCCACTCATGGCCGGGCGAAACCATTGCAGGCCGAGTCCTTTGAAATCGCTGTCCGACTGGGTGCGATCAAACTGTACGAAACCCGCAACACTCCCAAGGTTTCCGTAGGCTGCGACGTAAAACGGCAGGCGATAGTCTTTGCTCAACAGTCCGCTCGTGTTTACCACGGTTCCGTCAGCCAGTTTTCCGGCAAACGTGGCCGCTCCTTTATTCGTAAGCGTGAGGGTCCCAAATCCGTCGCCCTGCGGGTAATCGCTCGCGACCATTCCGCTCTGCATCGGACGTGCTGGCAGGATCACCGTAAAGACTCCGTTGTTCTTCAAATACTTGCCATTCACCGTCGTTGCAGGCGTCTTTCCATCGAAGAATTTCCGGTCTGTATCGACGGCGGCGATGGTTGTGCTCGTCCCGTCCACAAGGTGCCCTGTGACCTTGTCGGTCGTGATCGTCAAATCCAGGTTGCCGAGTTGAACCGATCCGGTGCCGACCAGCGCGAGGGTTTTCGCGAGAGTCGGGTTGAAACGCGCCGTTCCATCGTTTCCAAAGATGCCGCCGATATTCACCTGCGAATTGCCGATCGTGACTCGTCCGGTAAAGCTTCCCGTGTTCATGACGGTCAACGTAACGAGGCCGGTCCGATCATTTGACGGCGCGACTGCGGGAAGCAGAAGGCCATTGTAGGCGCCTGCGAACGCGGGGCGCGTATTCGTGTAGGTGACGCTACGGGTGAGCGGCGAGGACGCATTGCCGTTTGTATCGAACGCCTGAACGATGAGCGAGTTGTTGCCATTTTCGGCGAGGACGCCATTGAGGGTGAAGCTCGCCGAGCCGCTGGCGAACGTGCCAAGCGTCGCATTTTGCGCCACTCCATTAATCGTCACGACCACGCGGTCGATGCCCACGTTATCTCCCACCGTCCCAGCGACGTCGAACGTCGAGCCCACAGTGCCGGCTGTCGGCGTCGTCAGCGTCAGGGTTGGAACGGTCGT
>JAYTDO010000464.1:0-17283 GCA_043735935.1 Chthoniobacteraceae bacterium
TGGCGCTCCGGCCAGGCCGCCCCAACCACTCCCGACGGTCTGCTCGATGGATGGAGCAAACAGAACAACTCCTCCGCCAACGACTGGAGCGATCTCACCTCGTTCTTCACCGTCTGGCAGGCCGCGGCCAAGCCCCATTTCCCCGCCTCGTCCACGACGGATGTGTCCGGAAGCAACGCCACGCGCATCAGCGGCATCGGTAACTGGAACAGCACTCCATTTACGACCCCAGAAATCTCCAGCATCGAAACGGTCGCCGACCTCGACCAATGGGCGCGGTGGTTCGCGGTGATGACGATCCTCCAGGATCTCGAGACGAAGATCTCAAATGGGGTCGACGATGATTACGCGGTCTATTTCGCGCCCGGCACGGGCGGGCAGCGTCGAATGCAGATGGTCTCGCACGACCTGGATACCATCCTCGGGCTCGGCGACTATGCACAGGCTTTCAACTACGTCGGCCTCTACGATACGACGGAGCTTGGCCAAAGCGGTTACACCTTCCGCAGTTTGCTGCCGCTCTTCGGCACGACGGCGGTCGCGGGCAACGCGGCTTTCCGCACCAAATATTTCACCGCGATCCGGGAGCTTTACGGCACGGTTTTCAACGCAGACACGACCGGCAATCCGAACCCGGCGTTTTACCAATTCCTCGACAACCATCTCACCGGCTGGGTCCCGACGGCGACGATTACGGCGATGAAAACCTTCGCGACCAATCGGCAGGGCTACCTGCTCGGCCTCGTCGGCAGCGCGGCCATCATCCCGCCCGCGGCGACTTCGGCGCCGACGCTCACCAGCGCCCCCGGCACGGTGATGCTCCACGAAATCATGGCGAATAATGTGACCGCCGTGAATGTCGGCGGCGCATTCCCGGACATCATCGAGTTGTTTAATAACGGCGCGGGCACCAAGGACTTGAGCGGCATGAGCCTGACTGACGATCCGGCGGTGAAGGCGAAGTTCGTCTTCCCTCCAGGCACGACCATCCTCCCCGGCGCTTATCTCATCGTGTATGCGGACACCGCGCCCACCGCCGGGCTGCACACGGGCTTCGGTCTCGATCAAGACGGCCAGACGCTCCAATTTTTCGACACCGTCGCGGCCGGCCAGACGCTGCTCGACACGATCACCTTTGGCGAACAACCCGCCGATTACTCCATCGGGCGCACCGGCGCCGCGCTCGATACGTGGGCGCTTTGCACCCCGACGGTTGGCGCACCGAACACACTCGTGGCCACACTCGCCGCGGCTTCCGGCGTAAAGATCAACGAATGGCTCGGCAACCCCGACTACCAGTTCGACAACGATTTTCTCGAACTACACAACGCCGCCGCTCAACCAGTCGCCCTCGGCGGCATGGCCGTCACCGACGACTTCATCAATTTCCCGACGCAGCGCACGCTCCCGCCGCTGACCTTCATGGGGCCGGCGTCCTTCCTCCGCATGAACGCGAAAGGATCGAGCGCCGCTCCGGCCAGCGCGGCGGATTTGCCATTTAAGATCAGCGGTTACGCGGGCTGGCTCGCGCTCATCGGCCAGAATGGCACCGTCTCCGACCTCGTGGACATCGTCTCCCAGCCCTCCGATTCCTCGACCGGGCGAAACCCGGACAGCGGCGCTCCGTTCGCGCGGTTCAGCCTGCCCACTACGCTCGCCACTCCCGGCGTCACCAACGCGACGCCCGCCGCAAACCTGCTCGCATTGATGAACGGCCTGCGCGTGACCGAAGTCCTCTACGCGCCGAGCAACCTCGAATTCATCGAGCTTCAAAACATCGGCGCGACCACGCTCGATCTCTCCGGCGTCCGCTTTACTAAGGGCGTCACCTACACCTTCGCCCAAGGCACGAACCTCGCGCCGGGCGCGTTCACCGTCGTTTGCCGCGATCGTAACGCATTCCAGGCGCAGTTCGGCGGCGGAGTGCCGCTTGCCGCCGGCGTTTTCACAGGCGCGCTCGATAATGCAGGCGAGATCATCGCCTTTCGCCCGCCCGCGCCGTACGACGCGAACATCCTGAATTTCGCCTACGATCCCACGTGGTATCCCGTCACCGACAACGGCTACTCGCTGACCCTCGTGAATGCGGTGCTCACCGCAGCGGGCGATTGGAAAAAGAAGACGAGCTGGCAGCCTTCGGCCGCGCTCTACGGCTCACCCGGCAACGACGGCCCGCCTGCCATCACCAGCACGCTCACCGCCGCGACGATCATCGGCGATGCGTTCTCGTATCAAATCGCCGCGACGAAATTCCCCTCCTCTTTCACCGCCACACCGCTCCCGCCCGGGCTGCTGGTGAACACGAGCACCGGCCTCATCAGCGGCAGTGCCACGGCGGGCGGCACGTTTAATATCAGCATCAGCGCCACCAACGGAGCGGGCACGGACTCGAAGACGCTTGTGGTCACCGTGGCCACGTCGGGCCCTCAAACAGGCTTCACTTGGGACACGATCCCCTCGCCGCAACAAGCCGCCGTTCCGATCAATGCTCGCATCCGCGCGACGGACGCGCAGGGGCGCACGGTCGATTCATTCACCGGATCGGCAAACCTCACCGGCGGCAGCTTCGGAATGGCCGGATCGACGATCCTCGTCACCGAATTCAGCGTCGCCGCGACTGATTATTTTGAAATCCAAAACGTGAGCGCCAATACCGTGAACACGAGCGGCTGGTTCGTGCTCGTGAACAACTCGACCAACGTCGCCGCCAATGCCGCGGCCGACGTGAAGGTCCGCCACAACACCATCTGGGCCTTGCCCGCCTCGATGGCATCCGGACAAGTCGTCTATGCGACCGAAGTCACGACCGAAAATTATTTTGGCGAAGCGATTAACTGGTACACGGCCAATGGTACCGCGTGGGTGATGCTGGTGGACAATCTTGGCACCATTCGCGACTTCGCGGCGAGCGGCTACACCCAGGCGCAGATCGGTACGATCAGCTTGACGGCGAACGGCTTCACCCTCGTCCCGGGAACCCAATGGACGAGCGCCGGCATCGCTGGTATCAACGCTACGAACCCCACCGCCCTCCGAGGCGGTTCCTCCGATCACGATAACGCGAGCGACTGGTCCGTCAGTTCAGTGTTCACCGGTCGCGGAGTCCAGAACAGCGGCCTCACGTTGAGTTCCTCCGTCACCGTTTCACCCACGACGGCGACCGGTTTTGTGAACGGCATCTGGACCGGAACCGTCACGATCGCGCAAACGAGCACGGCTTCAAAACTCACCGCCGACGACGGTGCCGGGCACACCGGGCAAAGCAACGCCTTCGACACGGTCACACCGCCGGCACCAGTCATCACCAGCCCCACTGCTGCAATCGCAGTCATCAATCAGCCGTTTAGCTATCAAATCGTGACGACCAACTACGCCGCGAGTTTCACCGCCGCGAATCTCCCGGCAGGCCTGACGGTGAACACCGCGACTGGGCTCATCTCCGGCACGCCGAGCAACGCCACCACCACGGCGATCAGCCTCTCCGCGACGAATCTCGGCGGCACCGGCAACGGTTCGCTTTCCCTCCAGGTCCAGGCCGACGCGGATGGCGACGGCATGGGCGACGCGTGGGAAACCGCCTACGGACTCAATCCCGCAAACCCCGCGGATGCCGACCTCGACCTCGACGGCGACGGCTTCACCAACCGCGCCGAGTGGCTCGCCGGCACAACGCCGAACAGCAACGCCTCGCGGCTCCGTATCACAAGCGAGCAGGCGGTCGGTGGCGACATGCAGATCGTCTGGTCATCCGTCGTCGGCAAACGCTACCGCGTGCTCACGCGCACCGATCTCGGCAGCGGCGCGTGGATCGACCTTTCACCCGCGCCCGTCGTCGCCACGGGCACCTCCGCCACCTTCACCCACACGGGCGGCGCGAGCGGACCCGCGCGCTACTACCGCGTCGAAGTCGCGCCCTAGCCCTCGACGCGGCGCAACGTCGGCACCGCCTCGCACACCGCGCGCCAACCTGGGAAATTCCACGTATTTGGAAATCCCGCGCATTGCAGCGGCTTCACCGGCTGGATGGAGCAATCGCGCCCATCGAGAAAAATGCACTCGTGGTTTTCCTTGTCGACGAGCGCGAGACCGTCGCGCTGCGGCCGGAGGCGGGTGAAGCGCTGGATGAAGGTGTGCTCGTCCAACCCGAGAAAACGGGCGATCGCACCGATCTCGTGGTCGTCGAGTTTCACGAAGCCCGGCCAGCGGCAGCAGTTCGTGCAACGCTGGCATTGGTAATGGATCTCGTGGGGCATCGCTGTGCCGCTCACTACCAGAAGCCCGCGTCGCGCACCACCGACTTCTGGCTTCTCTCCGGCGCGCTCTCATCCGACACTCACGCCCCATGCCCGACATCGACTCCTTCATGCAAGCCGCCATCGACGAAGCCCGCAAAGGTCTGGCCGAAGGCGGGATTCCCATCGGCTCCGCGCTGATGCGCGATGGGAAGCTGCTCGCCAGCGGCCACAATCGCCGCGTCCAAAACGACGACCCCATGACGCATGCCGAGACGGACTGCCTCCGCAACGCCGGCCGCATCGGCTCCTACCGGGGATGCACACTGTACTCGACGCTCATGCCCTGTTACTTTTGCGCCGGCGCCGCCGTGCAGTTTGGGATCAAACGCGTGATCGTCGGCGAGAGCCGCACGTTTCCGGGAGCGCCCGAGTTCATGCGGCAGCACGGCATCGAAGTCATCGACCTCGACCTGCCCGAGTGCGTCGAGATGATGGAAAAATTCATCCGCGAAAAACCCGAGCTATGGAACGAAGACATCGGCGTGGAAGATTGAATCACCCAGCCGCTCCCATTGACATCGCAGCCCTTTCCGAAAAACCTGATACCCGAATGAAAATCCTCTCTCTCTCCTTCGCCCTCTCGCTCGCCACGCCTGTCTTTGCCGCGGTCGATTTTGAAAAGGACGTGCGTCCGATCCTCGAGACAAATTGCGTGCGCTGCCACAATCCCAAAGGAACCGACTTTGAAGAAGGAAAGACTGACCTCGACCTCACGACACGCGCCACTGCGACGGAGGAGAAGACGATGCTAATCCCCGGCGACCCCGAGAAGAGCAAGATTTTCGCGACGACGATCCTCCCCGACGACGCAAAGAAAGTCATGCCGCCGAAGAACAAGGCCACTGGCGCGATCGAACGACTGGCGAAGGCCGAGTCCGACACGCTGAAAGCTTGGATCGTGGAAGGCGCGAAATGGCCGGATGGCGCCCCATTGATCGCACGGAAGAAAGCGGTGACCTCGAACAGCGCGGCTGAAACGGCGACGGTCACCGCTATTTTCAAAAAAATCTCCGAAACGTCGAAGGAAGCCTCTGCGGCAGACATGAAGGCCTACACCGGCACGATCCCCGGCAGCGAAGTGACCTACGACATGCTGCCGATTCCCGGCGGGAAATTCAAGATGGGCAGCCCCGAAGGCGAGCCCGGCCGCAAGCTCGAGACACTCTCCGTGGCCGCTCAAAAAAGTGAGAAGGAAAAGCGCGCATGGCCGGCGGGAATGGTCTCCGACGAGGGTCCCCAACATGAAGTGACGATCTCGCCGTTCTGGATGGAGAAATGCGAAGTCACCTGGAACGAGTTCGAGCTCTTCATGTATCCGAATGAGGAAAAGAAGGTGCGCGAATCTCACAAGCTCGATGCTTCGCTGAACACATTGACCGACGCCGTCACGCGGCCCACGCAGCCTTATGTGGAGATGAGTTTCGGCATGGGCAAGGATGGCTTCCCCGCCATCTCGATGACACAACACGCGGCCAACAAATACTGCCAGTGGCTGAGCGCCAAGACGGGCCACTTCTACCGCCTCCCAACCGAGGCCGAATGGGAATACGCCGCCCGTGCCGGGACCACGACCGCCTATTTCTGGGGCGATGACACGAAGGACATGGGCGACTACTGCTGGTGGGGGAAAAACGCCGATTTCAAGTATCAGAAAGTCGGCAAGAAGAAGCCGAATCCGTGGGGACTGCATGACATCCTGGGCAATGTGACCGAGTGGACGATCGACCAGTACGACGCGTCCTATTACGCGAACTCGCCCGCCGTCGACCCTTGGAACAAGGCCACCAAACCTTATCCGCACAGCGCCCGTGGCGGTTCGTGGGACGACGACGATGCAACGAAACTCCGCGCAGCATTCCGCCGCGCTTCGGACAAATCGTGGAAGATTCAGGACCCCCAACTTCCGAAAAGCATCTGGTACCACACCGATGCGCAATTCCTCGGATTCCGCATCGTGCGCCCGCTCAAAACACCCACCGCCGCAGAGATGCAAGCGTATTGGAACAGCGGCGTCGAAAAGGACAACCCGGGGCTCAGTAAGGCCGAGTAAGAGCCAAAGGTTTTCACGGCTCCCCGATTAAGAAGTCGTAGCCAAATCACGCACGCGGGCGCTAGCATCGGCGCCATCTCCACCTCCAAACCCATCATGAACAAACCCACGACACACATCACACCCGCCACGTTTTCGCGTCGCGGATTCATGCGCACCACTGGCGGCGCGATCGCCGGCGGCGCCCTCATCGGCAGCCTCGCTCCCGAGCGTTTTGCGCACGCGGCCAGCGGCACAGAAGAAATTAAAATCGCGCTCATCGGCTGCGGCGGACGCGGCGGTGGAGCGGCCAACCAGGCGCTGAGCACGTATCCGCTCGGCCCCGTCAAACTCGTGGCCATGGCCGACGTACATGAGGACCGACTGAAGGGCACCCTCAGCAATTTGGAAAAGACCCACGGCGCACGCGTGGACGTCCCCGCGGAGCGCCAGTTCCTCGGCTTTGACGCTTTTCAAAAGGCGATCGCCACTTGCGACGTGGCCATCCTCGCCACACCTCCCGGCTTCCGTCCGATGATGTTCGAGGAAGCGGTGAAACAGGGCAAAAACATCTTCATGGAAAAGCCTGTCGCCAGCGATGCCGCCGGCGTGCGTAAGGTCATTGCCGCTGCGGAAGAGGCGAAGAAGAAAAATCTCAAGGTGGGCGTCGGCCTCCAGCGGCATCATCAGGCTGGCTACATCGAGACGTTGAAGCGCATTCACGACGGCCAGATCGGCGACGTGACCGCGATGCGTTGCTACTGGAACGGCAATCGCCCGTGGCAGAAGAAGCGTGTGGATCTCGAGAAACAATACGGTCGCAAGCTCACGGAAATGGAATACCAGCTCCGCAACTGGTACTACTTCACCTGGATCGGCGGCGATCACATCGTCGAGCAACACATTCACAACATCGACGTCATCAACTGGGTTAAGAAGGGCCCGCCGACCAAAGCTCGCGCGATGGGCGGACGCGAATTCAACAACGGCGGAGCCGATGACGGCGAGATCTTCGACCATTTTGCGGTCGAGTTTGAATACGCGGATGGCTCGATCTGTCACTCGTTCTGCCGCCATCAGGCCGTGCCCGACTGGAACTCCGTCAGCGAGCACATCGTCGGCACCAAAGGTCATTGCGATGTGAACGGCTACAAGATCCTCGGCGATAACCAATGGCGCTTCAAGCCCGAGTCCGAACCGAAGGATCCGTATCAACAGGAACACGACGACCTGTTCGCCGCGATCCGCGAGAATAAGGAATACAGCGAGGCGGCCTACGGCGCATCGAGCACGATGACGGCGATCCTCGGCCGCATGGCGGCTTATTCGGGCAAGGAAATCGCCTACGACGCCGCACTCGCCTCGAAGATCGAACTCCTCCCCGTCGAACTCGGCTGGGACAAACCCTCGCGTGTGAATCCGGGCCCGGACGGCATGTATCAGCGGGCGATCCCCGGCAAGACTGTCGTCCTCTAATCGCCCCGCGCGAAAGTTACCTCACGAAAATGGCCGCTGGGAAACTGGCGGTCATTTTTCGTTTTTGCGGCAGACTCGCTTCGATCAGTCGTGCGGCCACGCCGCCGAATCGACGACTTCGATTTTCTCGCCCGGCTTGCGAGCCAGATGGGCCGCCGTCCCGGGAGTCGAGTCGATTAACTTCATTCCCCGCTCCGGACCAAGCACGCTCACCGCGGTGGCGAGACTGTCCGCCGTCATGCAATCCGCGGCGAGAACCGTGACTAAACCGTGATCGGTTAACCCGATACCCGTGTGGGGATCGACGATGTGCGAATACCGTTTCCCGTCGATTTCCACCCGCTGAAACACGTCCCCGCTCGTGGCGATGGCGCGATGGTTCAAAAAAACGATCTGCGGCTGCGGAGCGCCGGGAACATCGAGCGGCGCCACTTCCACTCTCCAACCCGGCTGGCCGGGGGGAGCGTCGCCGGCCGCCATATCGCCGCTTCCACCGACTAGCGCACGACGGATGCCGAGTTTCTCAAGCACCTTGAGCGCTCCGTCGACCGCGTAACCCTTCGCAATCGCTCCGCAATCAAGTCGCATTTCCGGGACGAGTAACTCGACCGATTTGCTCTCGGCATCGAGGCGCATTTTTCGAAAACCGACACGGCCACGCATTTCCGAGATGGACTCCCGCGCGGGCACCTCCTGTCGCCTCCTCGCGCGCCGCCACAAGTTCACGAGCGGGCCCACGGTCACATCGAAGGCGCCATCCGTTCGCTCCGCGAGCAACTGCGAACGCTCAAGCACGCGCCAAAGATCCCCGCTCACCCGGACCGCTTTCCCCTGCCCTGAGGCCCGCGAAAGCCGGCTCAATTCCGAATCGGGATCGTAGTCGCTGAGAATGCTGTTCAGCACGGCGATCCTCTCAAACGCCGCATCGGCCGCCGTCTTCGCCCGCGTCTCATCCTCGGCATAAAGCGTGATCCGAAATGGAAGTCCCATCTCCGCCTTTTCAAAGACGAAACGTTGAAGGTTTTCCTCACCCCGGGCGCCGATTACCTGAAGGGCGAATCCGACGGCTGCGAGCGACCGACTGGTCCACCGATGCATAAGCGCCCCTGCGCTGCGACGAGATCGCTCGCTGCCGACGTCCGAGTCCTCGGTCGCGACTGGACAGACCGCGACCAAGCGTGGCGCTTTAGGGATTTGGAGCCGCCGGAGCCGCCGGAGCCTCAGTTGCCGCGGCTGCAGGGGCTGGCGGCAGCGCGACAGGGGCCGCCGGGAGCTGCGCGGGCGGCGGGGTAGCCGGCTTGTCGATAAGCGGGAGGATCAGTGCTTCCTCATCGGGTCGACTGACGGAAAATGTGCCTTTCAATTCATCGGCTGTGGCATTCCAGGTCCCGTCGGGTCCCATGGACCCTATCGTGAGTTTACCGTTGATGTCTCCGTTCGCGGTGAACGCGACGGTGACGGCTGGTTTGTCGATTCCGTGCTCGGGCTTCGTTGCGCCGAGCCATCGCACCGCATGGAGTGTGGCAAGCGTGTTGACCAATGACTGCACGTTGATCTGGCTCAACGTTCCGTCACCCTTTGAGAGCTTCCACCTATCCTTCTCCCGTTCGACGGAGATGGTCGGCTGATCCGGGCGCGACACTTGGAAGGACGTGATGTCGTCGCCTTTGAATTTGTATACGGCAACATCCTGCCACTGGAGCGGGTCGGTCGGGATGGCGTCGAGGATGGTTTTCGGAAGGGAAACAATGAACGGCTCTTCTTCAAGCTTCGCGTAGACGCTGTCTCCTTCAACCTTGCCAAAAAGAACCGTCACGATCGGCTTTTCTCCCTTGATGGTCTCCGCCGTATTTTCAGACGCGTACGAGCTTAGCGTGACTTTGACCAGCGGCGCATCGAGCCCATACTTTGGGAGGTCGGTCGCGATATCTGCTTCGAACTTCGTGACGTGCTCGGACTTCAAGTCGTTCAGCAATCGAGTCGCGGCGGCCACATTGATGGCGATATCCTTGTCGGATTTTCGGACCCAAGACTCTCCTTTCCGGGCGATCACGATCTTCTCGTTGCCCGCGCTTTCGATGTTGATGCGATCGACGATGTCCGCTTCAACACGAAGAAGGTTTTTGTCGCGCAAGTCATTCGGCTTCGTGTCGAGCAGTGTCTCGATGGATTTTGGGAGGACGACGACGGACTCACGCGACGACAGCTTCGCATAGGTCTTATCCTTTTCCTTTTCCTCTTTCGGATTGGCACCGAGTTGAAGCACCGTTGGTTTCTCGCGTCCGTCGGAATAAAGAGAGAGCGTGCCGCGCGGTTCCTGCAGGCCGAAAGCGGCGAGGTTTGCCGAATCCGCCACGAACGACTCAATACGCGCGGTCGTCGCCTGCGAGATGAGGTCGCCGATTTTCGCATCGTCGCCGCGCGCTTTCAGCGGCTTTTCAATGCTCCAGTGATCGTTTTTCCTCTCCAACTCGATCTCGCCGCCCGCGGTCTTCAGCACGACCTTGTTTACCTGCGCGGTCGTGAGATCGCTGAGCTTTCGGTCGCGAAACTCGTCTGCCTTTTTGGTGATCTGATTCTTCAATTCCCCCGGAATCACGAAGACACGCTTGTCGCCTTCTAGCTTTGCGTAAAGCTTGCCCTCCACCGCGGCGTCCTTTCCGAATTGCAACTCCGCGGGTTTGTCGCTGCCTCCGAAACTTACGCGCGTCTCGGCGCCCGTGAGCCCAAATTCCTTGAGTTGCTCCTTCTCCACAGGCTTGTCCTCGCCAAGCACCTCGACGTATTTCAAGTCCTCCGCAGCGGTCAGAAGGCCGCTGACCCCGAGCGAATCCGCGCGATCCTTTACCGGCTTTTCGAGATTCCAGACGTCATTGTCGCCCTTTCGGATTTCGATTTCGCCTTCGGAGTTTTTGATCGAGATGACGTTGATCTTCTCCCGGTCGAAGGCCAGGACCTTCCTTGCATCCTTCAGCGAATCGCGGGTCGTCGGCTGCTTCGCGTCGTAGAACTTGATATAGGCGAACATGCCTCCGGCGATGAGCAGGAGGAGAAACGTGCTGCGGAATTTCATGAGGATGAGTGAGTTCGGGGTTGGATCAGTTCCGGCGCTGCCACCAGGAGAAAATGCCGAGCACCGCGACGATGCCGGGAATGAGGCCCATGACGGTCAGCATGATGTGGGAAATCTGTTCCTCGGTGAGATTGAGGGTAAACATCTTCTTCTCTTTCGGCGCCACACCGATGAGTTCCTCACGATTGAGCATCCAGTTGAAGCTACCGAGCGTGAAATCGAGGCCCGATTCCGTGAGCGCTTCGTCCTTCAAAAAGTCGCCGTTTCCGACGACGACCATGCGGGCGGTCTCGACGCTGACGCGGCTGTCCGCCAGGGCGCCTTTCTCGATACTGACCGCGATGGCGAGCGGCCCGGCGTGGTCTTTTTTCGTGTCGAAATAGACCGGGCTGGTCTCACCGCCACGATAGTCAGTTTCGCCCCAGAAATCTTTCCCCGCCTCGATCAACACTGCGACGTTGATGCCGAGCGGTTGAGTCTTCGACGAATCGACAAACAGCGACTGCGTCTGCCCCAAAAACTGAGTATCGACGCCTCCGATTCGCTTCGTGATCGGAGACCCGCCTCGAACGGTGCCCGTCACTTCGCGCAGGATACCCGTCACCGGCCCCATCGCGACCGTGCGGAGGACGCGGTCGTCCTGAGGATGCACGCCGTTTTCATCGAGGAAGGAGGCAAGGCGAGGCAGTGGCCGCGTCGGATCCAGCGAGATAAAAAACCCGCCTTTCTTTTCCCAAAACGCTCGCAGCATGGTCATCTCGCGTTCCGATAGATCGTATTTCGGACCGATGATGAGGATGACGCGCGCGTCTTCCGGGACACGATCCACGTCGGCCAGCTTGAGCGGCTCGGCCTTGATGTTCTGGCGATCGATATAGGTCTTGAGCGCTTTAAGGCTTTCCAGCGGGCCACTGCCTTTGTCGGCTGGGCCTTTGGGCGCCGCGTCGAGTTCCGGCTCCCCGTGGCCGGCGAGGATGTAGAGCTTGCTCTGCTTGTCCTCGGTCAATTCGAGCAACGCGCTCGTGATGGCCTGCTCGCCCTTGAATGCCTTCAGCCGGGGCGCCTGCCCCATCATCATCGCCATCTGATCCTGGGTGTCGAACTCCGCCATGTCCCCAGCGTTAACGAATTTTTGCTTCCCCTCGAAATCCAGGATCAGAAGGTTCTCGTTCGCGCCGAATTTATATTTGGCCTGAAGTTCGCGAGCGCGGGAGAAGTTTCGATAAGGGTCCACCATTTCGGTCTGAAACTTTTTCTTCGACGCATATTCATACTCGCGAAGGATCCCTGTGAGGTCGCCGTAGACCTGATCGGCTCCTGAGAAAAAGACGACGGCTTTGACGGGTTTTTTCAGTCCGGCGAGGAGTTGTTTAGTCTGGTCGCTGAGTGCGTATTTCTGGCTGCGCGTAAAGTCCCAGCGGCGGAAATGGTTGAACGAAATATAGTTCGCCATCCCGACGATGAGGATCACGACGGTGAGTTGGACGAGAACGTTCAGCCCGATCTGGAATCGTTTGATTTGAACGACTTTCTTGTCAGCCGGCGCGTCGGTGGGGGTTTCAGTGGAATCTGTGGCCATACGGAAATGAAATGGTTGATTGAGGGCGGTGCGTCAGCGGGGGCTTAGGCTTTCCACTTCCGGTACTGGAAGACTTGGAACGTGAGGAAGAGCATCAGCGTGGTCATCGAAAGGTAGAAAACGATCGGACGGCTATCGATGATGCCTTTGGAGAAATCCATCATGTGATCCGGCGCCGAGATGTAACTATTGATGTCTTTGAGCCGAGCATCCGTGATGTTCATGATGAAGCTCAACAGGCCGGCAAAAAACGACAGCGTGATCGCCGAGAAACTGATGACGGCGGCGTTGATCTGGTCCTTCGTGAGCGCGGAGGAAAGGCATCCGATGGAGATGTAAAACATGCCCATCAAAAGGAGAAGAAGGTAACTGCCGTAATATGCGCCGGCGGCGTTTGCGGCCTGCTGTTTGGTGATCAACTCGAAAGCGGCGAAGTAGGAAAAGCTCGGCGCCCACAAGATGATGTAGAAGACGAGCACGCCGAAGAATTTTGCGAGCACGATTTGCCAGTCGTTGACCGGCGCTGTGGTGAGCGATTCGACCGTTCCCATCCGGAATTCCTCCGAATACGTCCGCATCGTGATGAGCGGAAAAATCAGGATGAACGGGAACCAGAAAAGGACCGTGTTGAAGAAGGCTTCGACGACGGTCACTTCGTTGGGCCCGCGATTCAGGAAGCTCGTGCCCGAGTAAAAATTAAAGCCCGTGAGGAGCAGAAAATAGAAGAGGACGACGTACGCGATCGGGGAGTAAAAGAAGCTCTTCACCTCGCGGCCGAGTAGGGTGATGAATGTTTTCATAAAATTGGCTGTCGAGTCGGGGTATGCGGTGCCGAGCGTTTAGCTGTCGGAGTGCGTCAATTCCACGAACACATCCTCGAGCGTGGCGCGGCGGCGGGTCAGTTCGCGGACGCTCCACAGGTTTGCCTGCGCCAGCCGAAGCACCTCCTCAGCAGGGTCCGCATTCGCCTCGAGGCGGAGTTGGAAAATGCTGTAGTCGCCGTCCCTTTCTTCGATGACATCCTTGACGCCTGCCACGTTGAGCAGCACGCCCCGGCCGTCGCCACCGTTGGTTTTCGCCTCGATCCGCATTGAGCCGGCGGCACGGTGATTCTTGAGCAAATTCTCGGCGGTGTCGCTGGCGCGAATTTCGCCCTGATGGATGACGATCACGCGCGAACACATGATCTCCACCTCGGGAAGGATGTGCGTGGAGATGAGCACGGTGCGTTTGTTGGCGAGGTTTTTGATGAGTTCGCGCACCTGGCGGATTTGGTTTGGATCGAGGCCGATGGTCGGTTCATCGAGGATGAGCAGATCCGGGTCGTGGACGAGCGCATCGGCAAGGCCCACGCGCTGTCGCTGGCCCTTGGAAAGGGTGCCGATGATCGCGCGCTGTTTTTCCTGCAGGTTGCAGAGTTCGATCACGTCGCCCACTCGTTCCTTCACCCGGCGGCCCTCCACGCCTTTGAGATTCGCGCGGTAACGCAGGTACTCATTCACGCGCATGTCGTGGTAGAGCGGCGTGTTTTCCGGGAGGTAACCGATGCGTTTGCGCGCTTCAAGGCTTTGGGAAAATACATCGAAGCCGCCGATCGATGCGGTCCCGGAGGTCGCCGGCATGTAGCCCGTGAGGATGCGCATCGTCGTGCTTTTTCCCGCGCCGTTTGGCCCGAGAAAACCGACAATTTCGCCCCTGGCGACCTCGAAGTTGAGGTTCTTGATCGCGGTGAATCCCGCGAAGCGTTTGGTCAGGTTTTCGACTTTGATCATGGATAGGGTTTCCGGAAAAATTCAGCGGGCAATCAGCCCGATCGGCGTCCACGTGACGAAATCGCGGCGCCCAACGGTGCGGACGACGCCGACCGTGAAGTCGACGGCTGATCCGGTGCTCACCTGTTCGAGCAAGTCCTCGACCTCTTTCGTGGACGTGACGCGATAGCGGCCCAACTGCGAAATGACAAGACCCCGCTTCAAGCCCGCCTTTTCCGCCGGCGAACCGGCTTCGACATCGGCGACCACCACGCCGGCGTCCGTGTCATAGCCCATCGTCTCCGCCAACTCCCGCGTGAGGTCCTGAAGTTGCAGCCCAAAATACTGCCTGGCCCGGGTCTGAGCCGGCTTTGGCTTCGCGGTCTTTGGCGACGCGGCGATCTTTCGGAATTCCTCCACCCGTTCCCGCACGGCCGAGGCGGGGATGGCGAACCCGAGCCCCTGCGTCGGCACGCCCTGCGGCGTGAAGGCCATCTTCACCGAGCTGATGCCGACCAACTTGCCGGCGAGGTCCACGAGCGGACCGCCGGAGTTGCCGGGATTGATCGCGGCGTCGGTCTGGATGAGGTCCTTGTATTCGCGGTTCTCCACCGTCACGGCCCGCGCCTTTGCGGAAAGGATTCCCCGAGCGACGCTCGATCCGTAACCGAGCGGATTTCCAAGGACGAGCACGGTCTGGCCGAGGAGATTCGGCGATAGATCCTCGAGATTGATGAACGGAAGCGGCTCCTTGCTTTCGATTTTCAGGAACGCGAGGTCGGCTTCCGCCGAGCCGGCGATATACTTTGCGTCGTAGGTTTTCCCATCAGTGGTCGTGACGGAAATCTTCAGGTCCGCCGCGCGTTGCACGACATGTTCGTTCGTCACGATGTAACCCGCCTTATCGACGATGAATCCCGAGCCGAGACTCTGGACGCTCTGCCGCACCAGCCGAGGCGGCCGCATCGGCCCGCCGAAAAAATTGTTGAAAAACTCGTCTCGCGGGTCGCGCACCGCGTGCTGGACGATTCGCTCGGTGTTGATGTTCACGACGGCCGGCATCGCCTTGGCGACGGCCAGGACGGACGGCTCCTGCGCCGGGTCAGTCTGGGCCGCGGCGCGAAGGCTAAGGGTGACTGCGGTGCAGGCCAGCAAGGCGGTCAAGCGGAGGTGGGTCATGCGTTTCGTGGGGCGGGAAGAGACAACAATTCCCGGATTTTGCTCAAACTTTTTTTTGAACCCAGAACGCGGACTCACCTCACCGTCACGAGCGTTTCATTCGACGCTGTGTCCGTTCGTGCGTCGCCTTTGCCGGAGTAAAACAGATCGCGCCCGGCGCCGCCGGTCAATCGGTCACCGGTCGCATCATAAGTTTGCAGGCTGCTATCGAGATCGAAGGCCGTGCCAAGATTGAGAGCGTCGCTCCGGCTGGAATAACCGCTCGCACCACCCCAAATGATTAACAGGTTCAGCAAGCGGTCCGGGTCGAAATCGAAGCGGGTCACGCCGCCGAGAAGCACGTCGCTTCCGCTTCCTCCATCGATCTGGTCGGCGCCCGCGCCTCCAAACAGCACGTCTTTTCCCACACGGCCAAAGATCTGATCATTTCCGCCTCGTCCGGAGATTTGGTCGTTGCCGCCCCCTCCTTTGAGTTTGTCATTACCTGCTCCACCGTCGATCAGCGTCGGCAGGGTAATGTCTTCGGAGATCACGATCCGATCGTTTCCGGCGAAGCCGGCCACCGTGATGCGAGCGATGCCGGCGGCGGGAAACGTGTTTACGATTCCATTGACGTTCACCTGAAGGTTGGTGCCGATTTTGGTGACCGCGATCTTGTCCGCGACGGCTGTGCCGTGGACATGGAGCGTCCCGCTCGCGACGAGCGCGAATGTGCCCGCGACTTGCATTTCCGTCGCGCCACTGTCGGCCCCGCCATTGGCCTGCCGCGCGTAGCCGATGCCGCGTGCATCCCCGAGGAGACTGGAGTTGCCGGCCTTGTTGATCGCGGCGGAACTGGACAGGACGAGCATCGTCGGCAGCGACCCGCCGTGGTCCGCCAGCGGCGTCACCCCCGCGTTCGTCCCGATCGTGTCGCCCGCTTCAAACCCGCTCGCACCCGTGCTACTGCCGACCACGTTCGCGCCCGAGCCGCCGAGCGTGCCATCGAAGTCAGGACCGTGCCCTGCACCCGCGCCGTTCTCGGCGATGATACTCTGGTTGATGAAAAGCACCGTCGTGCCGGCGATGCTGATGCCCCCGGTGCTCGTGCTCGTGTCGGAGGTATCACTGTTCCCGGTCACCGTACAGAACGTCATAAAAATCCCGCCCGCGCTGCTGCTGATCGCGCCGCCTCCGGGCGAACCGAGGCACACGTTGCCCGCGACGGTGGTATTCTGCATGGCCACCGTCCCCGCGGTCTCGCCCCCAGAGGACGTGGACGTGGATGACGAAGTATTCCGCAGTCCTCCGCCGCCGCCCGCAGCGAAATTGTTCCCGAGCACACTCGAGTAAAGGGCGAGGACACCGCCCGACGTGCTTTCGATGCCACCACCGTTGCCCTGCGTCCGGTTCCCCGCCACTTGGGTGCTTTGCAAAACGAGAATCCCAGCGCTGCCGATGCCACCTCCTCCTGCCTCGGAGCGGTCGCCGAATATAGAGACGTTCACCAACTCGGCCGTTGTCCCGCTGCCGATGTAAACTCCTCCTCCCTTTTGATCCGCGCGGCTTGCCGTGATCGCCACGCTATCGAGCGTCATTTTTCCCGTGCCAGTGAGCTGAAGGGCGCCGCCATTTCCAAAGACGCCGCTCGCGTATCCGTCCCGCAACGTCAGGTCGGTGATCGTCGTCGCCTGGCCGGAGATGTTGAAAATCCGCGAGGTGTCACCGCCGCTGATGGAAAGCTTGCCGACGCCCGGCCCGCTGATGATCACGCTATCGGTCAGCAGCAGTTCGCCACCGGTCAGCGCGAGAAGACCGGTGGCCCCCGCTCCGAAGATGATGTGATCCAAACCCGGGCGGGCATTGGCCGCTGCCACAGCGTCGCGCAGGCTCCCGGCGCCGGCGTCCAGGAGGTTCCCGAC
>JAYTDO010000465.1:0-4851 GCA_043735935.1 Chthoniobacteraceae bacterium
GGTTCCTTCCCAGTTCTTCCGCCCCTCCTTGTTCCCACCGCCTCCACCAAGCTCCTCTTCTCTCCACTTCGACGTTCGATGTTAAGCGTTCGATGTTCAATGTTCCTTCCGCCCGTGTCCTGGAACCACTGGATGGCGAGCTGTTCGAGTTGGTCTTCGGTGATCATGGCTTCTTCTTTCGCGGTGGCTTCGGCAGCTTCTTCAATTCCTTAGCCGCCTTCTCAAAATCCAAATCCACCGTGCGAGGCTGCGAATCGAGGAACACCCGATAGCGGTCGTATTCCAGCTCCGCCTTCATCTTCGCCTGCTCGGCGGAAATCTTCCCCGCATGGTCCAGCAGTTCATGCTCGGAGAGTTTCAGAAACTCATCCAGCTTGGTGATCCAGTCGCGCATGGTCATCACCTTGCGTTGCAGCGCCCGCAGTTCCGCAAACTCGATGTAGGCGTTCACGATCCGGTTCAGCGTGTCGAGTTCTTCGCCATCGAGATAGTTCTTGGCAATGGACACGTCCTCCTTGCGGATGATGCCGCCGGGTCGCGTCGTCTGCAGGCCCATGAAGGGCTTTTCAGCGTCCACCCGTGCATGGATCACCTCGGCCGCCGTCTGCCCGTGCGCCGCCCAGTGCATCTTGTTCTGCACCGCGGCGAAAAACTGCTGCGACATCTCCGTGTTCGGCGTGTAGTCCACACTCGTCGCGTAAATATCCAGCACCTTCTGGTAAAAGCGCCGTTCGGAGGAGCGGATGTCGCGGATGCGCTCCAGTTGCTCATCAAAGTAATCTTTCTGTCCCTTGCCCGGCGGATTTTTCAGCCGCTCGTCGTCCATGGTGAAGCCCTTCACCAGATACTCGTTCAAGCGCCCAATGGCCCACTGGCGGAACTGTGTGCCCAGGTGGCTGCGGACGCGGAAACCGACGGCGATTACAGCATCCAAGTTGTAGTGCTCAATCTCCCGCGCCACCTCCCGCTTGCCTTCGATTCGAACTATTCGGAACTTCCGAACAGTTGCCCCCGTCGCCAGTTCCCCCTCGGCATAAATGCCCTTCAGATGCTCGTTCACGGTCGGCACGGTGACTTGAAACAGCTCCGCCATGAGCGCCTGCGTCAGCCAGACGGTCTCATTCTCAAGCCGGCACTGGATGCGCGTGCGGCCATCTTCCGTCTGGTAGAGGATGATTTCGGAATTGGGCAAAGGTTCGTCACTCATGGTTTCAGCCTCCTCTCAAATCGAACTTGTAAGTAACGCCTAATAGTTGCCCGCGCCTCCTGTGGAATGAAAAAGTTCAGCCGCCGGATGGCCTCGCGCAAGCGTGCCACCAGCACCATATCGCCAAACGATGCCCGCTCCGCCGCCGGTTCACCAGGCGCAATGTGCGGCCCGTGCCCGATGGCATAACCCAGCTCTTCGAACCATTCGAGAGCGGCGCCTTCGACGATGGATTCGTTGAGGCTCGTCATGACGACAGCTTCTGCCGCGCAGATGCCAACCGGGCAGCGCCGAGGGTCGCGTCCACGGTCACGCGCTGCCCACCGTATGCATCTTCGGCGCGGATCGGCTCAACGCGCACCGTATCGGCCAGATACACCATCGCATCGGGCTCGACGTCTACCTGGAACAGGTCGATAAAGATTTGCCGCACGGCGTCATCCGACCGGTCCCCGAAGCCCAGCAGATCGGCATCACGTGTCGGGCGCAGCGCGTTGCCGAGCCAAACCAGCATCAGCAAAGCGCCCTTCAGGACGAAGCGATCCACATGCGGCGAGCGCGACAGCCGGTACAGGAATCGCTCGACCGCATAACACGTCAGCACCAGATTGGGATCGGTGTTGATCGCCTTGGCGTGCCGCGCCAATCGTGTTTGCATCGAACGGGCCAGGCCATCGCAATGCGTGTTCATGCCACCAGCCCTTCGAGGTACGGCCGCATGACGCGCTGCACGCGGCAGACGCGGGCATAACGGTCCAGCTCGTCCATGCTGAAGCGCCGGGCGCGCCAGGCTTCGCGCGGCGCCTCCAGCGCAACGTCGATGCCGATCTTGTTGCGGTACTTGAAGCAGTCGGCCAAGGTTTTTGCGATGTTGTAGACGCGCACCGTTTGCCCCTCAATGCGGCGGGACTCGATGCCTTCGGTCAACGCCGCCCCCGAATAACGAACCACGCGCAGCGGCGGGTATCGAAGCGACGGTCGGTGTGCACGCCGGTCGATCGCGATCCACACGTCGGCCGGCAGCTGGGTGCCGATGCCGTGAAACTGCAATGCGCTGAGCAGACAAATCGCCCCGTGCGGCACCGCCGCACTCACCAGCACAAGACCATGGTGCTCGCAAAAGGGACGCTCGGGAAGCCGATAGAGGCCGCGCACGACGCGCTCAAGTTGCCCGGCCTCGACCAGACGGGTGAGCGCCTGGCGGTGAATGCCGGCTGCGGCGATTTCGCGCGCCGTAACCCCCTGGGCACGGCGCGCTAGGCGCAGGACTTTCAGGTTGTGGGTGGCTGGCGGCATGTGGCGAATAGCAGGCTATTGCGTATATCTGTCAATTATTCGCCACATTCCCACGATCGCGTGGGGATTACACACCCGGTTTTCTCGGCGCGAGTGGCGCCCATGCCCGACCATCCAACCCAGGTTCACGAACCATTCGTGGGTGGCATCAAATCCCAAGTGCCCATACGGTTTTGGCGACCTTCGCCATTTCAGATTGGCGCTTCGCGATGGTCGCCTCCGTCCAGTCGGCAAATTGAGTCAATTCCTTGGATGTTTGGTATTGCGACTGCGCATACACCTGCTGCTTCTGCGCAAAAGCTGCATTGCCGGCCTGCTGACCGTTCAATCCTCGTTCCAGCAAGGAGTAGTTGCCGACACGCTCGCAACTGCGCTCGTGAGCTTCGGCGGCGAAGTGTTCCCACCCGACTTCGCCCGGATTCTCCGGCAAAATGTGTTCAACCGTGGCGGTCATCCCCTCGTCGGTGATATCCGTCCCGCTGAGTTGTTTTTCGATCCTCGCAAGGATGTAGCGCAAACGCTTGCCAGAGGTGCTCCGGTTCCGCAGCCGGAGAGCGCCAAAATCCGCCTCGAATTCGTCGTCGTGAATGTAGATCGGCCGTATGGACTGACGAACAGCGGCGAGCGTCGTCGCGGCGCCCCGTCGGACTTCGAGCGCCGCGCGGTTGTAGATTTCCTCCAGGATGTGCGTGCTTCGCCGTCCCACACCATTGAATCTGACGGATAAAACCGCGCAGTAGCGCAGAATCTCGACCAAGTCTTGGGGAACGGTGAACACGTCCTTCGCAGCGAGAACCAACGGCGTGTATTGGGAGACATTGAACAGGTTGAGCACGCGCACATGCTCTTTCGCTCCCTGGTAATCGAGCCAGAATTGGCTGGCATAGTCATTCAGCGCTTCAAACCATGCCGCGTCCTTTTCCAGCCGGTCGAGTAGCGCAAACACATGATCGAGTGTGGTCACGTCTCGCTTGATCGTTTTGAAAAGCTGCTTCTGGCGAACGTATTCACGCTGGGAGTTGAGGTGGTGACGCAGGAACTCGGGAAAACTTGCAATGCCTATGCGGGCGGTGATTCGCGCCCACTGCCGGAGCACCGGGTCCATCTGCGATTTGCTGAGACGATCCGCCAATGACAGCAGGTAGTTTTTCAGCAGATCGGTCTCGGTAAGTTCCAGGCCGCGTGCATTGAGGGTCTCGAATACGGTGTAGGCGCTCAACTGGTCCTGCACTCGTACGCTGATGAAAACAAGCCGCTCCGTGACGATCTCGCTCACGAATCTTGCGACCTCTTCGCCCTTCTTCCTTGGCGAGAACTTCTCCTGAATCTTGCCCTTGAAAAACTGGGAGCAGTTCCACAGCAGCTTCTCGGAGTCGCGCAGACCACGAACGCCGCCCTGCGGTGGTTTGCGCTGCGCCAGATTCAACTGGAAGAAATCATCGTCATTGGCATTGAGCTTCAGCTTGGGGATGATGCGAAGGCTGGTCGGGTCTTTCGCGCCGAGGTAACTGCTCTCCAAGAGCGCTGCGCGTTCCTTGTTCGCGGCCGCATCTTCGCCTTCGCCTGCGAGTTCGTAGAGGTAATCCACGCTGGCCAGAATCAGGATGCTCAGTGTTGCCATTCGCTGCTGGCCGTCAATCACGCGGAACTGCTTGCGCTCTCCACTTTCCAGCACAATGGCGCCCATATAGTGGTCTTCACCGTTGACTTCGATCGTCAGAAGGTCTTCCCACAAGTCCTCCCAGTGCTCCTGCTTCCATGAATAGTCGCGCTGGTACGGCGGCACGCCGTAGCTCTTCCCATTGCTGAGAAGCTCCTTCAGGTCCTCGGTGTCCGTATTCAGGAGTGTGCTGCGGGCCATATGCGTTGCGAGTTTACTTCCTTGCTGAAGACAAAACAGCGTTTCCCACACTCGACTCCCCGCTCAACAACTTCGGCAGCAGCGTGTCGCGCAGGGTGGCGAGGGTGCGGGATTCGAGGGTGTTGGTGAAAGCCTTGTCGAAGATGGGCGCAACGTGCCGGTCGAACGCGGCCATTGGCGAGCACGAAGCCGGCCATGCCGTGGGGCGCCAGGTGGTGGATGAAGTGCTGCACCCAGGCGAAGTTGGCGTTGCCCTTGGGCGGCACGCCGAACTGCCAGCGCACGTCGTCGTCCCGCCGGTGCCAGTCGGAGTCGTTGAAGGGCGGGTTGGCGAGCACGTAGTCGGCACGCAGTTCGGGATGGAGTTCGCGGCGGAAGGTGTCGGCGTGTTCGGGGCCGAAGTCGGCCTCGATGCCGCGCAGGGCAAGGTTCATCACGGCGAGGCGGCGGGTGGTGGCGTTGCTCTCCTGGCCGTAGATGCTGATGT
>JAYTDO010000466.1:0-4959 GCA_043735935.1 Chthoniobacteraceae bacterium
CCGTCAGGCAGGAAGTCGATCCCGAGACGGGTGTCAAAGGCACCGTCGTCATCGAGCACAAGGAAGATTTGCACCCGCAAATCGTCATCGTGGGCGACGACAAGAAGGACATCCTCGCCAGTTATTCGATCCCTGCCGGCGCACACGTCACCGTCACCGAAGGCAAGAAGATCCAGGCGGGTGCTCAGCTCGCAAAGACGCCGCGGAAAATCGCGAAGACCAAGGACATCACCGGCGGTCTGCCGCGTGTCGCCGAGCTCTTCGAAGCCCGCCGTCCGAAGGACGCCGCGGAAATCGCGAAGATCAAGGGAACCGTCGAGATCGGCGGAACCGTCCGTGGAAAACGCAAGATCATCGTCACCGACGCCGAGACCGGCGGCGAGGAAGAGCATCTCGTGCCGCTCAACAAACACATCATCGTGGTCAAAGGCGACGTGGTCGAAAAAGGCCAGCAACTCACCGACGGACCCGTCCCTCCGCACGACATCCTCGACGTATGTGGGCCGCAGGAATTGCAGGAACACATGGTCAACGAAGTGCAGGAAGTCTATCGCCTCCAAGGCGTCGAGATTTCCGACAAACACATCGAGATCATTGTCCGGCAGATGCTCCGCAAGGTGAAAATCACCGAGCCAGGCGACACCACACTTCTGTGGGGTGATCAGGTGGACAAGATCGCGTTTGAAGTCGAGAACAACGCCGTCATCGAAAAGGGTGGCAAGCCCGCCGAAGCGGTGCCGGTCCTTCTCGGAATTACGAAAGCGTCGCTGGAGACCGATTCGTTCATCTCCGCAGCCTCGTTCCAGGACACCACGCGTGTCCTCACCGAAGCCGCGACTCTGGGCCGTGTGGATAATCTCCGCGGGTTCAAGGAAAACGTCATCATGGGGCATCTCATCCCGGCGGGCACCGGATTCCCCGGCGTGCGCGACATCAAAATCATCAACAACGGCGAACAACTCGGCGGCGACGAAAACGTCTCAGACGGCGCGAACGAGCCAGCTCTCGGTTAAGCCCGAAACGTATCAACCACCGCCCGGCGAACGTGAGTTTGCCGGGCGGTTTTCTTTTGGGCGCTCCTCCCGCGCCAAGAATTGATCTCTTAAAGCTCGGGCGTGAAGCCGAGCACGATGTCGAATTGGGCGGTGAGTTCACCCGCACGGGCCCCTTTAAGCGGAGCGAAATCGATCGTGACCGCTGACCGCTGTTTGTCGTCCTTGATCCCGCGCCAGACCCCGTCGCGTTCATTCGTCGCGTCACCCTTGATGTAGCATTGTGTCGTCCACTTTTCGCGCCCCTTGGTCTTTACCGCGTAGTGGACGTGTGGGCAGCGGCCCGGATATGGGACTGGTTTGATCGTGCGGAACAAATACTCCCCGCTGCTGCCTGTGATGAACCGTCCGAAGCCCTGGAAATTCGGATCCCGTTTCGTAACCTCACCGCCGCGACTGTGAAGGTAGACGCCGCTATGATCGCATTGCCAAATCTCCACCAATGCGTTGCGAATCGGAGCCCCCTGCGCGTCGAGAATGCGGCCACTTAGATATGTGACATCGCCGACCGCGGGCGTGAGGCTGTCATTGATCGAGATGAGATCGTTGTCCGTGTCGAGCGGGAGATGGTCGGGATAAAATGGGCCTTCGGTTTGGCGCGGCGTCTGGACGAGTTCCTCGGCGAACGCGCCAGGCACCGCGAGAAACGCGAGACCCACGCCGCAACGCGAAAGGAACCGGCGGCGGTCGAGGTCGGAAACGAATGCAGGTTTGATGATGGAATTTTGGTTCATGGTGAAGGGGAGTCGCTGTGCTGAATCTGCGGCAGTATGGCTAAGTTTCGGCCGATGAGCGAGACTCAAAGCGCGGTGCCTATTTCCCCGCACAAATCATCCTCCGGTTTGCACGGAATCATCGACACCCCTCGGGCTTCGGTTTGCACTTCAAGCGAATGACTCCATTTAGACGTTTTGCGTCCCTACTAGTATACGCCTTCGGATTCATCGCGTGGAGCACGGGCGCGCAGGAGATCGTCATAAACGAAATCCATTACGACTCTCCGGAAAGATCGAGCGGCACCCAGTTTATCGAACTGCACAATCCGAGCGGAGCGAGCGTGGATATTTCCGGGTGGCGTTTCTCGGATGGAATCAAATATGTCTTTCCCTCGGGTTCGCACATCCCAGCGGGTGGATTCGCGCTCATCGCGGGAAACGCCCAAGCCTTTCAAAAGGAGTTTGGATTTGCGCCGGCGGGTGAATTCACCGGGGCACTAAAGAAGCGGGGTGAAAAACTCGCGCTCGTAGACACGGCAGGAAAGACCGTCGATCGCATCGAGTACGGAGTCGGCTTTCCGTGGCCGACGGCAGCGCATGGCGGCGGCGCATCCATCGAGCGGATGAACGCTCGAGCTGAAGGAATACTGGCGGGATCGTGGCGCAGTTCCGGGTTTATCGCCACGGGAAGCGAGGTTGCCACTTTCATTCCGGCGGAGGACGCCGGCTGGCGATTTCGGAAAGGCACGAGCGAAGCATCGCAACCACCCGAAGCGTGGCGGCTCGCAAAATTCTCCGAAGATCCAAGCTGGACTGAGGGCCGAACTTCCATCGGCTACGGGGATGGTGATGACCACACGGTACTGTCGGACATGGCGGGAAAGTATACTTCGCTGTTCTTGCGCCATCGGTTTTCGCTCGCTGAAGGGCTGATGCCAGCCACGCTCCTATTGCGGGTGCGAGTCGACGACGGATGTATTGTTTGGCTCAATGGTCATGAAATCGCCCGTCTGCACATGCGGGCAGGTGAGCCGAAGTTCGACTGGGTCGGCGAGGAACATGAAGCCGGCGCGGGTTTCGAGGAGGTGTTAATTTACGATGCCGCTCGGCTGTTCGTTTCAGGAGCGAATCTGATCGCCGTGGAAGCCTTCAACGCGAGCCCCGACAGCAGCGACCTGACGATTGATTTGGAACTGAAGACGCCGGGCGGCGTCCCGCGCATCGCCCGTCCCACGCCGGGCACTCCGAACACGGTCCTTACAACGACCCCCCCGCCAGCCATCCGAGCCGTGGAAAACATGCCGCCTCAGCCGCGCGCGAACATCCCGGTGACCATCACCGCCGCGATCACAGATTCCGATGGAGTCCAATCGGCGACGCTCCATCTACAAATCGTCGAGCCGGGGCGTTATATCCGAAAAGGCGATCCGTCTTACGAAGCGAATTGGACGAGCATCCCCATGCACGATGACGGAAAGGATGGGGACACGCGGGCAGGCGATGGTGTGTTCACCGTGGTGGTCCCCGCTGCGGCGCAAGTCCACAGGAGACTTGTGCGCTACCGAATTTCGGCGACCGACAACCGAGGAGCCGGTGTTCGTGTGCCGTACGAAGACGACGACTGCCCGAACTTCGCCTATTTTGTTTACAACGACGCGCCCGCGTGGACGGGGGCGGTGCAGCCTGGAAAAACGGCACCGATGACGTTCCCAGCTTCGCTGATGACGACGCTTCCGAGCTTTCATCTGCTCGCCAGCAAGGACGATGTGGACGGAAGTCAGTGGGATGGCGCGATGAACAAACGCAAATTCCAAGGAGCGTTTGTCTGCGACGGAAAAGTGTATGACCACATCGAGTTTCACAATCGCGGGCAGGCTTCGACCTACGTTGCCGGGAAGAACAAGTGGGGATTCAAATTCAATCGTGCACGGGACTTTACCCCGCCGCAGGTCGGAGGGCGGAGTTTCAAGAAGCCTTGGGACTCGATCAGCATGAATGCCTGCGCGAGTCCATGGGTGCAATCAAATCGCGGCATGTCCGGGCTCGATGAGGCCGCGGCTTTCGGCCTGTATGGGCTAGCGGGTGCCCCGAGTTCGCGGACGTTTCCGGTGCAACTGAGCGTCATCGACCAGGTCGGAGAAGTGTCGGAAAAAAGCCAGTATGATGGCGACTTGTGGGGCCTTTACCTCGTCGTCGAGGAGCCCGATGGATCGTTCCTGGACCAGCGTGGCTTGCCCGACGGGAACGTCTATCGCATTGCTGGAGGAGGCGGGGATCGAAAGCACCAAGGCACCGGGCAGTCCGTGGATTCAGGGGACTGGAATCGGTTCATCGATCAATCGCGGCGGAGCCAGCCGGAGGAGTGGTGGCGTGCGAATCTCGATCTGCCCGCGTATTTCGCCTTCCATGCCTGCAACCGACTCACTGGCAACGTGGATCTGCGCGAGGGCGATAATCACTATTTTTACCATCGCCCCGATGGGAGATGGACACCGATCCCTTGGGATCTCGACATGATCTTTGTGCCGAAGGGGCATCAAAGCGGGCGAATCGACCAGGAACGTTGTCTCGAGATCCCGGCGATCCGACTCGAATACCAAAACCGCTGTCGTGAACTGCTCGACCTGCTCGTGGGCGATGCGACTCCTGGCGGAGGCCAGGTAGGCCAACTCGTCGCCGAATACGCGGCGCTTGTTCATCCAGACGGATTTCCAATCGCATGGCCGGAACTCGATCAATGCCTTTGGGATTTTCACCCGCGCACAAGCGACAGGGGTGGTGTCGGCCAAGCAGTTCGCGCAAATGGACAAGGAGACGCTGAAGGATCTCATGGCGGTGAAAGTCGAGGCGGCCGCCGAAGCGCCGAAGGATAAAGATGCCGCGCTCAACACGACCACCTGGGGCATGATGCTCAAACCCTACCAGTGGACCGGCTACGATCAGCCGGAATACATCTGGCAACCCGTCTCACAGATTCACAAATACAATCTCGTGCCCCTCATCATCGGCAGCCTCAAAACCACGCTCATCGCGCTGCTCTTCGCGGTCCCGCTTTCCCTCGCGGCGGCGATTTACGTTTCACAACTCGCCAACCCCAAGACGAAGGAGTGGCTCAAACCAGCGATTGAACTGCTGGCCGGCATTCCCTCCGTCGTTCTCGGATTCTTCGCGCTCCTCGTCATGGCTAGCGT
>JAYTDO010000467.1:0-10441 GCA_043735935.1 Chthoniobacteraceae bacterium
ATCACGAGCAACACCGCGTATGACGTTCAGTCCGGCACGATCAGCCCAGTGCTCTCCGGCAATGTGGGCCTGACGAAAACCACGCCCGGCACCGTCACGCTGTCCGGTGCGAACGACTACTTCGGCAACACCACCGTCAATGAAGGCACGCTCGAATTCGCGGCTGTCGGGTCCACGCTCAGCAGCCGCCTCAAGCTCGGCGGCGGCACGGTCAAATACAGCTTTCCGAGCCGGGCCACCATCAACCCCACCGTCACGCTCACCGCCGATTCCACCATCGAAGTGGCCGCGGGGCTCCAGGTGAATTGGGGAAACCTGACCGCGCTGAACGGCGGTGCTTTCACCATTCACAAGACCGGGCCAGGGGTCCTCGTCACGTCCACGCGCGATTTCGATGTCGCGAAGATCCAGATCGACGAGGGCGCGCTCGGCACCAGCCGCTCGAACGGCTTTGGAAACGCCAAGATCAAGGTCGCTGTCGAGGCGGCGCTTTGGACCATTGGAAACATCACGCTCTCGAACGACATCGTCCTCGACGGCGCGGATGGTACCGGCGTCCTCGCGCCGGAGTCCGGCCTGGGCGGTTTGCGCACCGTCGGAGGCGACGTGGCGGTCTTTACCGGAAAAATCACGCTCGCCTCCGGCATTAACACCATCGGCACCGATGGCGGCGACATCATCATCCGCGGAGCGGTCGGCGGAGCCGGTCTGCTCTCGCATCTCGGGCCGGGCACACTCGCCCTCAAGAACGCCGCGAACTCGTTCGGCCCCGGCGATCTCACGCTCAGCGGGGGCGTCCTCGAAGTCGCCTCGAACGGCGCCCTCGGCAAAGCCGCCAATTCCATCGTCCTCGACGGCGGCTCGCTGCGTGTCACCGCGGGGTTCGCCACGCTGCGCCACATCAGCCTCCCGTCGGGCAACGCCACCATCGAAGTCCCGAAGGGCCTCACGCTTTCCCTCAACGGCCTCGTCGACGGCATCGGCACGCTCGAAAAGGCCGGCGGAGGCACGCTGATCTTCGGTGGAGCGTTCGTCGGCGACACCGTCGTCATGGCCGGCAACGTCACCGTCAACGGCACCTTCATCGACGTCTCTGGGCTCGGGCAGGCGCTCGTCCATACCGTCATCGACGGCACGGGCAAGACCCGCATCAGCACGATCGAACTCACCTCCACCGACGGGAACAGCAAGCTCGTCGTTAAGGGCAAAAAGACCACGATCGACCGCATCATCAGCGCCAATCCGATGGGCGACCTCCGCGCCATCATCCTCGGCACTGGCATCCTGCTCGGCGTCGGCGTCGCCGACAACATCCCGGACCTCGCGATCTCCGGTCGCGTCGGCAAACTGAAGCTCTACAACATCGCCCCCAACGCCATCCTCCGCCTCGGCGATGGGCTCGCCTACAACGTCTCCGGCGATCAGACCACGCCCGACACTTACAACAACCACCCCACGCTTAAGATCAACAACGTCAAAGGCCCCGGTGTCGTCGTTGATGTCACGGGCGACGGCACCCCCGGCGGCGTCGGCGGGGGCGGACTCGATGTGGTGGTCATCAAAAAATGGGACTTCCCTGGCCTCATCAAGACCACCCAAAGCGTCACCAGCTACACCCTGCTCAAGGGCGACTCCCAGGTCGTCTTCGAGATCGACAAATTCGGCAACGGCGCCGGAACCATCGCCAGCATGGGAGACGTCGTCATCGCCCGCGGCTCGTGGGGCAGCAGCGGCAGCGAGATCGAGGGCAGCGTCGGTTCCTTCCAAGCCACCGCCTTCCTCGAAGGCGCGACCCTCGCCGCCGGCAGCATCGAGCAGCTGAAAACCAAATCTGGCCCCTTCGCAGGCACGCTCACGCTCACCGATCCCATGCCCGCGTTGCTTGGAAAATTCCGGGTCAACAGCGACTTCACCGGCTTCATCGACGCCGTCGGTCCGGTCAAGAATGTGATCGTCAACGGCGACTTCACCGGATCCCTGCGCGCGCAGGTCATCGGCTCCATCACCGCGTATTCGTTTAACGGCACGACCACGAACGACCGCGGTGTCTTCGGCGATCCTCTCCGGCAGAACATCGTCGCCACCGGCGGTTCCATCGGCGCGATTGTCACCACCGCGGGCGGCATCAAGGATTACGAGATCGTCGCCTCCACGCTCATCACCGGCGTGACCGTCGTTCAGCGTTCCGCCTTCGCAGACCTTGCCGGGCTCGACCACGTCCTGCTCAGCGCGCAGCAGATCGGGGAAACTTCCATCAAACTCGGCTCCCGCACCGGCGCCGATCTCACCGGCATCAGCGAAAGCGTCTTCTCCGCGCAGGGCGACATCGGCAAGGTGAAAAGCTCCCACGGCATCGTCGAGAGCGACATCGCCGCGGGAGGCTCGCTCGGCTTTGTGAAGGCGGCGTCCATCGCCGACTCACAGCTCCTCGCCGGCGTCTGGTTCGGCGCGGACAACGAACTGGGCGGCGGCGACGACGTCTATTCGCGCGCTGCGAAGATCGCCGCCATCACCATCGTCGGCGCCATGAAATCCACCAACGTCATCGTCGGCCTCGCCCCCGGCTCCGGCGGCGTCTTTGGCGATGGTAACGACGTGGCCGCGCCCGGTTCACCGCTCGCCGGCAGCGCCATCGGCCCCATCAAGCTCGGCAGCGCCAGCGGCGCGATCGCCGCCGACACCGGCGCGACGCTGCGATTCAGCATCGCCGCCGCCTCGATCGCGAGCATCACGATCGGGGGAAAGACCGTGACGGACTTCTCGACGCCGCAGGTGATGCACGCGCCCGGCATCCCCAACACCGACGACACCGCCGTGCGTCTGATCTGAGACGGGCCGTTTTTCGGTCCGGTTGTGCCTGGCGAAAAATCCTGCGTTACGCGGGGATGCGGCTGTGGCTGATTTGCCCGGTGCTTTGTTTCCACGTGCCGATCATCTCGCCATCGGCATCGATGGCTAAGGCGCGGCCCCCGTCCGCATCGGCGGGGCTGATGAGTTGATTCGGGACCACCGCACCGCCCCAGTGCGCGATCACGTCGAATTTCCACTGCCCGGCGCTGACGTAACAGCGCACCCAGTCGCCCGCGGTGTTTGCGGCGAAATGCCCGTTTTGAAATCCATCCACCAGCGACCCGGGCACGAGTCCCGCGCCGCCGCAGACGTGGAAATCCCAGGTTCCCCACTTCGGCCATGTGCCCACGAGTTGTCCCTGATCGTCGATACCGAAGATGCCGTCGATTCTGGCGTTGGGATCGAATGGCGCCTTCGGCGGGTGGACCTGTGAGCCGAACGCCAGCGAGCCGGCGATCCCAGATGTGCTTCCGCGGCGACGTAGGCGGGGTCGAAGGGGAGATTCACCAGCATGACCCACCAACTCCGAAAACTCCCGGACCACCCTCCGACCGTCAGCGGTTTGTGGGAGGCGTGGCAGAGGTAGACGTTGATGCAGGTCTGGCGCCGGAAGTGATACGTATTGGGCGTGTAAGGGTTGGTGCGGTTGTAATCGTAGTCGCTGGGCCCCTGTGGGAGCGTCGTCGTCGCTTTCGATGTCTCGTAAGCCAGATCGTCGTCGTGCCACGAGATGCCCTCGAATCGGAACCGAATGCGGGCGTCGGTAAAGATGGGATTCGGGTAAGGGCTCGGCGGCGGGAGGATGGCGGGCTGGAGGATCTGAAGGTGATAATTCATCTGATCGACCGCACTTCGGAAATACGCCCGTTCCGAAGGGCGAAGCCTGCGGAAGCGTGAAGGGATCGGCGGGCTCTAGGTCGTCACTTCGTGAACCACGGCTTTGCGAGGGGATGGGTGGTGAAGAAATCGAGCAGGAGGCCGGCGACTTTTTCGCGCGCGGGGGTGCCGGGATGGGTGCCGTCGCCGCCGAAGTCGCCCGGCGAGTAACTGAGACCGTCGGTCTTCCGGGGCGTCTCGCCATTCGCCCAAAGATAGGGGCCCCACAAGAGCACGGGGGCTTTGACTTCACCCTTGGTGGCATCGGCGTTGAGCGCCGGGGAGCCTTTCATCTGTTCCTCGATGAGCCACCGCACGGCGAATGCGCTTTCGAAGGCGTAAGGCTCGGGATTCAGCGTGCTCCGCGCGTAGCCGGCGTAGATGCGGCTGCTGAGGTAGGCGACGCGGAGGTTGGGAAATTTCGTCTTGGCGAGGGTGACGATCTCGCGCAGGCGGTCGCGCAGTCGTTCGGTTTCCGCCGGGAACCCTTTCTGCGGGCCCATCAGCGCTTGTTTGATCCAGACGGCTTCGACCTGGGCCGGGGAGACGACGGCGGTGGTCAGGCGTTGCTCGGCGACACGCCACGGTTCGGCATCGGCGGTGGCCCAAGCGGTGGCATCCTTGCCGCCCTGCGCGCCATCGACGACGACGACGCCCGGTGCCTTGAGCGGGCTGGCGTTGGCTTTCGGGACGAAGGTGCTGAACTCCTGCGTGGTGTTCGACATGCCGATGGAGAGGAGCACGATCTTGCCATCGGCGGCCGGTTTGCCGTCGCGGTTCAGCGGCCGGATTTGGGCGATCGCCTTTGCCGCGAGGGCTGCGTGTGCAGCGGGCGGTTCGTTTTTTTCACCGCCATAAAGTCCGCCGTCCTGATCCTTGTATTTGCCGGTGAGTTCGGTCAGCGGGGCGAGATCTTTCGGCGGGGACTGTGGAGCGTTGGCGGGGCGCCCGTCCGCGCCCGGACCGCGCCCGTCTTTCATGCGCTGCGTGGCTTCGTCGAGGAGCGTTTGCTCGTCGGCGGTGAGGGCCTCGCCGCGGCCGTGTTTGGCGTGCGCGCGTTTCGCGGCGTCCCAGTCAAAGGCGCCGGCGCCGGGCGAAGACGGCTGCCCGCCTTTGGCCCGACGCGCCTTTGCGTTGTCGAGATAGGTCTGCTCGTCGGCGGAGAGTTTTTCCCCTGCCTGCGAACGCTGAAAGAGATCCTTCGCGCGCTGCCAGTCGATGTCCGGTTCGGCCGCGAAGATGGCCGCAGTGAAGGTGAGTGCGAGGAAAAGCGGGAGGGGGCGTTTCATGGTGCGGTGGTAAAATCGTAACCCGGCGAAGCGGAAAAAGTCGCGCGTTGCCGTGAGCGATTCGTGCGGCGTAACGTGCGCGCCGTGCATCCATCCCTCCCGTTGTTTTTCGTATTCATGCTCGCCACCCTTTCCACGCGCGCGGAGGAGACGGTCGGGACGATGTCTCCGGTGCGGGTGATGAGTTTTAATATCCGCAACTCGGGGGCGCGGGATGGGGCGAACGACTGGCGTCATCGCAAGGAGACTTTCGTTGCGGCGGTGCGGGATTTCGCCCCGGATCTGCTCGGGACTCAGGAGGTCCTCGCCGATCAGTTCGATGACCTGAAGGCGGCGTTTCCGGAGTTCGCGACCGTTGGGGTGGCGCGGGACGATGGCGCGCGGGCGGGGGAGTGGTCGGCGAATTTGTACCGGACGGCACGGTTCGTCCGGATCGATGGCGGCGACTTCTGGCTCTCGGAAACGCCGGAGAAAGTCGGGAGCAAATCATGGGACGCGGCGTGTGTGCGGATCTGCACGTGGGTGCGGCTGCGCGACGTGGCGTCGGGGGCTCCGGTGCTGTTTGCAAATACCCACTTCGATCACCAGAGCGCGAAGGCGCGGGTGGAGTCGGCGAAACTGCTGCGTGAGCGCCTGCCGCGGCTGGCGGACGGTGCGCCGGTGATCCTTGCGGGGGATTTTAATTGCACGGAAGATGATGAACCTTACCGGACGCTGGTGGCTGGGATGGCGGATAGTTTCCGCGAGGTGTATCCGGAGCGGAAGCCGGAGGAGGCGTCGTTCCACGGTTTCACGGGAAAGCTGACGGGATCGCGGATCGACTGGATCTTACACACGCCGCAACTGAAGGCGACGGCGGCGGAGATCGTGCGGCCGACGGAGCCGCGGATGCCGTCGGATCACTTCGCGGTGACGGCGATCATCGAGCCGACGCGCTAGTGCGCAGGACCGAGGCGGTAGAAGGCGCTGGTCATGGTGTTGGCATTCGGATCGACGAACTCGGTCGAGCCAGCCGCACCGCCGCCGCCGCCGACGATCTGCCAGTCGGGAGCGAGGAGCTGCGGCGTGCGCTCGATGAGGTAGCCTCGGCCGAAGATGCCGCTCCAGCCGAAGTGCTGGCCGTCCGGCATACGCTGAAGGGTCTTGAAGTCGGAGGGTAGGACCGGTGTGGCGACGGAGCTCACCTTGAATAGGAATCCGCTGTCGGCGCAGACGGTGAGCAGGTTGCCGTTCGGCGCGAGCGTGACGGCACGCGGCTGAGAGAACCACTCCAGGCCGTTTGGCGCAAAGCCGGTGAGAGGCGGGTGGAGGCCATTGGTGAGGTTGTAGTAGTTCTTCGAGCCTTTGCCGCGGATGTAGCGGCGGATGATGCCGACGGTGTCGATGTACCAGATGCTTCCATCCTTGTGGCCGCAGAGGAAGTAGGCGCCGTTCGGGAGGAAGGCGATGCCGCGCGGCTGGTCGATGAAACTGTTGACCGCGAGCTGGCCGTCGATCGGAGCGGGCTGCGTAATGTTGCCCGTCATCCGTGTCCGCTGGTCGATGCCGTCGATGCGCCAGAGGCCGGTCGCGATCTTGTTGAGATCCTCCTCGGCGCGGTCGGTGACGTAGAGTTTTCCATCTATGGGATTGACGGCGAGGTTGGCCGGATTGCGGAAGCCGACGGCTTTGCTGCAAACGAGTTCGATGCCGTTCGCGGACGTCCAGCGTTTCACGCAAGCGCCGTCGGCGATGATGCTCGGGGGCACGGGAGCGAACTCGTTTGTATAATAGATGAGCTGACGATCCGGGCTGACCCAGAGGCCGCGCCCGGACGGATACCAGTTCGGCTCGGGGTCGTTGACGATGGTCGTCATCGTGCCGTCGAGCGCGACGCGGCGAATGCGGTGGTTGCCCGGATCGAGGAGGTAAACGGTGCCGTCGGGGAAGACGAAGAGGCCGTTTGGGTTGTTGATCTGGAGCGAGGTGGCGGGCGCCGGGCCGTCGCCATTGAAGCCCGCGCTGTGCGTGCCGGCGAAGGTGTGGATGAGGCCGTCGGGCGTGATCTTGAGGATGGAGTGGCTGGCCTTGTCCGCGATGAAAACATTGCCGAAAGCGTCCGCGCCGGACATGTGTGGATTGGAGAGCGTGACGGTATTGGCGGCGGCGCCTTCAAAGGCGGGAACCCAGAAGTTGATGGCGAATCCGTTGGCGTCGTTGGTGGTGTTCTGCTGCGTGCCGGCGAGGGTGGTGACGGTGCCAAAGCTATTCGACAGGTCGGTGAACTCGTCCGCGAGCAGGTCCGAGCCGAGACACGACGAGATGAGAGCGATGAGCGGGAGGCGAAGTTGGCGCATATGGCGGATCGGGGGTTCGGCGGACGCTATGGGCGCTCCCGGGGTCCGTCAAAGGACGCTGCATGACACTTTCGCCATGCAGTCGCGACGCTGGCGAGGGGCGGCGCTTTAAGTCGTGAACACGATCTTCCCGTCGTGTGCGTCGGCGTGGATGGTCTGGCCTTCGCGGAAGCGGCCCGCGAGGATTTCGATCGAAAGCGGATCGAGCAGATCGCGCTGGATGGCGCGTTTCAACGGACGGGCTCCATAGACGGGGTCGTAACCTTCGCGAGCGAGATGGACCTTTGCGGCATCGGTCAGCGTGAGGGTGAGCTTTTGCGCCGTGAGGCGCTTGAGGAGCCGCGCGAGTTGCAGCTCGACGATGTGGGTGAGGTCTTCGTCGGTGAGGCGGTCGAAGATGATGACGTCGTCGATGCGGTTGAGGAACTCCGGGCGGAAGTGGCCGCGCAGGGCGTCCATCACACGCGCCTCGCGCTGCTCGGCGTTTGAGGCGTCGAGGATGTGCTGCGAGCCGAGGTTCGACGTGAGGATGATGACGGTGTTTTTGAAGTCGACCGTACGGCCCTGGCCGTCGGTGATGCGGCCGTCGTCGAGCACCTGGAGCAGGACGTTGAAGACATCGTGGTGCGCCTTTTCGATCTCGTCGAAAAGCACGACCGAGTAAGGCTTCCGCCGCACGGCCTCGGTGAGCTGGCCGCCTTCCTCAAAGCCGACGTATCCCGGCGGCGCGCCGATGAGCCGCGCGACGCTGTGCTTCTCCATGTATTCGCTCATGTCGATGCGGACCATCGCGCTTTCGTCGTCAAAGAGGAACTCGGCGAGCGCGCGCGAGAGTTCGGTTTTGCCGACGCCGGTCGGGCCGAGGAAGATGAACGAGCCGATGGGCCGGTTTTCATCCTGGAGACCGGCGCGCGCGCGGCGCACGGCGTTCGAGACGGCCGTGATCGCGAGCTTCTGCCCGATCACCCGTTTGCCGAGGCGTTCTTCCATCTTGATGAGTTTCTCGCGCTCGCCTTCGCGGAGATTGGTAACGGGAATGCCCGTCCAAGCGCTGACGACTTCGGCGATGTCTTCGTCAGTGACTTCCTCCTTCAGCATCTGCCGTCCGTTGCGCTGCGTCTCGGCGAGGCGCGCATTGTGGGCATCGATCTGTCGGGTGACGGCCGGGATGTGGCCGTACTGGATCTCGCTCGCCTCGGTCAGGTCGCCGTGCCGCTGCGCGGTTTCGAGGTCGACTTTGAGCTGCTCGAGTTGCTCCTGGAGCTTGCGCGATTCGTCGATGACGCCCTTCTCGGACTGCCACTGCGCCTTGAGCTGCGCGGCCTTCTCTCGCAGATCGGCGAGCTCGCGCTCGAGTTTGGAAAGCCGCTCCTTGCTCGCTGCGTCCTTCTCCTTCTTCAGTGCCTGCCGCTCCATCTCTCGCTGCATCACCTCGCGTTCGATCACGTCGATTTCCGTCGGCATCGAGTCGAGCTCGATCTTCAAGCGCGACGCCGCCTCGTCCACGAGATCGACGGCTTTATCCGGCAGGAAACGATCGCTGATGTAGCGATGCGAAAGGACCGCGGCGGCCACGAGCGCCGCGTCCTGGATGCGGACGCCGTGATGGATTTCGTAACGCTCCTTCAGCCCGCGCAGAATGGCGACCGTGTCCTCGACGCTGGGTTCGTCGACCTGGACGGGCTGGAACCTGCGTTCGAGCGCGGCATCCTTTTCGATGTACTTGCGGTATTCATTGAGGGTGGTAGCGCCGATGGTTCGGAGTTCGCCGCGCGCGAGTTGGGGCTTGAGCATGTTGCTCGCATCGACGGCGCCTTCGCTCGCACCCGCGCCGACGATCGTGTGCAACTCGTCGATGAACAGGATGATCTCGCCTTGCGAGTCGGTGACCTCTTTGAGAAAGGCCTTGAGACGGTCCTCGAATTCGCCGCGAAACTTCGCGCCCGCGATCATCGCTCCGAGGTCCATCGAGATGATACGTTTGTTCTTAAGCGACTCCGGCACATCGCCGCTCACGATGCGGCGTGCGAGCCCCTCGACGATCGCCGTCTTGCCCGTGCCGGGCTCGCCGATGAGCACCGGATTGTTTTTGGTGCGCCGTAAAAGGACCTGCATCGCGCGGCGGATCTCGTGGTCGCGCCCGATCACCGGATCGATCTTTCCCTTTCGCGCGAGCGCGGTGAGATCGCGTCCGTATTTTTCGAGCGTTTGATATTTCCCCTCGGGGTTCTGGTCCGTCACTCGTTGCGAACCGCGCACCTGCTGGAGCGCCTGCATGAGTTCCGCGGGTTTCACGCCCGCCTCGCGCAGGAGTTTTCCGCACGCCACGCCGGAGTCCGCGAGCGCGAGGAGGTAATGTTCGACCGAGACGTATTCGTCCTTCATCTCGCTCATCTTCTTTTCCGCCTGCCGCAGGATCGCCATCGCCTCGGCGGCGAGATTCGTCTGCGCCGTGAGGCCCTGCACGCGCGGTCGCCGATCGAGGGCGCTCGACAGGTTGGACTTTAGCTGCGGGACGGCGACGCCGAGCTTTTCGAGGAGAGGAAGGGCGATCCCTTCCGGCTGATCGAGCAGGGCCGACAGCAGATGTTCGTTGTCGAATTCGGAGTGCTCATGCCCGCTGGCGAGCGTCTGGGCGGCTTGAACGGCTTCCTGTAGTTTCTGCGTGAAGCGATCGATTCTCATGGGTGGGTGGGATGGGCGCGTTGGGCGCGCTGCATCTGTAGCAAAATGCTGTCCGCGGCGTCCACACAGGCGCGAGCCAGAAAGTTGCGACACGCTGTCACGAACATGGTGCCGGGCTGCCTCACGCGCCGGTCAATGCGACGCATCGACGTTTGACATTCCACTGCGATACGATGTCCTTACCCGGCTCGCCGGTACCAATGCGCCACTCCCTTGTCCCCATCACCCTCATTGCCGTGGCATGTTCCGCCATCGCCGCCCGAGCCGCGGAGGAGATTAAGCCGCCTTTTGGGCTCATCTGGGGCGAACGGGGCGAACGCCTCGAAACGCTCCTGAAGAATGCCAAGGCGACTGTGCTGGAACGGCGAAAGCTCGATAGCGGGCGCGAAGCGTGGGATGTCGAGG
>JAYTDO010000468.1:0-2435 GCA_043735935.1 Chthoniobacteraceae bacterium
CTCCAGCGCGAAGCTGCTCGCGGAGAAACGCGAGCTGGTGAAAAAGTTCGCCGCCGCGCATACCGAGCTGACGGAGTGGATCAACAAAAACCCGGACGAGGCGAAGCGGCTGGCGAACGCCGCGCTCAAGCAAATCACCAAGCGTGAGATGCCCGCCGAGCTGATCGAGAAAGCGTGGCCGCGGCTGACTTTCACCGCCGAGATCAAGCGCGAGGATCTCGCGGCGTCCGTGGCCGAGGCGCAGAGCGTGGGCTTTCTCAAAGGCGCACCCGACCTCGGACGGCTGGTGGATATTCCGAAGTAATCCAGTGGAGAAAATTGAGACTTGTCCCGCACCCGGCGGGCTGCGAACGCTTTCCGCCCCGCATGAAATCCGCGCCGCCAACGCCATGAAAAGCCCGCTCGAAGAGCTGCAAATCATCAAGCCCGTGAAGCTGGCGGTCGATGGCGTCTCGAAGACATTTCGCGAGGGCGTGGTCGTCACGCACGCGCTCGACAACGTGACCCTGAGCGTGGACGAGGGCGAATTCGTCTGTCTCGTGGGGCCGAGCGGCTGCGGAAAATCCACGCTGCTGGCGATGATCGCGGGCCTCGAATTTCCCGACCAAGGCTCGATCATGTCCGATGGGAAAATGGTCACGGAGCCGGGGCGCGACCGCATGGTGATGTTTCAGGAGTCGGCGCTCTTCCCGTGGCTCGACGTATTGGGCAACGTGATGTTCGGCCTCAAGCTGAAGCCGAATCTGACGACCAAGGAATGTCGCGAGGTCGCGCAGTTTTACATCCAGCTCGTGGGCCTCGCGAAATACGCGCGCTCCAATATCCACGAGCTTTCCGGCGGCATGCGGCAGCGCGTGGCGCTGGCCCGCTCGCTCGCGCCGAACCCGCGCGTGCTGCTCATGGACGAGCCTTTTGCCGCGCTCGACGCGATGACCCGCGAGCAGCTCTACGGCGACCTCCAGGAGATCTGGGCGGCGCGGAAAAAGACCATCGTTTTCGTGACGCACAATGTCCGCGAAGCCGCGTGCCTCGGGGATCGCGTCGTCCTTTTCTCCCCGCATCCGGGGCGCATCCGCGAACAGTTCATCATCGACCTGCCGCGTCCGCGCGACATCAACAGCCCGAGCCTCGCGGCGCACGCGACGGAGATCACCAAGGCGCTGAAATCGCATCAGTCGGGGAGTGACGACGTGGCCGAATAATCCATGAAACGCTTTTTCCACGCGGCTCTGTTTTTCGTGGCGCTGATTGCCGTCTGGCACTTCGGGCGCGACTTCATGGTGGGCACCAAGCGGTGGTCGCCGGTGCTCGTGCCGTCGCCGGGGGAGGTCGGTCAGTTTCTGGCCAATGCGAGCGGGCTGACGGGCGCACTGGCCAAACACGGCCTCGCCGAAAAGCTCGGGCTGAGCTTCGACGACTCGACGAGCGGCGTCCTGCTCGATGCGGTATGGGTCACCGTCAAACGCCTGCTGCTCGGCTACTTCATCGGCGTGGCGCTCGGGGTGCCGCTCGGGCTGGTCACGGCGCGGTTCAAGTGGGCGGGCGATACCATCGGCGTGCTTGGGCTCGGGCTGCAGACGCTGCCGAGCGTGTGCTGGGTGCCGCCCGCGCTGCTGTGGTTTGGGCAGACGGAAATGGCGATGCAGTTCGTGGTCATCATGGGCACGCTCTGGTCGGTGCAAATCTCGACCGACAACGGCGTGCGCAACGTCCCGCCCATCTACCAGCGGGCCGCGCTGACGATGGGTTCACGCGGCCTGCACACCTGGCTGAAAGTGAACCTGCCCGCGTCGCTCCCGTTCATCGTCAGCGGGGTGAAGCAAGGCTGGGCCTTTGCGTGGCGGTCGCTGATGGCGGCGGAGATTTACGTCACGGTACTGTCCGGCTACGGCCTCGGATTTTTGCTGAATAACGGACGCGAACTGCACGCCATGGATCAGGTCGCCGGGGTCATGCTCGTCATCGTCTTCATCGGGCTGCTCGCGGATAAAATCCTGTTCTCGCCGTGGGAGAGTTTCATCCACCGGCGCTGGGGCACGGTGAAGGCGTGAGAAGCTAGACAGGTGGATGGCGTCGCTCCGCGCGCCATGCCTCCACTGCGCGTCAGCGCCCAATATGGAGTGAGGCCTTCGGCGCAGGAAACGCATGGCGCGCGGAGCGACGCCATCCACCTGCGCGGGTTATTTTTTCTCCCGCTCGGCGCGGCGCTTTTCCATTTCGGCCTTCCATTTTTCCACCTGCTCAGGTGTGAGGATCGGTTTGATCGCTTCCATCGAGGACTTGAGAGTCTCGCGCATTTTCTCGCCTTTCTGCTCGCGGCTGGTGGTGGTGTCTTCACGCAGAGCCAGCAGTTTTTCGCGATCCTTTTCGAGGAGCGGTTTGATCTTCTCGACCTGTTCCGGCGTGAGGCCGAGCGTTTCTTTCATCATCGCCAG
>JAYTDO010000469.1:0-4155 GCA_043735935.1 Chthoniobacteraceae bacterium
GGCATCTCCTCATCGAAGATCTTCCCGGCGTTGGCAAGACAACCCTTTCGCATGCACTCGCGCGTTCTGTCGGGTTGGAGTTCCGGCGCATCCAGTTCACCAGCGATCTCCTGCCCGCCGACATCATCGGCAATTCCATCTTCGACCGCGAGAGCGGCCGATTCGCGTTTCACCCGGGCCCGATCTTTTCCCAGGTCGTCCTCGTCGATGAAGTCAACCGCGCCACGCCCAAGACCCAGAGCGCGCTGCTCGAAGCGATGGAGGAAAACCATGTGACCGTCGACGGGATCACCCACCCCCTGCAGGAGCCGTTTTTCGTGCTCGCGACCCAAAATCCGCAGCATCAGATCGGCACCTTTCCCCTGCCGGAATCGCAGCTCGATCGGTTCCTGATGCGGATCGAACTCGGAGTGCCCGACCGCGCCGCGGAGCGTGCACTGCTTTTGGGAAATGATCGTCGTGAAATGCTCCGCGACCTTTCTCCCGTGCTCGATACCGCCGTGCTGCGCGAGATCCAGACCGCCGTGCGGAAAGTCCACGCCGCGCCCGCGCTGCTCGACTACCTGCAGGACCTGCTCGACGCGAGCCGGCGGCAGCATCGCACCGGCCTTTCCCCCCGCGCTGGGCTCGCTCTGCTCCGAGCAGCGCAGGCTTGGGCGCTGATGGAAGGTCGCGACCTCGTGCTCCCCGAAGACATACAGGCCGTCGGCGTGGCGGTGATGGCACATCGGCTCGGCGAAGACTTGCAAGGCGCAGGGGAGTCCGGCCGCACGCTGGCCGCGAGCCTGCTCCGAACCGTCCCGGTTCCATGAACGAAAGCGCGGGCGGCCGCGTGCGCGTGCTGCCAAATCGCAACACCGTCGGGCTCATCGCACTTCTCAGCGCCATGTGGTACGCGGGCGCCAGCCAGAACAACGGCGCGGCATACCTGCTCGGCTTCACCCTCGCATCGGTGGCCGTCGTCTCGGTGTTGCACGCCGGGTCGAATCTCCGTGGCCTGCGCCTGTCCTGCGCGCCAATTGCACCGGTCTTTGCGGGCGAACCGCTGCGCGTCCGGTTGTTTGCCCATGCAGCCGAAGGGCGCACGCACATCGCGGTCCGCTTTCACGCCGAGCATGCCGAGGAGGCCGTCGGGATCGACGAGGTGCGCTCCACGGCCGGAGAGGGCGTCGAATTACGAATCACCACCGAACGACGCGGGCACTTCGGCACCCTTCGGATCAAGGCTGCAAGCTGGTTTCCACTCGGCTTCTTCTCCGCGCAAAGCATCATCGAAGTCCGGCAGCCCCACTACGTTTACCCAAAGGCGACCGGTTCACTGCCCCTGCCCTACCACCCAGTCCCGGCGCGGCATCGCGGTTCCGGTGTGCGGACGGAAGGCGACGATTTCGCCGGCCTGCGCGCCTACATGCCGGGGGAGCCGCAGCGGCATATCGACTGGAAAGCGGCCGCTCGCGGACAGGGGCTTTTCATCAAGCAGTGGGCCGGCGAAGCCGACGACACGCTGCTCCTCGACTGGGCGGACACCGCGTCGCTGCCGCACGAAGCGCGGCTCTCGCAACTCGCCCGCTGGTGTGTCCTTGCCGAACGCAGCGGCCACGCCTACCGGCTCGCGCTTCCCGGGCTTTCGAGCCACCTCACGCATGGCCGAGGAGAATCCCATCTTCACCAGTGCCTGCGGGCTCTCGCCATCTTTCCGACCGAGGAGACCCCTCGATGAGCATCTGGCGCGGCCATCCGAGCACCATCGCCACACCGCCCCTCACCGGCGTCTGCCTCGCGCTCGTCCTCGCCACCGTGCCGCTGCTCGACAAAGTCGCGCCGTGGGCATTCGCCATTTTCGCCGCCGCGCTCCTGCTGCGGCTCATGGTCAATCGCCAGCGCCTCCAGCTTCCCTCGCTTCCGCTAAAAATCTTGCTGCTCGCGCTCGGTCTCGGCGGGGTCGCCTATTCCTATGGCGGCCTCGTCGGAGTCGAGCCCGGCCTCGGCATTCTCCTCATCCTGCTTTCCCTCAAGCTCCTCGAAACCAACACCGTTCGCGACTTCCAGGTGCTCGTCCTTCTCGGCTGGTTTCTTTGTTTGTGCGGTTTGTTCTTCGCTCAAGATCTCACCACCTGGCTTTACCTGAGCGCCCTTGGCGTGCTGCTCGCCGCGTCGCTCATCCGCTTCCACCGCACCGGCGGCTTCGGTGCATCGTTCCGCCTTTCGTTAAAATTGCTCGCGCAGGCGATGCCAATCATCGTCCTCCTGTTCCTGTTTTTTCCGCGCACCCACGGCGGCTTCCGCTTCCAGTTCACCCGCTCGCCTGTCGGCGTCACCGGGATGAGCGACCGCCTTTCACCAGGCACCTTCGCCAGCCTCACGCAGGATGATCGCCTCGCGTTTCGGGTGAATTTCCCCGACGGCGACATCCCGCCGCTCCCACAACTCTACTGGCGCGCGGCGGTCCTCTGGCGTGGCGACGGCCTGACCTGGGTGCGCGGTCCGCAACTGGAGCCCGAACGCCGGCTCGGCCAACTCGACGGCGAACGCGTCCGGCAAAGCATCATCATGGAGCCCCATGGCGGGCGTTGGCTCTTCGCGCTCGACCGGCCCGCGAGCGATGTGCCACACGCGACTTTTGAAGCCGGCGGCATCCTGCAAAGCGATCGCCCGATCATGTCCGCGCTCCGATACGAAGTCGCCTCACGACCGGAAAATCGCGAGCTGTCGCTGCTGCCGCAGCAACGTTTCGAAGCCCTGCGCAAGCCCACTCGCATCGCGCCCCAAGTGCAGGCCCTCGTCGATTCCTGGCGCGGCTCGGCGGCGAGCGATCGCGACGTCGCGGAAGCGGCGCTGCGTTATTTTCGGCGGGAAAACTTCGTCTACACGATGACGCCAAAACCCTACGGAGATGACGCGCTTTCCGAATTCCTATTCGAGAGACGCGCCGGCTTCTGCGAACACTACGCAGCCGCATTCGCCTCGCTGATGCGCATCGCCGGCATCCCCTCCCGCGTCGTCATCGGCTATCACGGCGGCGAGGTGAACCGGAAGAGCGTCTTCGTCAAACAACTCGACGCACATGCCTGGGCCGAAGTGTGGATCAAGGATTACGGATGGTGGCGCGTCGATCCGACCAACGTCATCGCACCCGATCGCATCACTTCGGGCTTCGAATCCTACCTTCAATCGCAGGCCATCGCCAACAACCCGGATGCCAACAACACCTCAGCCGGCGCGCTCGGCCTGCGCGAGATCATGCATGAGGCGCGCCTCTTCTGGGACAACGTCAAATACCAGTGGGATATCCGTGTCCAAAACTACGACGAGGAAACGCAGCGCACCTTCCTCGCGTTCTCCGGCCTCGGCGACTTTACGCCCCCCGTGCTCGCCCTGTGGCTATCCATCGCCGTGCTCCTCGTGCTCGGCTTGCTCGGCCTTTGGTTGCGCATGCCGCGCGGTCCGCGCCCGGAACCGCTCCAGCGCGACTACGAGCGCTACTGCCGCCTCCTCGCGAAATCCGGCGTGGTTCGCGAGCCGTGGGAGGGCCCGGCGAGATTCTCCGAACGCGCCGCCAGCGCGCACCCGGCCCACGCCTCCGCGATTCGTGCCACCGCGGCCTTCTACATTGCCGCCCGTTACGCTCGCCATCCCTCGTCGCCGTCAGATTTCGCAACGGCCGTCCGCGCATTCCCAAAATTACCAGCGGGCCCGCGCTCACGTTGATTCCCTTTCCATCGATGAAAAACTACGAACTCAGCCAACTGGACGAAATCGACCCGGTGCGATGCCCATGCGGATTCTCTCGCCGCGCTTTTGCCACACCCGACAACGCGCTGGCGACCATCCATCTCGTGGACATCCAGGATGACGCCCGCTCGCATTATCACAAAAAGCTCACCGAGATTTACCTCATCCTCGAAGGCGAAGGACACATGGAACTCGATGGCGAACTCGTCCCCGTCCGGCCGATGACCTCCATCTTCATCAAACCCGGCTGCCGCCATCGCGCCATTGGCAACCTCAAGATCATCAACATTCCCATCCCCGCATTTGACGCCACCGACGAGTGGTTCGATTAGAAAACATGCGCCCCCTGCTCCTCCTCCTCGTCCTCGGTTTCGTCGGTTGCGCCCCGCGCCGGGCAACCTGATTGGCCGAGAGCGCGGTGAT
>JAYTDO010000470.1:0-20207 GCA_043735935.1 Chthoniobacteraceae bacterium
CCACCGCCCGCCAAAAGGCCTATCACACGCAGGCGCCGGAATGGACGGCGGGCATCCAACTCAGCATCCCCCTCGGGCGGATTCAGGGGCGCTCCCAGATCGACGCCATCAATGGCTTCAAGCAGCAGGCGCTAATCAAGATCAAACAAATCGAGCAGACCGTCAGCATCGACGTCGACACGGTCATCAGCCGTCTCGAAACACTCCGCCAGCGGCTTGAATCCGCTCGCCAGACCACCGCACTCAATCAGGAAGCTGTCCGCATCGCCTTCCGGCGCCTTGAAGAAGGGCAGATCAGCAGCTTCGACGTCATTGAAATTCAACGCCGTCTTTACGATGCGAAAAGTCGTGAACTCGGCGCGCGGGGTGACCTGAACAAGACCATCACGCAACTCTGGCTGGCTACGGGCACGGTCCTCGACGAAGCCGGTATTTCGATCAAGAAATAACCTCGTCCTTCTGCCGCGCGCTCAACGATCCGCGGCCACGGTAGGAGAAGGAAAAGAACACGAACACCCCGGCGATCGCCGCGACGCCGCCCAGCCAAAATCGGGGCCAGTCCGTCCCAGTCTCGCGAGTGCACAACTCGCGCCACCAGCCGCTCGCGAGTGACCCCGTCAACGTCCCCACTCCCGACGCCATAAATGTGAAGAGCGCCTGAGCTCGACCTCGAAGTTCGGATGGGACGCGCTTTTCCAGGTAAAGCTGCGCCGTGATATAGAAGAACGTAAAGCAAAGCCCGTGAAGCGCGATCCCAGTCAGCAGCCACGCCTTCGAGTCGAGGGCAAACAGCGCGTATCGGACAGCGCCCACGGCGATGCCGATCATGAAAATCCACTTCAGCCTCACGCGAGCAAACACCATGGCGAGCCCGTACATCGCCATCACTTCCGTCACTTGTCCGAGAGAAAGTGCCGCGGAGATCTCACGGACTCCGACGTCCCCGAGATGCAGTGCAGTGAAGGGAAAGAACGCGGCGAGAGGGATGCTCAGCAGGGCCGCCGAAAGGAAGACGACCCGGTGATCGCGATTCTGCAAGAGAGTCAAAGCACGCAGGCCGAGCACATCGCGCCAGTCGCGCGTGCCTTCGCGGGCGAGCGGTGGCACGTCCGGCAGGGTGAACGTGTATGCAGCGACGGCGAGCCATAGTGCGCTCGCGACGAAACCCGAACGAGTCGAGGCGTCAGCCAGCAGCAAAAAGCTCGTGACCCAACCCGCCGCCATCCATCCGATCGTCGCCCACACGCGGATCGGTCCGAACTCGCGCTCTGGTTCCTGCAATCGCGCCAGCACGACGGTCGTCGAGAGTCCCCACATCGGGGCCGAGCAGAGCGCCTGCGCTTGGAGAAACGCCAGTACCGTGATCGCACTCCACGAGCGTTCTATCGCGAGGGCGGTCAGTGCGAGGAAGATGGCGGTCCCGATGGCGAGCCAGCGCAGGAGACGATTTGCGGCCACTCGTTGATCGGCCAGCGAGCCGAGCATGAGTGGCGACACGATCGCGGCGAGGGCTGTGCAGGCGAAGACGTATGGGACGATACGGACCAATCCGTGGGCGCGCAGGACGTTGCTGATCGCCAGGCTCCACATGCCATTTGCATGAGCGTGGAGGAAAAAAAGTCCGGCGAGACGAGGGCGTTCGGCGCGCATCAGAGCGCGGAACGGAGCGCCGCCACGGCCGTGTCCAGTTCGGTTTCCGTGTTGTAACAATGCGGACTGAAACGGAGAAAGTCGCGCCCCTCACGATCGTGCCTAAGCGACGCCACGACGCCGGCTTCCTCGAGTGCGGCAAATAACCTCGTCGAACTGGCGGAATGGTGCCGAAAGGTCGTGATGCTGCTCGCGTTAGCGCCGGCGCGCGGACCGAGGGTGGTGAAGCCGAGGGGCTCGATCTGAGCGAGCAGATGCGCCTTGAGCTCCAAAAGTCGCGCGGCCACGACCTCAATGCCGAGGCCGGTGAGTAGGTCGATGGCGGCCATCATCCCGTAGATGCCGATGATGTTCAAAACACCGGGTTCATACCGCTGTGCCGACGGAACAAACTCGATTTCATCCTGCGCGATAAAGTTCGGCGCGACGACGTTCCAAGCTCCGAGCAATGTCGGGCGGAGCGTCTCGAAGTGTTTGCGTTTCACGTAAACGATTCCGGCGGCGCATGGCCCAAGCAGCCACTTATGCGCGTCCGCGCTGAGAAAATCGACATGTTCGATCCGGGTCGGAAATGCCCCGAGCGTCTGGATTGCATCGAGTGAAAACAGGATGCCGCGTTCATGTAGCAGCGACCCAATCGCGTCGACATCGATCCGATAGCCGGTGAAAAAGTGGCAGCTCGCGAGCGCCACCAGACGCGTGCGTGGAGTGAGTGCAGCGGCGACGAGTGCGGGCGTGATTTCGCCGGGTTGCGGCGGCTGGAGATAGCGCACCACGACGCCGTGGCGGCGCAGATCGAGCCAGGGGTAGACGTTCGCGGGGTAATCGCCTCCGTAGCAGAGCACCTCGTCGCCTTCGCGCCAGGGTAGTCCATTCGCGATCAGGCTCAGACCGAGCGAAGTCGGCCCGAGGAGCGCGATTTCATCGGCTCCCGCGCCGATCAGATCCGCGCATGCGCGTCGTGCGGACTTGATGTCGCGGAGGACGTCGGCGAATTCCTGCGGGTTCTCCGACGCCTGCCGCACATAGCGGGTGATCTTATCGGTCACGCACCGAGGCAGGGCCGTCACACCGCCGTGCGCGAGGAAAATCTTGCCGGCGCAAACCGGGAAGCGGCACCGGCGATCGGCTTCATCCGGAAAAAGATTCATGGTTTACGTTCTCCTTCCGTCTTCGGGCGCGCCTCGTACGTTCCGGCAGGCGCGAGTTTCGTGGTCACGCGGATTTCTCGTTCGATGGTTCGCTCACCAGTTTTCGGGTCCACGTAGGTCGTCTGTTTGTAGCCAAAATTCGGCGGTTCCTCGAATCTCGTCTTTGGCAGCGGATTGGTACCGCTGATCAGGAGGAACAACAAGACGTGGGCTGCGGCGACTCCCGTCACGATCCACGCGATAGTTCGGCGTTTCACCGCGGGCGGGTCGTCTTTTCACCCTCTTCGATGAGCTTCCAGAATTCCTTTTTCTGGCCGAGTTCTTCGTCTTCCTGAGGCATGGGCAACTTGGCGCGAAAGAGGAAATCGCGGATCGTGTTTTTATGCAGGACCCGGTGAACCGTGATGCCTTCGGGGCGCTTGTCGAAATAGATGCGGTAATCCTTCGCGCGGTAGCGAAAGAGGCGCTTTCCATCACGCTCGATCGCGCCGAATTTCTCCGCGTCGAGGCTGTCGAGGTCTTCGGGTAGGAACTGAAATTCGGCAAGAAGATCGAGTTGGAGATCCTTGGGAAGGGCAGCCATTTCCGCGGCGCTGAGTTCGTTGAAGACAATTTGAAACATGACAGATGGAGAAGTCGCGCGAGCTTAGGCTCTCGGTGGCTGTCCGCAATCTTTGAGCACTCGCGCGACGCGCGGCCCGATGCCTGTGAAGATATCCCACGCGATGGTCCCGGCTCGAGTCGCGAGTTCCGTCGCCGTGATTTCGTGGTTTCCGTGGCGCCCCATGAGCACGACTTCGTCTCCCACGGTCGGGCTGTCGATCGCAGTCACGTCGGCGAGGATTTGATCCATCGTTACCCGCCCGAGCACAGAGCAGCGCCGTCCTCCGATCAGGACCTCTGCGCCCCGATTCGATAAGTGGCGCCGATAGCCGTCCGCGTAACCGACGCCGAGCGTCGCGACACGCATCGGGCGATCGGCGGTGAACGTCCGCCCGTAGCTCAGGCTCTGCCCCGGGGCGATGTCGCGAAGCAGCACGACCCGCGTTTTCCAGGTCATCGCAGGGCGCAGGCGCGTTTGGAAAATGGCGCGTGGCGCGACACCGTAAAGCATCAGGCCCGGGCGCGCCATGTTTCCGATCCGGGTTGGAAACGCGATGATGCCGGCGCTGTTCGCGGAATGGACGAGTGGCGCCGAAATGCCCGCGGCTGCGATTTTCGACACGAGTGCGTCGAAGCGCTCGATCTGCGCCAGCGTGAACGCATCGTCCTCATCGGCGACGGGAAAATGAGTCGCGAGACCGGACACGCGCACGCCGGGTAACGCGCGCACGCCTTGAGCGACGGCGACGGCGTCCTGCTCGGAAATCCCGATGCGCCCCATCCCGGTGTCGAGCTTGAGATGGACTTCGAGCGGCTGCGAGCCAGCGAGTCGGCTGAACGCCGCGGCTTCCTCCAGATTTGAAATGGTGGGAATGAAACGCGCTGTCACGATGTTCGCCCGTTCTTCGGGTAGCGCCGGGCCCAGGATCAGCACAGGGACCTCCGGAGCTACCTCGCGGATTTCGAGAGCCTCGGTGATGTTTGCGACCCCAAACATATCGACATGTCCGGCGAGCGTCGTCGCGACGGTTCGCGCCCCGTGCCCGTAGGCGTTGGCTTTGACGACCGCGATGACGGCGACCTTTGGGCCGAGATGGCTCCGCACGGCGGTGAGATTATGCCGCAGTGCATCGGGATCGATCTCGGCCCAGGTGCGGTGCGGCGTCGGTGTGGCTTCGGGCGGATTCAAGGAGCGCTTCTGTTTCCACGAATCCCCGCGCTCGGCAATCCTGTTATGCGTCGCCTCGCAATGCTGCTTGCACTCGCGGCAATCACTCTTAGAAAGACGAACCGCATTTAAGACAACATCGCCCGGCCCCATGATTAAACCTCGTCTCGCGCCCTTCGCCGTTTTCGGCCTGTGTGCTGCCATCGCCATCGCCCAGGAAAACGCTTCCGTTCCAGACGCGCCCGCGCCGGTTCAGCCAACTGTCGATTCAGTGGCGCACGCCCCGACTTCCCCGGCGGAGGAGTCGACACCTGCTCCCGCCAAGCGCAAGCCGAAGGTCGCAGCCACCCCGCTGCCCGCCGCCGCCACGCCGGCTCCGAAGAAACTCGGTTTCTGGGCTCGTGTTTTTGGCCAGAAACAACCCACCCCCAAGCCTGTGCCGGCCGCGACTCCGGTGAAGGTGGTCGTTAAGCCGAAAGCGACGACACCCACGCCGAAGCCCACCGTTTCGGTGAAGCCGAAAGCGACGCCGTCCCCGGATAAAGTCACTTCCAATCCGCCTCCGGAAAAGAGCGTGCCGGTAAAGACGGTCGCCGAAAAGCCCTCTCCGAATGTGGAGGGACAGCCGGTCGCGGTGGAAAAGAAAGCCACCCCCTCGCCGAAAAAACCGGTCAAGGACTCGAAGATCACGACGGGTAAACATACGGGCGGACCCGCGCCGGATGGGAGTGATCCCGAGGCGCTCGAAAAGTGGAAATACAATGAGGCCAAAGGCAAGGCGATGGACGACGCGAAGGTGCAGGATTTGAAATCTCAAGCCGATAGTGCCGCCTCCGAGGAAGACGCCCGGAAGGCGTTACGCGCTTACAACAAGGCGTTGTTTGGGCGCATGCGGGAGATCGATCCTAGTGTGAAGGATCGGATCAATCTGATGGAGTCCGCCGTCCTGCGGCGCCTCGGCGAGTAGATGGAGTCCACTCCCGGCGCCGGACAGCGGTAAACAATTCCGCCGGACCCCTTGCGCTTGCGTTGCTGAATGCGGAAAGTCGCCCGATGTCTCGCTCACCCGCCCTCCCTTTATGGAAAATGGCTGCCGTTTTGGTCGGCGCCTCCGTTTTCGCCTGCGATGGCGTCGAACCCAAACCTGCCATGCATACGAACGCTCTCGCGAACGAAAAGTCTCCCTACCTCCTGCAGCACGCGCAAAACCCGGTGGACTGGATGCCTTGGGGTCCGGCCGCTTTTGAAAAAGCGCGGCGCGAGAACAAGCCCATCTTTCTTTCCGTCGGTTATTCCACCTGCCACTGGTGCCACGTCATGGCCCACGAATCCTTCGAGAATGTCGAGACGGCCAAGCTGATGAACGAGTTTTTCGTCTGCATCAAAGTCGACCGCGAAGAGCGGCCGGATGTGGACAAGGTCTACATGACTTACGTGCAGGCGACCACCGGCGGTGGTGGCTGGCCGATGAGCGTCTGGCTCACTCCCGATTTGAAGCCGTTCCTTGGCGGCACCTATTTTCCGCCCGAGGATCGCTACGGGCGCCGCGGATTTCCCTCCATGCTGAAGACCGTCGCAGACGCTTGGAAAAACGATCGTGCGAACATCATCGCGCACGGGGACGACGTCGCCGCGCAGCTCAAGAAATTCGCTGACACTGCGCCCGAGGGAGGCAGCGCGGGAGCTGAAGCCATCACGGCATGTCTCGATTATTTCAAGCGCAGCTTCGATGCGGAATACGGCGGCTTTGGCGACTCTCCGAAGTTTCCGCGCCCTGCGGCGTTGAATTTTCTGTTCCGCGTTTCCGTCCGGAAAGGCGTCGATCCGTCCGCTGCCGTTTCCGCGCGCGACATGGCGCTCAAGACGCTCGATAAAATGGCGGCAGGCGGGATGCATGATCAACTCGGCGGCGGCTTTCACCGGTATTCCGTCGATAAGTTCTGGCACATCCCGCACTTTGAAAAAATGCTCTACGATCAGGCGCAACTTGCGTGCTCCTATCTCGATGCCTTCCAGGTCACGCGCGACGCACAATACGAACGCGTCACACGCGACATCCTCGACTACGTGCGGCGTGACATGACCTCGAAAGACGGGGGATTTTACTCCGCCGAAGATGCCGACTCACTGCTCGCAGCGGGCAAGCCCGAGCATGGTGAAGGCGCTTTTTACATTTGGGAGAAGAAGGAGATCGTCGCCATCCTCGGCGACGGTGCGGCGGCAGTTTTCAATCGCTTCTATGGCGTCGAAGACAACGGCAACGCGCCCGCAGGTTCTGATCCGCAGGGAGAATTCAAAGGGCGCAATACGCTCATTCAGAGGATCACCGAGGCAGAGGCCGCCAAGTTTTTCAAAAAGTCGGAGGACGAAATTCGGGCCTCGTTAGTGGCCTCACGTGCAAAGCTGATCGAGGTGCGGGCGAAGCGGCCACGGCCGCATCTCGACGACAAGATCATCACTGCGTGGAACGGGATGATGATCTCGGCGTTCTCGCGCGCCTCGCAGGTGCTCGAGGCTCCGGCATATCTCGAATCCGCACAGAAATCCGCGAAGTTCATCCGCGAACATCTTTGGAAAAACGGCGCGTTGCTCCGCAGCTACCGCGAGGGAGCGAGCGATGTCGCGGGATTCGCGGACGATTACGCCGCGCTCATCCAGGGGTTGATCGACCTGTACGAGGCGGACTTCGATATCGCCTGGCTCAAGTGGGCGCTCGAGCTTCAGTCCAAGCAGGACGCGCTTTACCTCGACGCGGAAAACGGCGGCTATTTCAGCACGGCTGCCGACGCTCCGAATCTTCTGTTGCGCATGAAGGAGGATTCCGACAACGCCGAACCGGCGGCCAGTTCCACCAGCGCGCAGAATCTTCTGCGGCTTTCCCAGATCACTGGCGATACCGCGATGCGCGAGCGCGCGGTGAAAACGCTCGCTGCATTTTCGGCCACTCTAAAGGCGCATCCCGCGACGCTTCCGCAGATGCTTTGCGCGCTGGATGCCTCGCTCGCCAAGCCGCGTCAGATCGTGATCGCCGGGCCACGCGACGCTGCGCCGACGCGCGCCTTGCTTCGGGAGGTTCACACGCACTTCATCCCGAATAAACTCCTACTCCTCGCGGACGGTGGGGCGGGTCAGGAGTGGCTGGGTGAGCGGCTGGAGTTCGTGAAAACGGTGACTCCCATTCGCGGTAATCCCGCCGCGTATGTCTGCGAGAATTTCGTTTGCCAGCTTCCGACGAGCGATGTGGCGAAGCTGCATGAATTGCTCGGTAAATAGCGCGCGGCTTCGAGTTACGGTTCCGGCTCCGAGCCGTCGGGCGTGGTGGACAGGCTGAGGAGCCGTTCCCGGATGGGCGTGCTCGCGCGGGTGATCGCGTCGAATACACGGGCGGTCAGGGCGATGAGCGTAGTGGGTTCGGTCGCGACCGCGCTGTAGCGCCAGGTCCGATCTTCCAGTAAGGCGCGCTGACCGAAATGTTCGCCCGGGCCGAGGACGCGGACGGATGCGCCCGCCGCGTCGCGCAGATCGATGCTTCCTGTTTTGATCACGTAAAACGAAAACGCTGGCTCGCCGGCATGGAAGACGGCGTCACCCGCTTCGAGGTGGATGTCCTCGAGTGGTTTGGTGAAGCGCGGTTGAACGAGGGTGATGTCCCGCGGAAAAAAAAGATCGAGAGTCCAGTCGATCATTACGCGGAGCTTTCTTTCGACGCCGGGAAGTTTTGAAAGATAGATCGTGCGCCAGAGCCACCACGCGAAGAATCCCGAAAAACGCAACCCCATGATTTCGGCGACGGCGGTGCGATGACCGATGGCGGCGAGCGAGCCGAGGCCTTTGAAGGTGAAGGGTGCGAGGGCGTCGCGACCGGCGAGGACGGCGGCGAGATTGTTTCCGAGGACCTTCCCTTGCCGCATTGCAAACTGCGCGGTCGGTGGACAATAGCCCCCGCCGACTTGAGGGACGGCGGCGCAATCGCCCGCGGCCCAGAGTCGGGGATTGCCGGCGACGCGCATGCTCGACTCGGTGACGATGCGTCCCTTCTCGTTAGGAAAACCGCCCTTTGCACACACATCGACGACGCGGGGATGCGGCGCGTTTCCAACGGTTGAGACCACGGTGTGGCTTTCGATGGTGTGGCCGTTTCCGAGCATGACCTTGCTGGCGGTCATCGCGACCACTCTCGCGCCGAGGATGATCTCGACGCCGCGACTCCGGAGCTTTTCCTCGCAGTATTTACCGAGTTGCTCGTTGATTTCGGGAAGAAGATGGGCGCCGCTGTGGATCAGGACGACGCGGAAGTTCGCGCTCGCGACGCCGGGATAATATTCGCGAACCCCGTCGGCAAGGTCTAGCAACTGCCCGGCGGTTTCCACACCGGAATAACCTCCGCCGACGACGACAAAAGTGAGCACTCGCTGCAAGGTGGCTGGGTCGGCGATGAGGTTTGCCTCCTCAAAACGGTCGAGCACGGCTCCGCGCAGTTTCATCGCGTCGCCGACGCTTTTCATGAGGAACGCATGTTCCGGCATGCCGGGCACGCGGCTGAGGTCGACGACGCCGCCGAGGGCGAGGACGAGATGTTGAAAGGAGACGGTGACGTTGGTCGAAAAGCTGCCCGCGTTGAGATCGAGTTGCCGGGCTTCGAGATCGAGACGGTCGATACTGCCGCGCAGAACGGTAATTCCTTTGCAGAGACCCCGAATCGGATTGACGACGTGCCGCGGCGAGACCGACGAGCCCACCACTTCGGCGAGCATCGGCTGGAAGAGCATGTAATTCTGATCCGCGATCATCGCGACGCGGCGCTCGCTGCCGTGTCCGAGTGCGCGTGCGAGCGCTTGTGCACAAGCGATCCCGGCGAAGCCGCCGCCTGCGATGACGACATCAAAGACCGGCATGTGCTCGGCCATGATTCAGTCGCCGTAGCCGAGTGGATTGCGCACGTGCCAGGCCCATGCGCTGCCGATGATGGTCTCGATTGACTGGAACTTTGGCTTCCAGCCTAGTTCGCGCTGAATCTTGTCGGACCCGGCGACGAGCCTTGCGGGATCGCCCGGACGCCGGGGTTTCTCGACGACCTTGATCGGCTTGCCGGAGATCTTTTCACATGCGGCGATGACCTCGCGAACGCTCGTGCCGCCGCCGGTGCCGAGATTAAAATATGCACTTTCTTTTAGTCCGAGCGCGAGCATGTGGGCCTGCGCCAGATCGAGGATGTGGATGTAGTCGCGGATGCAGGTCCCGTCGGGCGTTTCGTAGTCGGTGCCGAAGATTTCGACGTGCTCTTTCTGACCGAGTGCGACTTTGAGGATGTTCGGAATGAGGTGCGTTTCGATGCGGTGATCTTCTCCGAAACGGGCGGTGGCGCCGGCTGCGTTGAAGTAGCGAAGGGCGACGAATTTCAAACCGTGGATCTCGTCGTACCAGCGGAGGATTTTCTCGAAGATCAGCTTGGACTCGCCGTAGGGATTGATCGGGCGCTGTGGCACGGTTTCATCGATCGGAAGCCGATCCGGCGGTCCGAACGTGGCGCAGGTGGAGCTGAAGACGAACTTTTTGCAGCCGACCGCGACGATGGCGTCGAGGAGGTTCATGCCGCCATAGACGTTGTTGCGGAAATACTTCGACGGGTTCGTCATCGACTCGCCGACGAGTGCATTTGCGGCGAAGTGCATCACAGCCTCCGGGCGGGTGGATTCAAGCGCGTCGTCGATGTCGCAACGTTGCTGGAGATCGCCGAGGATCAGCTTGGCGCGGGGATCGATCGCGAGGCGGTGGCCTTCGGTCAGGTTGTCGAAAATGGTGACGGTGTGACCGGCGTCGAGGAGGTATTCGACGCAGATGCTGCCGATGTAGCCGGCACCGCCGGTGACTAGAATGTTCATCGTATTATTGTTCCGCCCGTGGGGGTGGGAAGGGCGATTAAGGGCGAGTCTGCGATCCGGCGCAAGCGCTTAGGATTTGGGCGTAACGCCCTGTTTGCGAAGCTGCGCGACCATGGCGGCGACGTGGGAATTGCGGCTGCGCGGGGCGAGGAGTTTCAGGCTCATCGCTTTGGATCCCCATTCGATGATCTCGATCTCAACTTGCCGGACACCCCATGCACGCATTTCGGCGCGCGTCGGAACGTAAAGGTCGATCGTTGCCCGGCCGACGAGCGCCGAGCCGTAATCTTCGATGACGTATTCTCGCGCCGAGCCGGCGATCTTAAATCGGGTGCCGAGTGGCATCCACGACCAGTCGCTGGCAGCACTGAAATTCTTAACGCCTCCGAAATGGAGCGGCGAGCCTACGGCGTTGTTCCGCCCGCCGGCTTCGGTATGCGTGTAGGCGGTCGTACGAACGGTCATGCGTTTGTCGGCGCCGGTCGCGGTTTTGCTGGCCGATGGCGTGGCGCAGCCGACGAGGCTGAGCATGGCGAAGGTGGCGGCAAGCGTCCTCCACAGGATGAGGTTCACGGACTTGGTCATAATCGTAGGGGGAACGAATTAGGGCGTTTCCAATGCCATCAGTTCGGGCGTTTGCAAATCGCAATGTTCGGCGCGGCTATTCGTCGGCGTCCGCGTTCGACGAGCCTCGGCGGGTGGGTATGAAGTCGCAGACGCCGCGTTTTTTTGCTGCGGCGATGAAGTCCCAGAAGCCTTGAGCCTCCGGGCTCCATGTCCGTTCCCGGGCGGCGGCTAGCGCCTGGGCGACGTTGTGGCCGCTGCGGTAGAGGAGCGCGAAGGCGGCTTTGATCTCGGCGCGCTGATCGGCGTTCAGACCGGAGCGACGCAACCCGATGACGTTGAGGCCCGCGATGCCGTTGATGCGTGCCGCGGTGGTGAATGGGGGGATGTCTTTGCCGAAGCCGGAGAGGCCCTGACAGATGGCGAGACGACCGACGCGCATGTGCTGATGAAACACGCATCCGCCGCCGATGAAGACGCGATCTTCCACGACGACATGACCTCCGAGTAGCGAGTTGTTTGCGATGATGACATGACTGCCCAGCTGCACGTTATGGCCGAGATGCGCGCCGGCCATGAGGAAGCAATGGTCGCCGACGATCGTCGCGCTGCCGTCGGTCGTGCCGCGGTGTATGGTGCAGTGTTCCCGAATGCGGTTGTCGTTTCCGATCCGGACTTCGCTGCGGATGTCGGGATTGAACGCAAAGTCCTGTGGGTCGCCGCCGATGATCGCGCCGTGGCCGATGACGTTGCGTTCTCCCATGACGACGTGCGCGCCGACGATGGCGTGGGCTTGAATGTGGCAGCCTGCGCCGATGGTCGCTGCGCCTTCGATGACGGCGTAGGGGCCGACTTGCACATCGTTGGCGAGCGAGGCGTCCTGGTGAATGATGGCGGTGGGATGGATCATGAGAAATCAGTGCATCATGCCTGCCTCGGCGAAGCTGAAGTACGGCAGGCGGTCCGTTGCGGGCGCGCCGATGATGATGTGGTCGTGCAGGCGAATGGAGAGAAGTTGCGCGGCTTCGACGAGGCGGCGGGTGAGACGACGATCGGCTTCGCTCTGGCGCGGGTCGCCGGATGGGTGATTGTGCACGACGACGATGGCGAATGCGGAATGGATGAATGCCGGGCGAAAGATTTCTCGCGGATGGGCGATGCTTTCGTTGAGGCTTCCGAGCGAGACTTCTTCCACGCAGATCAGGCGGAGCTTCGTGTCGAGCAGGACGACGCGGAGGGATTCGCGTGCGAGGGTGCGCATTTCCGAGCCGAGGTATTCGTAGATGAGTTCCGGAGATTCGAGTGAACGCTCGACGAGGGTTTCTTTTGCGAGGCGGTGGCCGAGCCCGAAGGCCGCTGCGAGTTGGACTGCCTTGGCAGGGCCGATGCCCTTGGTCTTGGCCAACTCTGTGACGCTGGCTCGCGCCAGGTTTGCGAGCGAACCGTAGGAATTGAGGATCTGCCGCGCGAGATCGACGGCGTTAAGTCCCTTCATCCCGACTCGGAGCAGGATGGCGATCAGTTCGGCTTCACTCAGCGCGCCTGGGCCGAGCCTGGCGAGCTTTTCGCGAGGACGGTCGCTTTCGGGGAGTTCGTGAATGGTGAGCGATCCCATGCCGGGAGGCACGTTACGCGTGCGGACTCGGGTGCGGCAAGCCGCGGGTCACGCAGGACGGGCGGCGCCGAATTGCGCGATCATCTCGTCGAGCGTGGTGACGAGATTGCCGAGCGCGTCGCGATATTTGTTGGGCGGGACGACTTCCAGGTGGGCTTGTGCTTCGCGCAACATCCGGCGGCCGATGGCGACGGCCGATTGTACGGCGCCGGCCTCGATCGCGCGTTCGACTAGACCATTCATGTCGGCATCGTCGCCGTTTAGGATGATTTCACTCAGGCGATGGCGCTCCGCTTCGTCGCTGAGTTGGAGCAGATGCAGCACGGGCAGGGTCAGCTTGCCTTTGCGTAGGTCGCTTCCGAGTGTCTTGCCCGCTTTGCTTTCGTCGCCCGCGAGGTCGAGGCAGTCGTCGTAGATTTGGTAGGCAGTTCCCAGTCGGAGCCCGAACGTTTTCAGGGAACTGATGATTTCAGGCGAGGCTTCGTTGATGAACGCGCCGAGTTCGGTCGCCACGGCGAAGAGGGCCGCGGTCTTCATTTCGATGATTTTGTAATAGTCCGGGACGCTCAGCTTGAGGTCGAATCGGCGCTGGGTCTGGATAATTTCGCCGCTACAAACGTCGGATGCGGCGTGGGCGATCCGGCGGCTCACTTCACCATTGGGGAAATTTGTGGAAAGCTTGAGCGCGTGGGCGAAAAGGCAATCGCCCAGCAGGACGGAAATCGCATTGCCCCATTTGGCGTTTGCGGTCGGCTGCCCGCGGCGTTTGTCGGCCCCGTCGAGGATGTCGTCGTGAACGAGCGTGGCGGCGTGGATAAGTTCGACGACAACGGCGAGATCGAAATGGCTTGGCCCGATCGCTCCGGTGGCACCGCCCGCGAGCAGGGCGAGCGCGGGTCGGAGCCGCTTTCCGTTGCTCTCGATCGCGTATGCCACGTAGCCTTCGACTGCCGGATCGAAGGCGCGCGCCTGTTGGCGGATGCGCTCCTCGACGGAGTAGAGCTGCGAGTTGATCAGCTCGAGGGTTTGCTTGAGGCCTTGGGATTTATCGCTCGTAGATTCGAGCTTTGTGAAATTTTTCACAAGGGGAGGATAGAGGCGTGATCGAGGGGAGTCAATTCCGCGCCGCAGCCAGCCCGGGAAAAAGTCTTATTTGCTAGGCGGGGCTTGACGCGGGTCGCTCATTCCGGGCGAGATGCGCTGCCTCACGTTATGCGTTACGCCCCAATTGCCCCGATCCTGTTCGTTGAAAACCGCGCCCGACTCAAGGGCGTGATGGAGCGGGGGACGCTCGCGGTCGTGAACTCGAACGACGTGCTGCCGACCAACGCCGACGGCACCATCCGGCTCATTCAAAACTCGGACCTTTTCTACCTCACGGGTGTGGACCAGGAGGAGACGATCCTTCTCCTTTTCCCGGATGCATCGGATGAAAAGCTGCGCGAGGTGCTTTTCGTGCGCGAGACGAGCGAACTCCTCGCGACGTGGGAGGGGCACAAGCTGACGAAGGACGAGGCGCGCAAACGAACGGGGATCAAGGAGATCCGGTGGCTTTCGGAGTTCGCGAACGTTTTTCAACAAGTCATGTGCGAGTGCGAGGCCGCGTATCTTAATACGAATGAGCACAAGCGGGCTGGGGTGGAGGTGGAGACCCGCGACTTCCGTTTCATCCGCGAGACACAGGCCCGCTTTCCTCTGCACCGCTACCTGCGCCTCGCGCCGTTGATGCATCAGCTTCGCGTGGTGAAATCGGCGCATGAAATCGAGATCATCCGCACGGCGTGCGCGTTGACGGAGAAAGGGTTTCGCCGGCTGTTGAAGTTTGTGAAGCCGGGTGTCACCGAGACGGAGGTGGAGGCAGAACTGGCGCACGAATTCATCCGGGGTGGAGGCAAATTTGCCTACGAGCCGATCATCGCCAGCGGCTCGAATGCGTGCGTGTTGCACTATTTGCAGAATGATCAGCGGTGCAAAAAGGGTCAGCTTTTACTGCTCGATGTCGCGGCGAGCTACGCCAACTACAACTCCGATCTTACCCGTACGATCCCTGTCGGCGGGCGCTTCAGCCCCAGGCAGAAGCGGGTCTACAACGCCGTGCTGCGCGTGCTGCGCGAGACGATCAAACTCGCGGTGCCTGGGAAGCTGCCGAAGGATTGGCAGAAGGAGGCGGAGGCGCTCACGGAGAAGGAACTCGTCGACCTCGGCCTTCTGAAGATGTCTGAGATCCGCAAGCAGGACCCGGAGAAGCCGGCACTGAAGAAGTATTTTATGCACGGGGTTGGTCATCCCATCGGGCTCGATGTGCATGACGTGGGAAATACCACCTTGCCGATGCAGGCCGGGTGGGTGATGACGGTGGAGCCGGGGATCTACATCAAGGAAGAGGGGTTTGCCGTCCGTCTGGAGGACGAGATCGTGGTCACGGATCGCGGGCCGGTGAATCTGATGGAGAACATCCCGATCGAGACCGGCGCGATCGAGGAACTCATGCGCGCCCGCTAGCGCCGCCCGCCATTTATGAAACCCTATTGGACCGGCGTATTCCCCGCCATCACCACTCAACTCAAGCGCGATCAATCCCTCGATCTCGACGCGACGGCGCGGCACATCGAAGTCCTTTTGGATTCGGGCATCTCCGGCCTGGTGATGCTCGGCTCGCTGGGTGAAAACCAGATGCTCACCGCCGAGGAAAAGCGGCGCGTCCTTGGCTTCGCCGTGCAGGTGGTCGCGGGCCGCGTGCCGGTGCTCAGTGGTGTCGCGGAGACCGGCACCGCCGAAGCGGTCCGATTCGTGCGCGATGGTGAAAAGCAAGGGGCCGACGGCTTCATGCTCATGCCCGCGATGTGTTATAAGACGCCTGATCCCGGCGAGACGCTCGCGCACTTCCGCTCCGTGGCAAAGGCGACCGGCCTCCCCATTATGATCTACAACAACCCGATCAGCTATGGGAACGACATCACTCCAGAGTTGTTCGCGGAGTTGGCGAAGGTGAAGAACTTCGTCGCGCTAAAGGAATCCAGCGGCGACACCCGCCGCATCACCGACATCCACCGCGTCTGTGGCGACCGCTACGCCATCTTCACCGGCGTCGATCCGCTCGCGCTCGAGTCCGCGATCCTCGGCATCGATGGCTGGGTCGCCGGCACGGGCATCGCCTTTCCCGCCGAGAACCAACGCCTCTGGGAACTCATGCAGCGGGGCGAGTGGGAAAAGGCCCGCGCCATCTACCGGTGGTTCACGCCGCTCCTGCACCTCGATACGCATGTGAAGTTCGTCCAGTACATCAAACTCTGTGTGCAGGAATGCGGCCTCGGCGCTGAGTGGACGCGCGCGCCGCGCCTCCCGCTCACCGGCATCGAGCGCAAGCGCATCCTCAAAATCATCCACGACGGCATCGCGAATCGACCGAAGCTTTCGAAACGCTGAGCGGATCGGCGAGCGCGCTGCCCATTGCATGATTCGAAAGATTCAAATCATCGACTCCCACACGGGAGGAGAGCCCACTCGAGTGGTGGTGGACGGCGGGCCGGATCTACGCGGCGGTAGCGTTGCAGATCAGTTCAGCATCTTTCGGGATGCGCACGACCGGTTCCGATCGGCGGTGGTCAATGAACCGCGCGGATCGGACGTCGTCGTTGGAGCATTGCTCGTCCCCTCGGCGGACCCGTCTTGCGCGGCGGGTGTCATTTTCTTTAATAACATCGGCGTACTCGGTATGTGCGGCCACGGCACGATCGGCCTCGTTGTGACGCTCGCGTTTCTCGGTCGGATCGGACCGGGCACGCACCGGATCGAAACGCCCGTGGGAGTGGTGACGACGACGCTTCGCGACGATGGTCGGGTGTCGGTGGAGAATGTCCGTAGCCATCGCGTCGCGAAAGATGTGTCCATTGAAGTCGACGGTCTCGGGACGGTGACGGGTGACGTGGCATGGGGCGGGAACTGGTTCTTCCTCGCTGAGCATCGTGGTATCCCGATCGCGCTCCGTAACGCCGCTGAACTCACGTCGATCGCTTCGCGCATTCGCGCTGCGGTGAACGCGCAGGGGCATCCGCTGGTGGATCACGTCGAACTCTTCTGCCCGGCGAACGCCGCTGGCGTGCAGTCGCGAAATTTTGTCCTGTGTCCGGGTGGCGCCTACGATCGCTCGCCGTGCGGCACCGGGACGAGCGCGAAACTGGCGTGCCTTTATGCCGATGGAAAACTTCGCGAAGGTGACGTCTGGCGGCAGGAGAGCATCACCGGGAGCGTCTTCGAAGGCACGGTGCGCGCGGTGGAAGGCGGAGTGATGCCGACCATCAGCGGCAGCGCGCATGTGACGGCAGAGGCCACTTTGATCCTCGACGATCGCGACCCGCTGCGCGACGGCCTGCGTCCAGCGGAGGGCGAATCGGCGGCCTAGTGTTTGCCCGTCGAGAGTGAGATGTGGTCGAAGGTGGCGGCCGCGGACTTTTCCTTCGCGCCGGACCACACGACGAAGCCCGCGGGTGCCTTTGCGGGAAAGTCGGGCGCGTCGAATGCGCCGACTTCATCCCACTGTTTGCCGTCGGCGGAATGGAAGGCGGTGACGGTGGTGCCGCGCCGCACGAGCCTCAGCCAGCCTTGTTTGCCGGATGGTTTGGGTGGGCTCACGCGTGCGGCGGCGGTGTTTGGCTGGGTGCGCAGGGTGGAGCTAAGGTGGCCGTCGGCGGAGAGGGTGACGGCGAGGGAGCGACCGCCGGTTTGGTCATTTTCGCGGACGGTGAGGCCGGCGGTGCCGGTGTTTGAGACGATGCGCGCGCTGAGCGTCCAGTCCCCTTCGAGGGTGCCGGCGCGGAAGATCATCTCGTCACTCCGTCCGGCGATGCCGGAGTTGTTGCCGCTGATGCGGAGGGCGCCGCTGCCTGGGATGACGTTTGCTTCGCCGTTGACGGTGCCTTGGCGGGTTGGGGCTTCGAGTTTGATCGTCCGCCATCCGTTCCAGTCCATCTTTGGCGGTGCCGGCATCGGCGAGGCGGTGGCTGCCGGGGTGGCGGCGGGGGCCGCTTCGAGGATGGGCGCCGGGACGGGCAGCGCGGTGGTGGCGACGGTAGCGATTTCTGCGACAGGCGGCTTCCACCACTTCATCGCGAACCAAGCGGCGACGCCGATGCTGGCGAGCAGGAGGAGGATGGTCGTCCACATTCCACCGCTCGCCGATGAGGGGCGCGCCGGCGTGGCGGCTCGCGGAATACGGGCGGGGAAGGGCGCGGTGGCGCGACGGTTTTCAAAATGCGCGCGGGCCGTGGCGGTGGCGTCGAGGACTTCGTCCCAGGATTGGAAGCGCCCCTGCGGTTCGACGACGAGCATGCGATTGACGAGTGCCGCCGTGGCGGCGTGAAGGGTGCGGACGTGCGCGTCGACGTGGAGGGGATTTCCGGCGAAGCGCTCGAACATGAAGTCGATGACGGTCTCGCCCTCGTGCGGGGCAAATCCGGTGAGGCCGTGGAAGAGGATGGTGCCGAGCGAATAGATGTCGCTGCGCGCTTCTTCATCCTCGCGCCAGAGCCGTTCCGGCGGGATGTAGCAGAGGCGGCCCCAGACGGTGCCGACGTCCGCCGCTGCGCGCGCGTAGAGGATGGTTTGGGCAAAGTCGGAGACCTTGAGTGTCTGGGGATCGGCGAGGACGAGGCTGTTGGGTTCGAGGTCGCCGTGGCGCAGTCCGGCGTGATCCGCCGCGGCGAGTGCGGATGCGGCTTGCGCGGCGAAGTCGAGCACTTCGATCTCGGTGAGGCGGCCGCGCTTTGCCAGGAGGTCGCTGAACGATCCGGCCGAGAGCCATTCCATCGCGAGCCAGGGGACGCCGTTTTCCACACCGCCGCCGAAGACACGGACCCAATGCGGATGCTCGAAGGTGGTGAGGATATGCACCTCCCTTTCAAAGAGTGCCGAATCCTCGTCTTCCCAGCCGATGCTGGTGCGGAAGAGCTTCACCGCGAGGGTCGCGCCGGTGCGCGGGTCGAGCGCGCGGAAGGTGACTCCCAGCCCGCTGCGGGCGCGGAGATCGAGCAGGCGGAATCCGCCGATTTCGCTGCGCGGGCGCCAGTCGGCGAGGCAGTGCGGGCATCGTACGGTGACGAATGCGCGGATGCCGGGCAGAATCGAATCTGCGCCGCAATGGGGGCAATGGTGGACCGAATCGGGGGACAAGAGGAGGGAATGGTAATGAAGGCGTCGCTGACGACAAGACGCTCTTCATTTTCAACGAAAACTCAGACAGCATGCGTTTTGAAAGAACCATGTCCAAACGCATCTTGATCGTCGGAGCCGGTGTGATCGGCCTGAGCACCGCATATTATCTCTCCCGTCGGGGACACCACGTGACGATCCTCGATCGTTCGCCTGCGGGGCCTCGGGGTTGTTCTTTCGGGAATCTGGGGATGATCGTGCCGAGCCATTTCATCCCGCTCGCCGCGCCCGGGATCGTGGCGATGGGGTTAAGGTGGATGTGGAATCCGGAGTCGCCCTTTTACGTGAAGCCGCGGCTGGATGCGGGGTTGATCTCGTGGGGCTGGAAGTTTTGGCGCGCGGCGACTCCGGCGCGCGTCGAGCGAGCCGCGCCGCTGCTACGGGATCTTTCGTTTGCGAGCCGCGCGTGTTTCGAGGAGATCTCGGCGTCTACGGGAGATGGGTTCGGACTGGTGAAGCGGGGGCTTTTGATGCTCTGCAAGACCACGCACGGCCTCGACGAAGAAGCGAAGACGGCGGTTTATGCCCGCGAGTTGGGCGTGCCGGCGGAAGTGCTCGATGCGGCAGGGGTCGCGGCACTCGATCCGGGGGTGAGGATGGATGTGGCGGGGGCGGTGTATTTTCCGCAGGATTGTCATCTCTCGCCGGAACGCTTCATGGCGGGTTTGCGCGCGGAATTGGAGTACTGTGGCGCCACCTTTGTGGATGAAGCGGAGGTGACTGGCTGGCGGACGAGCGGGCGGCGCGTCGAAGCAGCGCTCACCCGTCGCGGGGAGTTCGGCGCGGATGAAATCGTGCTTTGCGGCGGCGCATGGTCGCCGGGAATCGCGCGCGACCTGGAGATCGCGCTGCCGATGCAGGCTGGGAAGGGATACACGCTGACGCTCCCGCAGCCGCGGCAACTGCCGCAAATCTGCGCGATTTTCACCGAAGCCCGGGTGGCGGTGACGCCGATGGGGCGCAGCCTGCGGATCGGCGGCACGATGGAAATCGCGGGTTTGAACGACACGATCAATCCTGCGCGGGTGCGCGGCATCGTGAAGGCGGTGCCGGAGTATTACCCGGATTTCGCCACGAAGGATTTTGAAGGCATCCAGCCGTGGGTGGGTCTGCGCCCGTGTTCGCCGGACGGTCTGCCATACGTCGGGCGCTGTGGAGCCTACGATAATCTTTCCGCGGCTACCGGACACGCAATGATGGGGGTGAGTCTCGGCCCGATCACCGGTCGGTTGATCGCGGAAATCCTCAGCGGTGAGGCGCCGTCGATCGACATCACTCGCCTCTCGCCGGACCGTTACGCGTGAGCGCGGCACCGTTTACAAGCCGCAGTGTCGTGCTAGCGTTCCGGCCATGAAAAAGCGGCTCGT
>JAYTDO010000471.1:0-2241 GCA_043735935.1 Chthoniobacteraceae bacterium
CCTCAAAGGCCACGCCCGATTCGCACAGCTTCCGCAGCACGGCGTCCTTCACGTCCTTCGGCACCACCTGCGCGTATTGGCAGTGGCAGTAGAGAATGCTTGGCGGGGATTGGCTCATGGGAAATGCGGCGGACACTACCGCCAACCCCGCGGAGCGAAAATGCTTTGTTTGCCGCAGAGCCCTGTCCGCGTTTTCGATCTCGCAGCGAGCTACCTAATCGGCAAATCGGCTTCTAGGCTTGCCGCGCACAATTCCCATCTGCCACAACCTGCCATCCCGGTGCCCGCGCAAACCACACTCCCACTCGCTCCCCCGCGCCCTGCCGCCGTCATCGTCGCGCAAGGCAAGCTGCTCGACTACATCGACGGCACCACGCAGCGCGAAGAGAACCCCGAGGAATACGTCCGCCAGGAAATCGCGAAATCCCTCGTGCGCGAATACGGCTACGCGAAAGGCGACATCGCCGTGGAGTTCACGCTGAAACTCGGGAGCCGGAAGCCCCGCACCGACCTCGCCGTTTTCCCCGCAGGCACCGAGCGCACGCAGGAAAACATCTTCATCATCGTCGAGTGCAAATCGGAGAAAGTGAAATCGTCCGACCGCGATGAAGGCGTGGGCCAGCTCGAAAGCTACATGCACGTTTGCTCGAATGCGCTTTACGGCATGTGGACGAACGGCACCGAGCGCTATTGCCGCCGCCGCGTCGTGGACAGCGCCGGCAAAGTGAGTTTCGAGGACATCCCGGACATCCCCAGCTTCGGCCAGACGCCGGAGGATGCCGAGCGCCCGACGGTGGATCAGCTCAAGCCCGCCAGCTCCGACGCCCTGCTGTTCTGCTTCCGGCGCTGCCACAATTACATCCACGTCTCCACGGGCATGAAAAAGCCCGACGCTTTCTGGGTTCTGCTTCAGCTCATCTTTTGCAAAATCTACGACGAGCGAAACTCGAACCCGCTCGAATTCTACGCCGCCGCCAACGAGCGCCACGGCCTCAACGGCCCGCTCAAAGTCAAAGCGCGCATCGACAAAATCTTCGCCGCGGTGAAATCCGAATTCGCCAGCATTTTCGAGCCGACCGACACCGTGAAAATGGAGCCGGTTGCCTTGGCCTACGTGGTCGCGCAGCTCCAAATGTATTCTCTTTTGGAGAGCGACGTGGATGTGAAAGGCCACGCCTACGAAGCCGTCGTCGGCAGCAATCTCGCGGGCGACCGCGGCGAGTTTTTCACCCCGCGCAATATCTGCCAGATGGCCGTGCGGATGCTCGATCCCGGCGAAAAGCAGCTCGTCATGGATCCCAGTTGCGGCACCGGCGGCTTCCTCATCACCGCGATGAACCACGTCATCGACAAAATCGCCGCCGACGAACGCGAGCGCGGCGGCAACGAAAAGCGCAAAGAGGAGTCGGCGCGTGGTCGCATCACCCGCTACGCCAGCAATCACATCGTCGGCATCGACATCAACCCCGACCTCGTGAAGGCGTCGAAGATGAACATGGTGATGAACAACGACGGTGCGGGCGGCCTCTACCGCGCGAACTCGCTCGAAAGCCCGCAGCGCTGGGAGGACGAGCTGCGCAAGCGCAACCTCTTCGGCAAAGCGGACCTCGTTTTCACCAACCCGCCCTTCGGCGCGAAGCTCCCGATCGACGACCCCTCCATCCTCGAGCAATACGACCTCGGCCACCTCTGGAACTACGACGCCGCCACCGACCGCTGGGAGATGACCGACGCGCTGCACTCCTCGCAGCCGCCCGAGCGCCTCTTCATCGAGCGCTGCGTGCGCCTGCTCAAACCGGGCACCGGGCGCATGGCCATCGTCCTGCCCGATGGCATCCTCGGCTCGCCCGGCCTCGGCTACGTGCGCGAATGGATTCTCCGCCACTGCCGCGTCCTCGCCAGCATCGACCTCCACGGCGATGCCTTCGAGCCGCGCGTCCACATCCAGACCAGCGTCCTCGTCCTTCAGCGGAAAACGGACGAACTCATCGGCATTGAGCGCGCCGCCCGGCAGATGAACGACTACCCCGTCTTCATGGCCCTCGCCAACCACGTCGGCCACGACAAACGCGGCAACGCCACCTACGTCCGCGACCGGCTGGGCAATGAAATCGTCGAGGAAACCACCGAGCGCGTCACCGAGACGGAGGACGGCAGGACCGTCGTCCGCGAGCAAAAGACCATGCGGAAAGTCCGCGACGACAACACCCGCGCCATCGCCGCCGCCTTCCGAAAATGGCT
>JAYTDO010000472.1:0-11036 GCA_043735935.1 Chthoniobacteraceae bacterium
GCTCCGGAGCGGCGGATCATTTCCGGGGTGACGACAAAGACCGCGGCGGGGGACTGCCCGACCGTACTTTCCTCACGCGAGACGGTGGTGACGCGGACATTCATCAATTCCTCCAGGCTCGCGTTCGTGAGGGACTCGGGCATGGCGGCGTGGAGCGCGCGCCCGTCGCACACGAGCGCGGCGATGCTGCCGCAGAGCCATCGCGCGAGCATCTCCCGTCTCCGTCGGTTCCGTGTGAGGTGGCCCTGGAATGGACCGACGCGAACGGAGCGGGAGTGGAGGTGCGTGTTCATAGCGATTAGTGCATGACGGGGGCGACGTGACTCAGCGGCGGTGAGGGTGAGGATTTCCGCGTTGAAATGGAAGCCCGAATGTCAGGGGGCGCGGCCTTTTTTGAAAAAGCGCAGCCGACGGCTCACGGTTCCTTGAGGCGCTTGATCTCTGCGATGGCGAAGGCGTGTTCCAAAAACGTGGGCACTCCTTTTTCGCGCACCCACAGGAGATGAGGGAGCGCCTTTTCGCGATCGCCGGAGGCCGCGAGGGTGAGGCCGATGTAGGCGCGGGCCTCGGTCATCTTGTCGTCGTCGATGGCGAGCGCGAGCAGTTCCTCCGCGGAAATGGCGCCGGTGAGGTGACGGAGGATGGCATACGGCCAGCGGTCGGGATCGGATTTTTCGAGGGCCTCCGCGAGGATGACGCGGGCGGCCTTTTCATCGGAGAGGCGACGCGCGGCGATACTGCCGACGAGGGCGATATAAGGCGCGGACGCATTGCTCCAGCCCATGAGTCGCAGGCAACTCGCGGCGTCGGCCGGCATGGCGTCGAGCCGGCCCAGGCGGAAGTTTGCCATGAAGCGGTTGAAAGGGGGGTTGGCGGAGGCGGGATCGAGGACGATGGCACGGGTGAATTCCTTCACCGCGCGTTCGTCGTCGCCGGCCTGCTCGTAAGCGCGGCCGAGGCCATTGCGGGCGTTGGCGTTATCGGAGTCGATGCGGAGGGCGGCGTTGAAATCGGAGATGGCCTCGTCGGTTTTGCGGAGCGCGAGGTTCGCATTGCCGCGGCTGGCGCGGAGTTCGGCGTCGTCCGGGGTGAGGCGGAGGGCGGCGTCGAAGGTTTTGATGGCGAGCGCGTTTTCGTGAAGGTCGAGGTAGGCAAGGCCGATGTTAAAGAAGGAGGAGGCGTCGCCTTTGGTCAGGTCGGACGCACGCGAGAGGTCGGCGAGGGCGGCGTCCTTGTGGCCGAGCCGGGCGTGGGTCCGTCCGCGCTGCATGTAGTAGATGCCGTAGTCGGGCTTCAGCTTCACGGCTTCGGTGAAGTCCGCGAGGGCCATCTCGTATTCGCCCGTGGCGAAGTAACAAATGCCGCGACCGAGGCGGAAGAAGGGGAGTTGGGGCTTGAGCCGGATGGCCTCGGAGAGATCCGCGATGGCGAGCGGGTAACGCCGCTGGCGGGAGTAGATGGAAGCGCGGTCATTGAAGTAATGCTGAACGGTCGGGTCGAGACGAATGGCCTCGGTGAAGTCCGCCAAGGCGCGGTCGTCGGCGCCCATCCACATGAAGACCTGGCCCCGTTCGTAAAGCCACTTGGGCTGGCGCGGATCGAGGCGGAGGGCGCGTTCGAGATCGGTGAGCGCGCCGGAAAGGTCGCCATGATGACGGATGCAGCGGGCGCGGTAGAAGTAGGCTTCGCCGAGCTCGGGCCGAAGCTGGATGGCCTTGGAAAAATCGGACTGCGCTGCGTCGAAATCGAGGATCTGAAAGGCGCTGACACCCCGGTAAAGGAAAGCGTCGGGATTCTCCGGTGAAAGGCGGATGACCTCGGCGAACTCGGCGATGGCGGCTTTGTGATTCGCCATGCGGGCGAGGACGTGACCGCGCAGATACAAGGCGGGGACGAAGTCCGGCTTGAGACGGATGGCGTCGGAGAGGTCTTCGAGGGCCGGCTCCGTTTTGGAAAGCTCGGCATACGCCCGCCCGCGTTCGTAGAAGGCGTCCGCGGAGAGGGGGTCCGCCTCGATGACGGAGGTGAAGGCGTCGATGGCGGCGTCGAACTTGCGCGCCTGCATGAGCGCCCGGCCCGCGGCGAGCGGGTCCTCCTGCGCTTGCAGGGGGAGCGCGAGGAGGGCGGCGAGGACGAAGAGGGGAATCGGCGTCGGCACGTGCGTTTGAATAAGGACTCCCGCGCGCAATAGCGAGAGGGATCGCGAAGCCGTGCTAGGCACGGCACTACCCATGTCCTTGCGAGAGACCGCGCTACGCGCTATGAACGCCCCGACGATCGGGCACAGCTCCCGCTCCGCCAGCACTCTCCACCCACAGCCGACCTCCCTTTTCCCCCAGTCCCGCGCCCCGCTCCCCGCAGCCACCTCCCTCGCACCATGAAGAAGACTTTCGCCATCCTCGCCGGCATCGTGGCCATCCTCGCGTGTGTGGTGCTGATCGAGCGCCACGAACCCGCCGCCGCGCCGAACCTTCCCCGACCGGCGGAGCAGGCGCGCACGCCCGAGCCGCCCATCGCCGCCGCCGATCCCGACGTCGCAGCGGCCCCGGCCGTCGATTTCGGCGCCGATGCGCTGGTCGTTCCGCAGCGGGCGGAGTTCAAAAAAGTCGTGGCGTTCAACGCGTGGGCCAGGACGTGGCAGGCGGCGGATGGGCCGGCGCGCGAGACGATGCGGGAAGAGGGCGTGCGGCTGGCGACGGAGCGTCGGCCGGAATTCAAGGCGCTGATCGTGAGCGATCCGCAGCGGGCGCTGGAACAGGCGGTGCCGCGCGTGATCCGGCAGGACTTGCCGCTAGAAATCGTGGAGCTGCTGGAGCGGCCGGTCGCCGCGAAAGGCGACCTGAATGTGTACCGGGGAAGGCCGCAGGGCGAACTCGCGCCGGGGACGGAACTGACGCTGCGTTATTTCGAGACGGCGAAAGGCGAGAGTCTGAAGGCGCGGGTGTTCGGCGAGTTGGTGACTTTGAACTCCAAGACGGCGGTGCCCCTGCGCGGCGTGGCGATCGACCGGGAATTCGCCGTGGCGGAAAGCCCGGTGCGGCAGTTGGAAAAGGGCGAGCGCATTCCACCGGGAGCGCGGCTCGTGGCGACGTGTCCGGTGTCCGGCCTGACGACGCCGCTCGCCGCGACGGACGCGCCGGTGACCGACGACACGCCGACGGTGGAGATCGGCGAGGAGATCATCCAGCTTTGCAACGGCACGCACGTCCGCGTGCTCGACGAGCAGTATCGCACCGAACTCCAGGCGAGCGGACCGGGCGGCGCGGGCTTCATATACGACACGCATCCGGGCACGTCGTCGCGGGCGATCGGGAACTTCCGCTGCCTCTACATCCGCATCACGTACCCCGACCAGCTCAAGGCGCCGAACACCGAGGACAGTGCCTACGGCGACATGCGGAATGTGGACCGATTTTATCTCGAAAGCTCCTACGGCAAACTCACGACGACCAGCAGCGTGACGCCGCTCGTGGTGCTCCCGCATTCGCAGGCGTGGTACATCGCGAAGGACAGCACCGTCGATGGACTCGGCCTCGTTCACAGCGACGCGCGGGCCGAGGCGCGAAAGTTCGGCTACGACTCGAATCAATTCGACTGCACGATCGTGCGCGTGAACGGCGGACCACGCCTGAGCGGGATCTCGTGGGGCGGCGGCAATAGCGTGTGGGTGAGCTGGGACGGCATGGATGTGCTCAACCACGAGTGCGGGCATTCGCTCGGGCGCAACCACGCGAACTACTGGAACACCACCGACGGCACGGCGTACGGCGCGGGGGCGAACCAGGAATACGGGAATTCGTTCGACGTGATGGGCGGCGGCGGCGGCTTCGCGGCGCACTACAATTCCATCAGCAAACGCCAGCTCGCGTGGCTGGCCGATCCATACGTCCACCGGCCTGCGGCGAGCGCGACGGGCGTCTACCGGATTTTCGCCTACGATCAGCCGCAGCTCGAGGAGGGCCGGCGTTACGCATTCCGCGTCGCGAAGGATGCGGCGCGCAATTATTACATCGAATATCACCCCGCGTACAATGCGCAGCTCGCGGAGTCCGCGCTCGTGATCTACAACTGGTCGTCGATCGGCAACGCCGGGCATCTGCTCGACACGACGCCCGGCACGCCCGGCGGCAAAAGCGACGGCGGCATCGCGGTCGGGCGCACGTTCTCCGATCCGGAGAGCGATCAACATTTCACGATCATCGGGAAAAACGCGACGACTCCGCCTTCGCTCGATCTCGTGTATCAGCGCGGCCCGTTCCCCGGAAATCAGCCGCCGACGCTGACGCTCAACGCCAGCGCGACGACGATCTCCACGGGCGGCAGCGTCACGTTTACCGCAACTGCGAACGATCCCGACGGAGACACGCTTTCGTATTGGTGGGATTTCAGCGACGGCGTCGCGAGCACGAACACGCCGGTCGTCACGCGCACCTTTGCCAGCACGACGCAGATGACGGTGATGGTCACCGTTTCCGACATGAAGGGTGGCATCGCGCGGCGGCACGTCGTCGTGAATGTCGGCAACCACGGGCGCGGCACCGTGACTGGAAACATCAGCGCCGGCGGGCAGCCGCTGGTCGGCGTGCTGATCACGAGCGACACGAGCAAATACTGTTACACGGACAGCGCGGGAAACTACGCGCTCTCGAACCTGACCACCGGCGCGCGCACGCTCACGGCGACGTCGGCCGGATATACGCTCGGGGCCGGGTTCGCCAATCCGATCACCGTCACGACCGGCACGAACACCGGCAATTGGACCGCGGCCGAGAATACGCGGGTGACTTTAACCAAAACCGCCGACGCGACCGAGGGCGGCGCGAACGGCACATTCACCTTCGCGCGCAGCGGCGACACGGCGAGCGATCTCATCGTGCGCATCGCCCCGGTGGCCGGCAGCGCCACGCTCACGACGGACTACACGTTCAGCCCCGCGTATGTGGACGACGGCGAGTTTCGAACGTTCACGATTCTCGCCGGGCAGTCGTCGCTAGTAGTGAATGTGGTGCCGGTGAACGACACGAGCGCGGAGGGGCCGGAGACCGTGTCGCTGCAACTCGCGTCCAATGGCAATTCGCTCGCTGCCGGAGCGAGCCTCGCGGTCATGACGATCAATGACAACGACACGACGCTGCCGCTGGTGAGCGTCGCGGCGACCGATCCCTACGCGAGCGAAGCGCCGGGCGACACGGGCACCTTCACGCTGACGCGCACCGGTGCGACCACGAACGCGCTGAACGTCGTCGTTGCGTATTCCGGCACCGCGACGAACACCTCCGACTACTCCACGCTCGCGACGACCGTGACGATCCCCGCCGGTCAGTCGTCGCTCGCGCTGACACTCACGCCGGTGAACGACACTGCAATCGAAGGACCGGAAGACGCCACGATCACCATTTCCACCAACGCCGCCTACGTGCGCGACGCGAGCGCGCAGACGGCGACGATCACGATCACCGATGATGACACGCCGGTCGTCACGGTCGTCACGCTCGACGCCAGCGCATCCGAGGCCGGGCGCGATCCGGGCGTTTTCCTCATCACGCGCACCGGCAGCACCGCGGCGGCGCTCACGGTTTATTACGGGCTCTCCGGCAGCGCGCTGCACGGGACGGATTACGTGGCCCTGCCCGGCCAGATCACGATCCCCGCCGGCGCGGTGAGCGTGCCGGTGATCATCACGCCTTACGACGACGACCTCGGCGAACCGGACCCGGAAACGGTGACGCTCAGCCTCGCGACCTACGACAATAAGTACAGCCTCGGCGCGAGCTTCTCGGCCACGGTGAACATCTACGACAACGACGACATGCCGGTGGTCTCGGTGCGCGTGAATGCGACGCCTTCCGAGCCCAGCACGGCGGGCAGCGTGATCTTCCGCGCCATCGCCTCCGCGACGGGAAACATCGTCGTGCATTACACCATCAGCGGCACCGCGACGGCGGGGAGCGATTTCACCGCGCCATCGGGCACGGTCACGATTTCCGCGAACGGATCGACGGACGTGACGGTGAGCATCCCCGTGATAGACGATGCGATCCCGGAGGACACCGAGACGATCATCGTGACGATCACGCCCGATCCGGCCTACCGCATTTACAACGACGGAACGGCGATCCTGCGGTTGAAGGACGACGACAGCGGCGAACGGGTGATGGTCTCGACCTGGAACGACTCGCCGAGTGAAGCCGGCGCCACCGGACGCTTTTATTTCTCGCGCGCCGGAACGAGCGGCGATCTCGTGGTGAACTACGCCGTCTCGGGCACTGCGACCAGCGGGAGCGATTACACCGGCCTGACCGAAACGGTCACGATCCCCGACACGCTCGGCGGCGTGGATGTGACGATCACGCCGATCAACGACGTGATCCCCGAGGGCACCGAAACGGTGACTGTGACGGTCCTGCCCGGCACCGGTTACGGCGTGGAACTGCCGAACACGGCGACGCTTTACATCGCCGACAACGACACGCTTCCGATCAGCGTCGGCTTTTCCACCGCGACTGGAGCGACCACCGAGGCGCTCGTGGCGGGGAGCGAATATCGCGACATCCCGGTGATACTCAGCGCGGCGAGCGCGACGAATGCGGTGACGGTGGAATACACGAGCAATGGCGGCACGGCGGCCGGTGACGATGTGGACTGGGCCTTCGTCGATGCGGCAAATGGGAACGCGATCATCCGCGGCGGCGTGCTCACGTTTCCAGCCGGCACGACCACCCAGACGATTCGCATCCGCGTGAAGAACGACAGCGTCACCGAAGGCAATGAAACCGCGATTTTGACGCTGAAAAATGCGCGCTTCGCGAGCATCGGCACGGCAACGCACACGCTGACCATCAGCGATGCGAACAACCCGGTCGCACGCGTGCGCATGTTGCTTTCCTCCAGCACTCGTGCCGAACAGGACGGCACCGAACCGCTGCTCATGGCGGTGCTCGACCGCGCACTCACGACGAGCGCGACTGTGCAATTTTCCGTCGGCGGAACGGCGACCTCGGGCAGCGATTACACGCTCACTCCCGGCACGCTCACCTTCGCGGCCGGCGAGACGGTGAAACTGCTGCCGCTCATCCTCCTGCAGGATGCGGTGATCGAGCCGCTCGAGACGATCATCGTCACGCTCACGAACCCTACGAACTCGGAACTGGGCTCGCCCGTCACGCACACGATCACGCTGCAGGACAGCGTCGTGGCGGCGGTCACGATCTCCGCGAACGCGGCGGAGGTCGCCGAGAATGAAGGGCCGGTCGTGTTCACCGTCTCGCGCGCCGGAGCGGGGAATTCGTACCCGCTTGATGTGAAATACTCGGTCGCGGGCACGGCGACGATCGGCACGGACTACGCGGCGCAGACCGGGTCCGTCACCATCCCGACGGGGGCGAATTCCTCGCCGTTGTCGATCGCACTCGTCGACGACACCACGGAGGAGCCCGACGAGACGATCATCGTCACGCTTTCATCCGATCCGGCCTACGGGCTCGGCGCAGTCACGCAGGCGACCACGACGGTGCTCGACGACGACGCGCTCCCGGTCGTCACGATCACCTCGCCGGTGAATCCGGAGATTGCGATTCCGAATGGCGTCGGGCTCATGGTGACGGCCGAGGCGACGCGCGACACGCCGCAAGGTTTGGTCAATCTGCCGATCGTGTGGAGCCAGGTCAGCGGACCAGGAACGGTAACCTTCGAACTCGCGACGAACACCTCCAGCGCGGCCACCTTCTCCAGCGCCGGCACCTACGTGCTCCGCGCGAGCGCCACCAGCGGCGGGACGACCGTGACCGACGATGTGAAGGTGAACTTCGCGCCGACGCTGACGGCGCAGGATGTCGGGACGCCGGCGGTCGTGGGATCATGGAGCGAAAGCGACACGGTCTCCGGCTCGCACGCGGGCGGGACGATCACGCTCATCGGCGCCGGGTCCGGCGTGAGCAGCAGCGGCACGAGCGACGGATTTTACTTCCTCGCCACACCGAGGACCGGCGACTTCGATTTTGTCGTCCGCGTCACCAACCGCACGAATCCCGGCGCGAGCACGTCGTGCCGGATCGGCCTCATGGCGCGCGCTTCCACGGCGAACAACGCACCGTACGCGGCGACCTTTTTCAAAGGTGACGGAACCCACGGCTATCAGGCGCGGCTGACGACGGGCGCCGATCCGTACGACAGCATCGGCACGGTTGCCTATACGCTGCCGCAATGGGTGCGCCTCGTGCGCGCGGGCGACACCTTCGCCGCCTACTCCGGACCCGATGGCACGACGTGGACGCAGCGCGGCACGACACAGACCGTCTCGACGATCGGCACGTCTCCGCTGGTCGGCCTGTTCATCACAAGCGCCGTGGGCGCCACGGCTTCGACCGGCGTTTGCGATAGCTTGAACTTTTTCCTGCCGACCAATCGCGGACCGTTCGTGGATGCGGGCGCGGTGCTCTCGGGCCTCGGGCCGTGGAATCTCGACGCAACCGTCACCGACGATTCGCGCCCGACACCGGCGTCACTCACGCCCCTGTGGTTCGCCGTCGGCGGCCCCGGCGTCGCGACTTTCAACAGTCCGTCCTCCATCGATACGGGCGTCAGCTTTTCCGCATCGGGCCTTTACCGGCTACGACTTACGGCGGGCGACGGAGCGATCACCACGTTCGATGAAACGACCGCGAACGTCACGGTCGGCGGGCCTATGCTTTCCTGGCGCCAGACGCATTTCGGCACCACTTCCGGGACCGGCAACGCCGCCAACCTGGCGGACGTGGAAAACGACGGCTGGGTCAATCTCGTCGAATACGCCTTGCTCACCTCGCCGACGCAACCGAACGGCGCGCCGTTCGCCATCTCGTCCACGCCTACGGCGTGCGTCCTCACGCTCCAGCGCGATCCCGCGCACACCGACGCGACGATCGCGATCGAGGCGTGCGACAACCTGGGCAATGGCATATGGACCGCGGTCGCGCGCAGCACCAGTGGCGGCACCTTCGCCTCACTCGCACCGGAGGTCGCCGTGAGTGAGTCCGGCACCGGCCCGGTCGCCGTGACAGTCACCATCACGAATGGCACGTTGCCCGCGCGCCGTTTCTTCCGCATCCGGGTGGACACGACCGCTCCGTAGCCGCAGCGTTTCGAGCCCTACGGGGATTTTCGCATCTCGGCGATGATCTTGGTAAAGACTTCGGCCATCGACTTGCGCTCGGCTTCCTCCTTTACCAAAGCCCGCTGGAAAAAGTCGTAGCTGATGCGAGGACGCGCGGCGGTGATGTCGCTCTGACAGGCGACCTTCAGGAAGCTGAGGATGTTCTGGTCGGCACTTTGAAGATCGCGTGGCGAAGTGCCGCGCCGCATGGCGATCGAGCGCCATTCGTCGATGCGCCGACTGATGGCCGGGTGCGTGTGGACGCCGGGGCTCAGCGTGTGGTTTTTCCCGAGGTCCTGGAGGACGCGGACGAGGTCGCCGGTGAAAGCCTCGATGCGCTGAAGTTCGTCCGCCTGTGCGTAAAAGGCCGGCCACGCCACGGGCTGCCACGTGGCGACGCTGTCGAGCCGGTAACCGAATCGGCGGACGACCGGTTCGCGGAGCTGGATCTGGGTTCCAGCCTCGGTGCGATTGACCGTGAGATACGTGGCCACGCCGATCGCCTTGCCGGAATTGACATGCACGATCGGGCTGCCGCTGTTTCCCGGCACGAACGGAGCGTCGACTTCGACGAGATTCGGACCCAGGCCGACGATCTTGCCGCGGATCGGCGCGATGACTCCCGCGCCTTCGGAATTCCCCAGGACGACGATTTCGTCGCCGATCGAGGCGGCGTTGTCGACGCCGTCCATCATTTCAAACGGCCGCTGAGCCGCCCCGACCGCCAAGCGCGCGACATCGTGCCCGACGGCGACAGCACCCGCACCGACGGTGATTTTCGCACCATCGAGGGTCTTGAAAATCGGGCCGCGCGCCCCGGCGAGGACGTGGGCGTTGCTGACCAGGAAAGTTGAGCCACGAATGTTGCAGACGAAGCCGCTGCCCTTCCCCAATGGGCTTTCGATGAGGACGAGGCTGTTCCGGTAGTCGCGGACCAGCGCGCCGACCGAACTCGCGGCATCCTGCGCCATGACGGGGGCGGCGGCGAGGAGGGCGAAAAGGGCGATTTTGCGGATCATGGACGGGGGGCGCAGGCTACGCACCACGCTCGAAAAAGAAATCCCGAACAGCAAGTTGACAATACCCCACCTCACGGCTTCTATGTCCGCCCCGCTCGCTCCGAGCCGGAACTTTTTTCCCTTTTTCCCGCAACACTGCCATGGCCACCACTGAAATCATCCTCACCGACAAGATCGAGCACCTCGGCGCCGAAGCGGACGTCGTCCGCGTCAAGGCCGGCTACGCCCGGAACTTCCTCCTCCCGCAAGGCAAGGCGATCGAAGTGACGAAGCAGACGCTCAAGCGGATCAATTCCCTGAAGCAGAAGCGTGCGGAGCGCGAAGGCCGCGAACTCAACGAGGCCGAGGATTTGGCGCGCAAGATCAACAAGCTCAAGATCGCGATGGACTTGGAAACGGGCGCGACGGGCAAGGCTTTCGGTTCGATCACCGCGGCGGATCTCGCCGAGCGGATCAACAAGGATCTCGGCGGCAAATCGGTCATCGATCGCCACTGGATCGTCCTCGAAAAACCGATCAAGGAAAGCGGCGCACACGAGATCGTGATCAAGCTGCACTCCGATGTACAGGCGAAGGTCGTGATCAACGTCAAGGCGACCGGCGCTGGCGAAGCCGCGGCGGAGCCCGCCGATGAGTCCCAGGAGGGATTCAAGGCACGCCCGAAGGCGAAGCACACCAAGTAACGTTCCATGGCGAACGAGGCTTCCAGCACTGCTGAGAAGCCCGCTAAAAAAGCGGGAGACCGGAAGGACACCGACCTCCAGCGGAAGGTGAGTTACTTACCGGATATTCACCGGTTATTGCCGCAGTCGCCCGATGCCGAGCAAGGCGTCCTGGCTTCGTTGCTGCTCGCACCGCGTGAAGTCGGCGGATTGTGTGCCGAAAAG
>JAYTDO010000473.1:0-10337 GCA_043735935.1 Chthoniobacteraceae bacterium
CCGATTTCAGAGACATTGAAATCGGCCTTTTGAAGGAGCTGCGCGGCTTCGGAGAGGCGGGACTCGCGCATGTAACGGCCGAGGCTGACGCCGAGCCGATCGCGAAAGACGGCCCGGAGATGGCTGACGCTGTAGCCGAGTTCCTCCGCGATGTCACCGATCGTCACGGCCTTGTGCAGATGCTCGCGGACGTAGTGGTTGATGCTTTCGAGGATGACGTCGCGCACGTCGTCGCTGGAGTGGATGTCGTGCCGGTCGCGCGGGATTTCGGGTGCTCCCGTGAGGTGGAGGAGCAGGCGTGAAAGGGTGTGGGAAATGTCGAGCGTGTCGGGTGTGTGGCCGCGCGGGTGCGTGTATTCGCGGAGGAGATCGGAAAGGAACCCAAAGGCCGTTTCGTCGAGGGTGCGCGGCGCATCGCGCAGAGCGTGGAGGGCGTCCGCGTTGCGAAGCTCGAAGGTGATGAAAAACCACGCAAGCGGGCCATGAGACACGTCCATGTAGTGGTGGAATTGATTTGGGAAGATCAAGGCGCACTCGCCGGGATGGAGCTGGTAGGTGTTCCGGTCGACGCGAATCGGGCCGGGCTTGTCGAGGACGGTCACCAGCTCGAATCGGTGGTGGTAGTTGTTGCTGACGCCCTCGGGCCGGAGCGCGGACGTGTCTGTGCGCTTGAAGAAGATGATGTTGTCCGGAGCCAGGGATGACTCGATCCGAAGGCCCGAGAACAGGCTCGCGGGAACCGGCAGGGATTTCAGGGCGCGTTTGATCGCCTGGGTCGTCCGTTGGTGGTGGCAATGTAGGGGCATCGGGATGGCCGGACTCCCCGGCGGAACGAACTTTTGTAACGAGCGGACGCCAAATTACCACGCCCTTCTCGCGAATTAAAATGCGCGCAGGACTAGCCGCCGTGGCGCCGCTCGTTTACAAGGCGGCTGTGAATCCAGTTGCACTCATCACGGGGTCTTCGCGCGGCATTGGTCGCGGCATCGCGCTCGCCCTGGCGCGGACCGGGCAGGAAGTGGTGATCAACTACGCCGGCAACGAGGCGGCAGCCCGCGAGTGCGTGGCGCTTTGCACGGAGGCGGGCGCGCCCCGGGTGGAAATGGTGCAGGCCGACGTCTCGCTGGCGGACGATCGCGCGAGGATGATCGCCTTTATCCGGGAGAAATTCGGGCGCCTCGACCTGCTCGTGAACAATGCGGGCATCCCGTCGCCGGGCCGTTTGGACGTGTTGGACGCGACCGAGGAGTCGTTCGATCGGGTGATCGCGGTGAACCTGAAGGGGCCATATTTTTTGACCCAGACCGCCGCGAAACTCATGATCGAATCGCCGCCGCGCGTCGGTGGCACCCGGGCGATCGTGAACGTGACTAGCATTTCGGCTTTCGCCGCTTCGACGAATCGCGGCGACTACTGCATGGCAAAGGCGGCGCTCGCGATGATGACCCAGCTTTACGCGGCGCGGCTGGCCGAATGCGGCATCGGCGTTTTCGAGATCCAGCCGGGCGTGATCGCGACGGACATGACGGGGCCCGTGAAGGCGAAATACGACGCGCTCTTCGCCAGCGGCTTTGCGCCGATCAATCGATGGGGTGAACCGGACGATGTCGCCCGCGCGGTCGTGGCCGTGGCGCAGGGGCATTTTCCGTATTCGACGGGACAGGTTTTTCATGTAGATGGCGGCTTTCACCTGCGAACCTTATGAAGATTCTCCACGAACTGCGCCCAGCGGACTTGAAACAAAAGATCGAGCGACTCTGGGAGGTCTCGGCGGGAAAAATCTGGTCGATCGACCGCGATGAGGTTCCCGGCGCGGCGACGCCCGTCTTCACGGTGCAGGGGAAATATACGGCGCGCGGCTGGACGGAGTGGACGCAGGGGTTCGTCTACGGCTCGGCGATTTTGCAGTTCGACGCGTTTTGGGATCAACAGTTCCTGCGGCTCGGGCGCGATCGCACGATCCAGCGCATGGCGCATCACATCACGCACACGGGCGTGCATGATCACGGGTTTAACAACGTGAGCACCTACGGGAATCTGTGGCGGCTGATGCGCGAAGGGCGGCTGCCGGAGAACGAACGCGAGCGTGATCTCTATGAACTGGCGCTGAAATGCTCCGGCGCCGTGCAGGCGTCGCGCTGGACTCAGATCGCTAACGGCGAAGGTTTCATCCACTCGTTCAATGGCCCGCATTCGCTTTTCGCCGACACCATCCGCTCGCTCCGCGCGCTGGCGCTTTCGCATCAACTTGGCCATGTGTTGATGGGCGAGCGGGATGAGCGAATTTCGCTGCTGCGCCGGCTCGTCGAGCACGCGCGCACGACCGCGAAGTGGACGCTCTATTATGGAAACGGTCGTGATGCGTACGACGTGCGCGGGCGAGTGGCGCACGAGAGTGTCTTTAATGTGAACGACGGCTCGTATCGGTGCCCGAATACGCAGCAGGGTTATTCGCCGTTCACGACATGGACGCGCGGCCTCGCGTGGATCATGTGCGGCTACGCGGAGCAGCTTGAGTGGGTCGCGACGCTCCGGGATCAGGACATGGAGAAGATCGGCGGACGCGACGCGACCGAGGCGGTGATGCTGAATGCCGCTCGCGCCGCGTGCGATTATTACATCGAAAACACGCCCGCCGACGGCATCCCGTACTGGGACACGGGCGCGCCGGGCCTGGTGCATCTGGGCGACTATCTTGACCGGCCGGCTGACCCCTTTAACGACCACGAACCGGTGGATAGCTCCGCCGCTGTGATCGCCGCGCAGGGGCTCCTGCGGCTGGGAGCTTACCTCAATGCCAGGGGGCAGACCGAGGATGGCGGGCGTTACATCAGCGCAGGTCTCACCGTGCTGCACACCGCGCTGAGCGAAGCATACCTGTCGACGGATCTCACACATCAGGGCCTCATCCTGCACAGCGTTTACCACCGCCCGAACGGATGGGATTACGTGCCGCCGGGCCGGAAGGTTCCATCGGGCGAGTCGTCGATCTGGGGCGATTACCACGCGCGCGAAGTCGCACTTTACGTGCAGCGGATTTACGAGAACAAGCCGTACCTGTGCTTTTTCGGACCGACTGCGTGAGGCTGAATATGCTCCTCTCCGACCTCGCACAAATCCCGGGCCGCCGTTATCCCGCGCGGCGGCTCACGCAAAATCTAGTGGGCGGTGTCGCGCCGATTCAGGCGCGCAATTTCGCCATCGGAAACGTGACGCTCGACCCACTGGGCGGACAGGTGCCGTGGCACAACCAGGAGCAGGAGGAAGTCTACTTCATCGTGGATGGCACCGGCGAAATGTGTCTCGGCGACGAACGGAGCACCGTGACCAGCGGACAGATGGTCTACATCCCGAGCGGCGTGTTTCACCAGCTCACGAATATCGGCGAGACCCCGCTGCGAATGATCTACTGCTACGGCCCCGCGGGTGACGTGGCGCACTGGCGTCAGGAATTGGACGGCACGCTCCCGGTCGCGGGATGTGACGTGCCGCCGCTTCCCGCCGGGGCGCAACCGCAATGCGTGGACAAACCCGCCGTCGCATGTTGACGTGATGCCATGAATTTGTCCCAGCAACAGGCCATCGACCGCGTATTCGAGATCCTCAGCGAGCATTTCGATCACGTCGTCATCGCTGTCGGCACGTATGACGAAGATAAGCAGTACACGACCGCCGCGAGCTACACCGGGGGTGTGGCGGCTGCCATCGGGCTCTGCAAATTGTATGAGAAGAAGTGGACGAAAGAGCACCTCTGGGGGCCGGACGAAGAGTTTGATTGATCGGCGTTCCCGCAGTCGCATCCGTATTTCAACATGCAGATAGGTATCATTCTCAATGGTGTCACCGGACGCATGGGCACCAATCAACATTACATCCGATCGATCCTCGCGATCATGGAGCAGGGGGGCGTCAAAGTCGGTCCGGGAGAAACGATCATGCCGGCCCCGGTGCTCGTCGGTCGCAACGAAGCCAAGCTCGCCGAACTCGCCGCGATGTATCCGGGCGTGGCTTACACCACCAGCCTCGGCACCGCGCTCGCCGATCCGGCGAATGTCATCTACTTCGACGCCCAGACGACTTCCCGCCGCTTTGACGGAGTCCACGAGGCCATCGCGGCGGGCAAACATATCTATTGCGAGAAGCCCACGGCCGTGGACACCGCGCAGGCCTACGAACTTTACCAGCTCGCCAAACGCGCGGGCGTGAAACACGGGGTCGTGCAGGACAAACTCTGGCTGCCGGGAATGGTGAAGCTCAAGACGCTGATCGATCAGGGATTCTTTGGCGAAATCCTGAGCGTGCGCGGCGAGTTCGGATACTGGGTCTTTGAGGGCGACACCGTGGTGCCGCAGCGCCCGTCGTGGAATTACCGCAAGGAGGAGGACGGCGGCATCATCGTCGACATGCTCTGCCACTGGCGGTACGTGCTGGATAACCTCTTCGGCAAAGTCAAAGCCGTGAGCTGCCTCGGAGCGACGCACGTCAAAGAGCGCATCGACGAATCCGGCCTGCCATACGACTGCACGGCCGACGACAGTGCCTACGCGACCTTTGAACTCGAGAACGGCGTCGTGGCGCATTTCAACTCGAGCTGGGCGGTGCGCGTGCGGCGCGACGATCTTCTCACCTTGCAGGTCGACGGCACGAAAGGCAGCGCGGTCGCGGGCCTGCGCGACTGCCTCGTCCAGCACGGCAGCGCCACCCCGCGTTGCACGTGGAATCCGGACATCGACTCGCCGATCAAATACCTCGACGGCTGGAACCGCGTCCCCGATTGGCAGGCGCTTCAGAACGCCTTCAAGGTGCAGTGGGAACTTTTTCTGCGACACGTCGCCTTCGGTGAACCTTTCCCCTGGGACTTGAGGGAAGGGGCGAAAGGCGTGCAGCTCGCGGAGCTCGGCCTTCAGAGCTGGGCGAAGCGCGCGTGGGTCGACGTGCCCCCGCTGGCCGTCTAGCGGAGCCGAATCGCATCCATTTTGGAAAACATGTAGCGGAGGTAAAACACCGCTGCTAAGAACGCCCCCCATGCGTCTTCTCGTTACTGGCGGCTGCGGCTTTATCGGCAGCAATTTCATCCGTTACGTCCTGAACCATTTCGGCCCGGAGATGATTTCGAATGTGGACGTCCTGACCTATGCCGGAAACCTCGCGAACCTCGACGGGGTCGCAGATGAATTCGGCGAGCGTTACGAGTTCCTCAATGCGGACATCGCCGACGCCGCGCAGATCAATGCGCTGATGGCTAAACATCAGTTTTACGCGGTCGTGAATTTCGCCGCCGAGTCGCATGTCGATCGGTCCATCGATACGCCGGGTGATTTCATTCACACGAACATCGTCGGCACGTCGGTCCTCCTCGATGCGGCTCGCAAACATGGCGTGCGCCGCTTTCTGCAAGTCTCCACCGATGAAGTCTACGGCTCGCTCGGGCCGGAGGGGAAGTTCACGGAAAAGTCGGAGCTCAAGCCCAGTTCGCCCTACTCCGCCAGCAAGACATCGGCCGATCTGCTCGCGATGGCCTGCTACCACACCTACGGGCAGGAGGTCGTCATCACGCGATGCTCGAACAACTACGGGCCGTATCAATTTCCCGAAAAGCTCATTCCGCTCATGATCGTGAATGCGCTCCACGACAAGCCGCTGCCCGTTTACGGCGACGGCATGAACGTGCGCGATTGGATTCACGTCGAGGACCATTGCGCGGCGATTTTCGCGGCACTGCTCCACGGCAAAGCCGGCGAGGTTTACAACGTCGGATCGGACGGCGAGATGCGGAATATCGACGTGGTGACGATGATCCTCGATCACCTCGGCAAACCGCATGACCTCATCAAATACGTCGCTGACCGCCTCGGGCATGATCGGCGTTATGCGATCGACTCGACGAAGGCGCACACCGAACTCGACTGGAAATCGCGGCACCATCACGCCGACGGCATCCGGCAGACGATCGACTGGTATGTCGCCAACCGCGCGTGGTGGGAGCCGCTGCTGAAGCGGAATCACGCGTGAAGATCGTCGTCGTCGGCAGTGGCGGACGCCTGGGCGCCGCGCTTGCGCGCGAGTGGGTTGCGGCGGGGGATGAAATCATCGGCTTCAATCACGCGTCGCTCGATCTCGGCGACGCGGAGGCAGTGCGCGCAAAGATCGAGCCGCTCGATTTTGACGCGCTGGTCAATTGCGCGGCGCTGACGAACGTCGACTACTGCGAGTCGCACCAGGACGAGGCTTACCGCATCAACGCGACCGCGGTCGGGGAACTCGGAGCCATCTGCGCCGCCAGTGGCTCGCGGATGATCCACATCAGCACGGACTACGTTTTCGACGGGGAAAAACGGACGCCTTACCTCGAGGAGGACGCCGCCCGTCCGCTCGGCATCTACGCGGCATCCAAGCTGGCGGGCGAAACTGCGTTGCTCGACTGCTGGCCCGAACACCTTTCGGCGCGTGTCTCGTGGGTCTTCGGGCCGGATCGGCCGAGCTTTGTGGATCAAGTCCTCGCGCGCGCCTTGAAATCCGCGGAACTCGCCGCCATCGACGACAAGATCGCCGTCCCTTCGTACACGCTCGATATCGCGCGCTGGCTGCGGCCGTTTTTGGCCGACGTTCGCGCGGGCGGGCTCCTCCATCTCTGCAACGCTGGCGAATGCACGTGGCGCGAGTACGGGCAGTTTGCCATCGAGTGCGCGCTCGCCGCGGGCGTTCCGCTCGTCGGGCGTGAGGTGGCGGCTCAAAAGATGGCGGACTTGAAGGCATTCATCGCGAAGCGCCCGGTCTACACGGTGATGTCCACTTCAAAGCTGAGGCAACTGACCGGGCTGACTCCGCGGCATTGGCAGGATGCGGTGGGGGAATACGTGAAGACCATTTGGGCGCCGGCGAACCGCGCTTGATGGCTCGCGCTTAGGGCGGGCCGACGAGCACTCTGTAGAAAGCGGAACCGGCGGGTGGCGAAGGGTCCGTCAGCGTCATCGTCGCGTTTGTGATCGATACGACGCTGGCGACTTCCGTCCATACCGGATCGGCGAGGCTGGTCGAGCGTTGTAGCGTGTAGCGGTGGCTGGACCGCGCGGGAAATTGAAGGGTGTAGCCCTGAGACGAAGCGGCTTTCGTCATCGTGACATTGGAAGGGAGGCACTGGCGCGCGTCGAGCGGGTCGGTGCCGGCGATGAACTCATCAAGGTTTGAGGCACCGTCTCCATCCGGGTCGGCATTCGGCCCGGCGCGCGTTCCATCGGTGGATCGTGCGCCGAAGGTCGTCGTGCGCCACACTTCAAACGGCGTCATCTCGCCGCGGGCGACCTTGAGTCGGTAAAACGCCGAACCCGATGGGGGCGAAGGGTCCGAGAGGACCATCGAGAGATCGTCTGTCGCCGTGGTGGTGCCGAGATCGATCCAGACGGGGTTGGCGAGCGAGGTGGCGCGCTGGAGGATGTAGGTGCGATTGGGATGCGCTGGGAATGGCAGGTCAAAGCGAGCATTGCCTGCGCCGCGCGCGAGCGGCGGACGGAGGCGATCCGAGGCGTTGAGGGGGTCGGTGCCTGCGTTGAATTCGTCGATGTTCGAGATGCCGTCGCCGTCCGCGTCGGCGTCCGGTTGAGATGTGGCGTTGAGCGCGGGGAAGTGCGCGCGCTGCCACAATTCGTAAGGCGAGAAGGGTGTCCACACGAGCGCCGCATTTTCAGTCGTCGGTGGAACGGTGAATGAGCCAAAGGCGCGAGGGTCGCGACCGCCCACATCGGGCGAGATGTCGCCGAGCGTGAAGGCGCCGCTCGTCGAAGATGATGCGACAAAGTTCCACGTCCGGATTTCGCGCCAGAACGCGTCCGTCATATCCACATGCCCGCCGATGCGGTTGAGGACGACATCGACTTTCGCCCCGCTGGCGATGGAAAGCGGGGCGCTGTTGACGATCGCCTGGTTCGCGTCCGCGCTGTCGGAGCTGTTTGCACCGAGTTCCCAATGGAGCCGTGCCGAGGATGCGTAGTTGAGAGGACCGTTGAAGGTTTGCGCTCCGAGGCTGAGTACGGTCGGAACGACCGGAATCGTCGTCACAGGGAGTGTGACCGTGGGTGCGGTCGGGACGGTGAATGGCGCGGTAAAATCGACGTTGTTGTAAAAAGCCATCCGGTGGTTTGAGTCGAAATCCGTCTGTCCCGAGAGATCGACGCCGACGACCCACACGGTGAACCGCTGCGGTTCTCCCGGCAGCGGGACGAAGCAGCTCTTGTAGTTGCCGCGTGCGTCGAAGGAGTCGCCGGTCAGCGGGAAAAATGGCGTATTCGCGCCCTGCCAGGTCAGCCCTCCGTCGGTGGATGAGTAGATGTAGAGCCGCTTCGGGCCTTTGCTGAGGACCATCGCCCAATGGACGGTTCCGGAGATTTGCACATCGAGGTGCCACGGGCTGAGTGAGGGGGGAAAAGCGCAGTTCTCGGGGGTCGCCCAGGTCACGCCGTTGTCGGTCGAGATGCGTCGGGTGATTTTCCCGATCGAATCGTCCACCGCAAACATCGCGAGCTTGTTGTCCGGCTCCACGACGATGCTCGGCGAGATCATCTTGTAGCCGGCGGGATTGCTCAGAACGACTTGCGTCGCGCTCCAGGTGATGCCGTCGGTCGACGTTTTGCGGACAACCGACTCATTTCGCCAGCCGTAGATGCCGCGGTAGAAAAGCGCGAGCGTGCCGGAGGGAAGGCGGACCAGGCTCGGGTCCGACCAGTATTGATTGCCGATGGCCTGTGCATCCACGGGGCGCGCGAGCGGGTTGGTGACTCCCGCCGGCGTTTCCCAGTTCACGCCATCCTGCGAGACGACGAGACACGGGTTTTCGCGGCGCGCGTCCGGATATGGGGTGAAGGCCATCCAATATTTCCATCCGTTGAAGAGGTTTGGAAAATATTGCACCGAGGGATGTGTGACCGTCAGCACGCCATCCGGGGTGGGCACCATCAGCGGATTGCGGATAGGGACTGGCGCGGACGCGGTGGTGGGCGGACTGGGTCGGACGGGAAGGCCCGGTTCGTGGATGCCGCCTATGGTGGTGAGGCCGGCGATCGAGCCGCTGCCGGCGAGGCGTGCGTTGGTTGCGACTGTCAGCGATTCGCCGTCGCTGTGAACGCCGTCGATGACCAGTGCTCCCTCCGAGACGAGCGTGGACCCGGCGTAGGAGTTCGCGCCGGCGAGGATGAGCGTGCTTGCCCCGGCCTTCGTCAACGAGCCCGGCCCGGAGATCGGCCCGGAAATAGTGAAGCTCGCAGTGCCGTTGCCTTGAAACGAAGTGCCCGTGCCGAGGTTGAGCGCTTGTTGGAGCGTAAAGCCCAGTCCTGCGCCGTTGCTCGCGGCTAGATTGACGACAGGCCGCGCGTTGCCGATGGCGATCAGGCGAAGTGCGCTGCCAGTGAATTCCACCGAGCCGGTGCCCGAGATGGGGCCGTTGCCGCCGAGCGTGAGGACATTGAGATCGAAGCTGCTAGCGAGATCGCGGACGATGCTGAGCTTGTCTGCAGGCAGCGTTTCGCCGGTGAAAAACTCGACGGTCGAGCCTCCGGTTGGGAGGGCATTGCCAGACCAGTTTCCGCTGGCCGACCACCGCATGGGGGTTTGCGGATTATCTCCGGTCCAGACCGTGACGGCGCCGAGTCGACCACCCCACGAGGAGAGGAAAACGAGGCAGGCGGCGAGGAGGGAACGGACGCGCATGGGGAACTCCACCGTGGCATGGGGAGCGGACGATTGCCAGAGGCGTGGTGGGAGAATCGACAGTTGTTTGGTCGGTCGCGCCGCTGGGAATCCGCGCGGCGGGGCTCAGCCCGGGTTGCCCGGTTGACGGGTCGCGAGGACGACGAGGCTGTATTCGGCGATCTCACGATGGAAGGGGAGCCATCGTCCATCGAGCCATTCGAACAAGGAATAGCCGAGGTTTTCCAATGCATGGCGCAGATCGGGGCCGGGGTGGCCGAGGCGTTCGGCGATGACGTCTGGATGGTAAAATTTGACGGCGAGAGCGGGCGCGTCGGCTTGAGAAAGGAGATCCTTACCGCCGCGGAGCACGTCGGGCTCGAAGCCCGCGGCGTCGACCTTCACGAAACCCACGCGGCCCACTTCCGCGCCGATCGTATCAAGCGTGATCATCGGTGTCGTGAAGGCGTGATGTTCCGCGCCCTCCGGCGCGATCCAGCCGCCGTGAGTCCGGCTGTCGGCGGCGAAGCGCACTTCCCCGAGAGCGGCCCCGATCGCGACTTCGCGGACGCTCGCATGGCTGAAGGAGTTGGCGTTGAGGTTCCGGCGGATGAGCGCGGCGAGGGCGGATTGGGGCTCGATGCCGATGACTCTCCCGG
>JAYTDO010000474.1:0-3813 GCA_043735935.1 Chthoniobacteraceae bacterium
GCGACCTCGATGCTCCGCACTGCCACGGCCCAGGAGCCGGCAGTCGCCCTCGCAGAAATCGCCGACGGCAACTTCGACCTCATCTTCCTCGACGTGAACCTGCCCGACATGGACGGGTTTGAACTGTGCTCACAGATCCGCGAACTGCCGCGCTACGCCAAGACGCCCATCGTTTTCGTGAGCGGCATGACCACCCTCGAAAATCGCGTGCAGTCGAGCCTCAGCGGCGCGAGCGAATTCATCGGAAAGCCGTTCAATCTCCACGAACTCAACGTGAAGGCGCTGACGCTTCTTTTGAAGAGCCAGTTGCAGATGGACTGACCGCTACTCCGCGCCGAGCGCGTGGATCGTATTGACCACTTCCCCGCGAAGCGCTTTGCCGTCGGCTCCCTTGATGTCGTACTTGATCGACATCTGCATCACCGGCTTCAGGCCGGGGATCTCGAGGAACACGGAACGGTCGTCCGTGCCGATCGTCACTCGCTTCACCACCACCGGATCATGACGAGTCCTCGCCATTTCCGCGGGCGCAAACTGCCCCTTGCCGTCCTTGCCGATCTCGGTCGGCTTCACATCATCCTCTGCGGTCGAAAGCTCCGGCGAGCCATACGCGCTCGACCACAGATAACGCCACTGCTCGATGTGCCAGCTCTCCACATCGAGCGCCGCCTGCGTGTCGAGCGAACACCCAAACCGCAGCGCGATGCCGTCCTTTTTCACGTGCATCTCCAGCGGCATCCGCGGCACCGCGCCGGTATAACGAACGCGTTGCAAGGCGCCGTTCTTCAAGCCCGTCGTCTGCCAGCCCCGCAATCCGGCCACGTATAATTGTCCGTCCTTCGGGTTGAATCGCGCCCGCATGATTCCGCTCTGGAATTGCAGCGGAAACTTCGTCACTCCGCCCTGCATCTGTCCGGCGACGTCTTCTTTCAAAACCCCGAACAACGACGCCTGTCCATAGCTCAGGTGGAGCAACTGCCCGCGCCACGGCCCCCAACGATCGTCCTCCGGCACCCACACCTGCGAGCCGCCGCTATTATCCACACGCTTCGGGAGCCAGCAGAGCGGCGGGTCGTAGCTCGTCGGCGCCGGGTCCCGATGCGCCAGATCCACGACGCCGTAAAAGCCGCCCGGTTTGATCCAGTTGATTTTGCAGGCAGGCGTCCACGTGCCCTCGTTATCGCCGCTCGTGAGTTCGCCGCGCGGGCCCACGCCGATCCCGTTCGGCGCGCGGAATCCCGTCGCGATCCGCTCGAACTTCGCTCCGTCGGCCGACACTCGGAAGAGGCTGCCGTGATGCGCCATGATCTCGTCGAAACCGCGCCCGCCGTTCTTCACCGGCCCCGCTTTCGCGAAATAGAAGTTGCCCGCCGGGTCCGTCTGCAAATCGAAGACGAACTCGTGGAAACTCTTCGTCACCATCACGTCGTTGTTGAAGACCTCGTAAAAATCGCATTCGCCGTCCTGATTCAAATCGTTCAACCGCCAGATCCCGTCACGACACGTCACGTAGATTTGTCCGTTCACGATTTTTAATCCGAGCGCGTGATAAAGCCCGCTCGCAAACCGGCGCCACGTCACCTTCTCCAGCTTCTCATCCATCCCGGAAACGATGAATACATCGCCGTGAAACGTGCAGACCGCGGCGCGTCCATCCGGGAAAAAATCGAACCCGCCGACAAACATCGGCGCGCCCCACGGATTCGGGTCCGGCAGCTTGATCGTATCGACGACATAAGCTTCCTCGCCAGCCACCGCGATCTCGCCGGTCGTCACGACACCCTCCGGCCACCGCGCCGCACCGCCCCCGCACAAGGCCCGCAGCGTCGAGACTTTCTCGACGTTCACCCCATCGATCGGCGCGGGGAGCCGCGCCCCCTCGATCAGGCGCACAAACTTTCCGTTCCGCACCACCGGCATCTCCAGCACTTCCGCGCCGGCCACATTCCATTTCAAGATCGTCTTCCCGCCGTTCACGTAGAAGCCGCGAAACTTCACGTCGGGCAGCGGTCCGAACGGCTCGGGACGCGGGTCCTTCCACGGCACCGTCCCCTCCCCGACTTGGAATCCCGGCACCTCGGCGGTCGTGAACGCAGCCTCGCCCAGCGCGGTCGGATATTCCCCGCGCGACATGAGATTCATCGGCGTCACGAACTTCCCGCCTATCCACGCGCCCGCCATGCGGCAGAGGTCCAGGTCATAGGCGACGGCCCCTTCGTTGTTGTCGCCGAGTTTCACCGCGAGCCCTTTCAGCGCCGTCGTCAGCGGCGTCTTTGCGTCGGCGCCTTTCCCGACCCCGATCGTGCCGAGCAGCCACGGACCCGGAGCTTCGCCGGGGGGAGTCTGATTCTTTTGCGCGTGAGCGGAAAACGTCAAGGCAACGACGGCGACGAGCGTAAACGGGATCTTCATAAAATGGACCCGCACTCAAACCACAGCGCGGGCGCCGCGCAACATCTCGCTAAGAAACCCCATGGAAGGCCCCTTTCGAGATTGCCTAACCGCGTGCCGAGGCAAAGGATAAGCGTGCCAATGCCAAAGCCCGCACCCGTTCCCCTTGACGCGGTATCAAGGTTTGTTCTCCAACTCGCCCATGATGTGCGGAACGAACTCGCGATGCTCGATTTGCAGGCGGGCCTTCTGGCTCAACTGGTTTCCGAGCGCGAAGCCGCTGACATGGTGGCGGAAATGCAGAGCCAACTCACCGCCACGGCCAACACCTTTCGAAAACTCGCGCTGCGGTTTTCAGAATCGACGCCCCAGCGCGACCCGTGGAACGCGCGTGATGTCTTTCAGTACTGCCGCGATACCGCCCATGACTCCCTCGGCTCATCAGCCGCCGATTTCACATGGCACTCCGATCTCAGCGAAGAAAGTGTCGTGACCGACATCGCGCTCTTCGCCTCCGCCTGGCTGGAACTCCTCAGCAACGCGCACGACTTCCGCGAGGACAACGGCCACGTCGCCATCCGCGCCGGGAATCAGCAGGGCCGTGTTCACTTCGCGCTCCACGAGACCAAAACCTCGCCGCCGGACTTCTCCGGTTGGGGCGCCGCTCCGTTTCAGACGACGCGGCGCGGCGGTTACGGCCTCGGACTTTATTGCGCGCACCGCACGCTCGCCGCGCTCGGCAACGAGTGCGTTCGCCGTCACGATTCGGAAACGGCGACGTTCATCACGACCGTCGTTTTCCCGGCCTGACGCCGCTACTCGCGCGTCAGGACTTTTTCGAGAAGCGAGTTCAGCCGTAAGAGCATCGCTCGCGGATCTTCGAGCAGCCCCGCGGCCACCAGCGCATTGTCAAAGATCTGCGCGGCCACTTCCGCCGAGAGCGCCGCGTCGGAATGCCGGATCTTTTCCAGCCGCACGATCATGCTGTGATCGGGATTGATCTCGAAATCGGGCGCCGCTTCGAGGTTCGGCCCTCCGTCGCGATTCATCATTTTCATCACGCGCCGCATCGAGGACGTCATCGTCGTATCGCTGTCCAGCACCACCGCCGGGCTGCCCACCAGTCGTTTTGAGACCCGCACTTCGCCCACCTTCGCGCCGAGCGTTTCCTTGATGAAACCCACCAGCGCCGCGGCCTCCTCCGCGCCCAGGCCCGTGGTTTCCTTTTCGAGTTTCAGGTCGGCCTTCTCCGCCGCGATCACACGCTTCTTGTCGAACTCACGCAGATGCTCCATCACGAACTCGTCGCGCGGATCGACGAGAAAGAGCATCTCGAATTTCTTCTCGCGAAACACTTCGTAATACGGACTCGCCTCCGCCGACTCGCGGCTCGGCGCGAGCAGGTAAAAGATCTCCTTCTGC
>JAYTDO010000475.1:0-4210 GCA_043735935.1 Chthoniobacteraceae bacterium
AGCGCGCTTATTTACCTGTTTTGAGCCCAAAACCGCCCGTCAAAACCCCTCCCGAACGCGCCCAAATCCTAAAACCGCGCGCAAAATATTTTGCCGACAGAGACGAGCGCCGAACCCATGTCGTTTTTTATGCATTTTTGACAAGATTACCGGCTTCCGGGCAAAACCGAACACCCTACCGACGACCCGAGCGCCGTTGACATCGGAAAACATGCTAGCTTTCGAGTCCGGGTCCCCGACCCGCCGCATTCCCAAAAGCGGGACTTTGAGAGCGCGCGCCCTTAAAGGAAACGCCGCTTTGTGGCGGGGCTAAATGAGGCGCTCCCGGTCTTCAAGACCCACATCAGCCGCGAAACGGAGTTTCCCCGAAAGAGGTGCGCTCCCAAACCCTCAGTTTGGAAACGAGGGCGGAAACGATGGGGCAGAAATAGCATCGCATTTCCATCAATCTCGACTTTACAGGCTCACTATGGATGCCATTCAGAAACAAGTGGATGAATTGAAGCAGCATTGGGAAGCTGTTGATAGCAGCACGCCCGAAACGACCGTAGCTGCGCACCTGCCGCATATCTCGCTCGCGCAGATAAACGAACTTGCGACGATGCTTTTCGGGTTCTTGGGTCGAGTGCGAGCGCCCTCGGGTTTTGCGCCGAATTTTCAAATTGCAAAGGCTCTTGCATCAGTGTCGTTGGCCGATGCGGTTACTGGCCGGAGGCCAGAGCGTGGAGGCCGTGTGCAAGAAGCTGGAAGTCAGCCAGCCGACTTACCACCGATGGCGGCAGGAATACGGCGGAACCAAGGAGGAGACGCTCAAGCGGCTCAAGGCGCTGGAGAAGGAAAATGGACAGCTCAAGAAGCTGGTGGCCGACCTGTCGTTGGACAAAGCGATGCTCAAGGAACTCGTGGAGGGAGCCGAGCGGAGCGAGACAGCTTGCCGCAGGCAGCCCGCAGGGCAGCGCCGGAGGAAGCCGTGGCTTCGTTCGGATCTACGATCCACGCCGGCGCAGACGATCATCCACGAATTCCCGAAACCGATGCGGCCCTGATCGCGTCGAGGTTTGAGCGCCAATGGCGCGTCGCCGATCAGCGGGAAGTCTCCGCGGCGAAGTCGGGCGCCCCCCCTTCGACCTGCGCCTGGCCATCGATCAGCATGTTGCCCTCGGTCACCACGCGCTCACCCTCATGCAGGCCATCGAGCACCTCCCAATACTCGTCGCCCGCGCGGCCGAGTTTCACGATCTGGCGCTCGTAGGCGCCATCGGCCTTCTCGACATAAACGCGCGGCTGCGCGCCTGGCCACAGCACCGCGCTGCGCGGAATGGTGACGACTTCCGGCGCATCAAGTTCCACGACTCCCTGCGCGAAGGTCTTGTCTTTAAGGCGCCGTTCCGGGTTCTCCAGGACCACCCGGACGCGGGCCGATCGTGTTGCTTCATCGAGAATGGGATTGATGAAGGACACCCGCGCCTTCAGCACCTGCCCGGGAAGCGAAGGTGCGTTGAGCGTGACGATTTGCCCGACTTGGATCAGCGGAAGTTCCTCTTCGGACGCCGCGAACGTGAACCACATCTTCGTGAAGTCGGCGATCTCGAAGAGTTTGTCTCCAGCGTTAACGAACTGCCCTTCGTTCACGTAACTCTTCACCACGGTGCCAGTCAGCGGAGCGAGGATCCCGAAGTAAAGATCGTCAGGCTGGCGGGTCGGGATGGTGTTGATTTGCTCCGACACGAGTCCGAATTGCACGAGGCGCTCCTTCGCCTTCTCCATCGCGGCACCCCCTTGCTCCAGCGCGAGTTTGTAGTCGGCCGCGGCCGCCAGAAGGGTGCGGCTGAAGATGGTCGCGAGCGGTTGTCGCCGCGTCACGCGGTCGCCCTCACAACTCATCGCAAGTCCATCGATGCGCCCCTCCACCGGCGCACTGATGACCCCATGCCGCGACTCGTCTTCGCCGATGGTGCCGGCGATCCGCATCGTGCGGACGAGCGGACGTTTCTTTACCTCAGCGGTCCGAACACCGATGACGCTCGGGCTGCCCTTCGGGAGCATCACGATATCACCGCCTACGTGATCGACGTTGCGCCCATCTTCGTAAACGGGCGCGAGATCCATTCCGCAGACGGTGCATTTCCCGGGCTGGTCGGACTTTACCCACGGATGCATCGGGCTTTGGTAAAACAGAATCCGCCGTTCGCCGATCGCTCGGCTATTCACCGGCTGCGTGCTAAGGACCGCGCCATACCAACCACACGCCGCGGCCAGGACGGCGACGACGATGGTGGTGGGTTTCATCATGCGAGTGACACGACTCTCTTTCGCAGGAGTGCTTTGACGCAACGCCAATCGGCGCGTCAGGGAACGGTCGGAATCGTGACGCGATAAAACCCGCGCGCCTGGCCGAGTCGCGTGGCGTCGGTCTCGGTGAAGGAGGCCGAAGTCCCGTCACTGGTGACGGAGCCGACGTCGGTCCACGTGCCCGTCGTGAGGTCGGTGAGGTATTGCAACGTGTAGGTCGTGCCCGGGGTCGATCTGAAGTCGAGCTGGATGAGGCTGTTGTTGCCGTAGCGCGTGAAGCTGGAGACGGCGAGCGCTTCGGTGGCGTTGTTGCGGACGGTGAATTGCCCCATCAGCCCTTCGTCCTCGTGGGTCGAGAAATGGCAGTGATACATGAAGGGATTGGTGTCGCTGGCGAAGCCGTCGAACTTCGCGATGAAACTCACCGTTTGGTTTTGCCCGACAAAGAGCGTGTCTTTCCATCCTTCCTCGAAGGTCTTGATGCCGGCGTTGTTTCCGCCAGTGCGCGAGATGAGGTGGAACTGGATGTCGTGGATGTGGAACGAGTGGCTGAAACCGGAGGTGTTCGTGATGTTCCAGCGCTCGACGGCATTGAGGTTCAGGTTCTGGTTAATGACGCTCGGCGAATAGCTGAGGTTGTCGAAGTTGAACGGGGCACCTCCGGGGAAACCGTTGGTCATCGTCACGGTGCGCGTATTGGTCACATCGCCGACGCCGTAGAATGTGTTCGTGGTCAATGCCGGAGGCAGCGTGTTGACGGGGTTCGCGGTGGCGGCGCCCACGTTGATGTGGAGGATGTTGAAAGTCGTGTTGTTGAGCAGGCTGCCGAACTGCCCGGTGGTGCCGGGTTCGCCGCCGGGGAAATCATTCGCCTGGCCGGAATTGTAGGCCTTCACGTCGAACGAATTACCGACCGTGTCGCCGGTCATATCGACCAGGATTTCCACGCGCTCTCCGATGGCGAGCGCGACCCGGGTCACGGGGATGGGTGCGTTCACCAGTCCGCCATCCGTGGCGATGACGTAGAACGTGCGATCCGCACCGGCGGCGGTGGTGATGCCGAGGTTGTAGGCGCGCTCGATCTCGGCATTCAGAATGCGGAGGCGGACGAATTGCTTCGGCAGCGTGACCTGCGGGCTCAGCGTTCCATTCACGAGCATGTAGTCGCCGTAGGAACTCGTGGTGACACCGGCGAGACCGGTGACGAACTGATTCGACGCCCAGCGACGGCTAGTGAGCGCGAGCGGGATGTCGTCCACGCCATAGGTGCGTGGCAGTGCGAGCGCGGCCTCGGCAGGATCGCGGATGATGATCATGCCGCCGCCGCCTTTGGTGAGATGGTCCTGCGTGTGCTCGTGCAGATGCGGGTGATACCAATAGGTGCCCGCGTTGTTATCGACCTTAAAGCTCGGCCGCCAAACGGTCCCGGCGGGAATGAGCTGGTGCGGGCCGCCGTCCATGATCGCGGGGATGTGGAAGCCGTGCCAGTGCGTGGTCGTCGTCTCGCTGAGATTGTTCGTGAGATTGATCTGCACCCAGTCGCCCTTGTTCATGATGAGCGTCGGGCCCCACATGAGCATGTTGTTATAGGAGATCGTGGTGCTGTCAGCGGTGTTCTGGAACGCGGAGTTTCCAAAACGTTTCGTCGTGTTGTGCAGGTTCAGGTCGAAGGTCGTGCCGGTGATCACCTCGGGGATGATGAGCGGGTTGTAGGTCTGCGCGGCGGTGAGCGTCACGTTGACCGGCCCGGTCGTGGTGACGTTGCCCGCCACGTCGTAGGCGACCGCGGTGATGCCGTTCGTGCCGTAGCCGAGCGGCACGCCGGTGACGGTCCAGTTTGCAAAGCCGTTCGCAGTGGTGGCGGTGACGCCGTTGACGGTGACTTTGGTAATCCCGGAGAGCCCATCGGAGCTGGTGC
>JAYTDO010000476.1:0-14777 GCA_043735935.1 Chthoniobacteraceae bacterium
GCCGCGACCGGGCTCCTTGCCACAGACCGTCTCCATCACGTAGAGGGAAAAGAGATTGCAGGTGACCTCGGTGGTGCCGTCGAATGTCCAGTCGCCTTGCTGGTGGTTGTGGCCGAGTTCGTGAAAGTGGCCCCAACTCCCGGTCTTCATTTCGGTGGTGGAAAGGGAATGCTCCACGGAATGATCGAGAAAAGTCATGATCGGATAGCCGCTGTGCATGTAGCCGGCGGAGATTTGGATGTCGGGAACGATGCGTTCGGGACGTTTGCGTTCCCGCGGGATGGAGGCGAGATCGGCTTCGGCGTCGAGTACGGCATTCCATACCGTCATTAACGCGTCCGGGTCATCAAGCTGCCGGATTTTTTCCGACGGCACGCTCAGGATGATCTTGTGGGTCTCGAGTTCGGCCCACGGCGCGGGAGCGTTGCGGATTTTCGCCTTCCAATCGGCCACACTGGTTTCCCCCAGCACGAACCGGGGCGCTTCGACGGCGCCGGAAATGGTCACCTCAATGGCGCCGAGCGCGGAGTTCTCCGGCACCTCGATATAGATCAGACCGCCAAAGGAGTTCGCGGCTGCCGTCCGGGCTTGTTTGAGTGGTTCGCGTCGGGAGATCTCGGGCGCTCGCTGCCAATTGTCGAGGTGCCATAGTCCGTCGGTATGGCAGCCGATGCGGACGCCGAAGCCTTTGTCCGCAGCCTCCAGCGGGATCTGGATCTGGATCAGTTCCCCTGGTGCCGCGTAAAGCCCGGTGCTGTGCCATGCGGGGACGCGAGTGTCGATCGTGATCGTGCGGGCAGCGATGCGAGGCGCTTCCTTTGCAACGGGGCCGGGAAAAAACGCGGCGGCGGGATGGGCGCGAAGCTGCTCGGGTTTCGCGCTCCGGAGTGCCTGGAGGTTGCGCGTGAACAAAAGACGCGCCAAGGCGTTGTCTGCGCGCATGGGCTTCGCGGGCTGTGGAAATTCGCCGGCTTCGGGGGCTGTGGCGAGCGTGGCGAGTTTTGGCAAAATGAGTGTGTCGTTCGGCGGCACGGAGCGCATCGCGTCGGAGAGCGTGGCGGAGCATTGCGCGAGTTGCTCGGGGGACGCCTTTGCGCCGCTGGTGATCGCGGCGAGTGCCGCCGTGGCATTGAGAAGGGCAAGGTCGCCGCCGGTCGTGTAGCCGCCTTCGTTGGTGCGATCGGGGGTGCCGCCGGTGAAGACGAGGCCGGAGGGAGCGAGTAATTGATTGCCGGGGAAGTCGGTGTCGAGTTTGCGTTCCTTACTTCCATAGAGCCAGCCCCAGCCAGTCGCGGCGGTGATGAGGCCGCCGCCACTCCGAACGAACTTCGCGAGTGGGGCCACGTCGCCCTCACGAAGTGCATGGGCGTCGACGACGATGGCGGTGAGGCCAGTGAGACTCGCGGCGAGGTCATTGAGCGAAAGCGGGGTGACATCGAGGCCGACGGCTTTCAACTGCGTGGACAAGGATTCATAGCCGATGATGCCGATTTTCGGTTTCGCCGTTTCGCCGGTGACCCAGCGGGCGGCGTTGGTGAAGAGTTTGCCGGTATCAGACTGATCCAGCGCCGAGGGGTACCCGTTATGCCCGAATGCGACGACGCGTCCTTTTTCCCAACGAGCGGCGGCGACGACCGGAAGGAGCGCCTTCTTCCCATCCTTGCCCGCAACGACGGCAAAGGCTTGTGGCCCGAAGGCGCAGACGCCGCCGGGTGATCCTGGGGCGCCGATCGCGACGACGCCGTTCAGAAGCGCGGCCCGGTCCGCGTCGGCGAAATCGGCGTGGGAAAGCGGGGCTAAAGCAGCAAGGAGGGCGAGTCGGAGAGGAATCATTGGTTTGGCTTAAATAGCGGCCATTATAGACCTAATCGAGGATTTGTTTCCCGCGCCCCTTGCAGCGTGATTGGGCGTTGCGGGCTTACTGCCCGGAGGCTTTGTCTTTCCACTTCTCGCGACCCTTGGTCACGATCTCGTCGAACTTTCCCTGCTGACCGGGATTGAGAATCGCCCGGACCTTGTGCTCGGCCTCGGCGAGGATTTCCTCGACCTGCGGCTGTGTCTGCTGGCGGATCTCGCGCAGTTTGATGCGCGTGTCGGCGATGATGTGCTGGAGTAATTCTTTCTGTGAATCGTCGAGTTTGAGCTCGTCCTTCAGGCGGCCCCCGATGACCTCGACGACGGCATCGGGTCCGCCGACCACGAGGTCGCGCACCTTTTTCACGATGACGCCGCTGGTGGTCGCGATGCCGAAGACGACGCCGAAAAAGAAGATGAGAAAGACGCCGAGGCAGCCTTTGAATCGCTTCATCGACGGTCTCCGGTCATGAACGCCATGAGCATGGTTTCGTCGCCTCCGCGGGACGCCTCGATGAGGACCGTTGTGTCGTGGTCGACGTGGGCATTGGTCGTGCGAGTCCAGACGGCCGCCGCGACAGCGAGCGCGGCAAAGAACGGACAGAGGCGCCACGCCCACGAGAAGATGGAGGTTCCCCGCTCGTCGCGGAGGCGGGCCATGAGGCGTGTTTCGAAGCCGAATTCGCAGCGGGAAGTGTCGGGCGCGTCATCGCGCACGGCGCGAAAAAGCGCGTCGAGTCGGGAGTCGGGTTTATTGTTCATGGCTGGATTCGAGGATTTTCCTTAAATTTTGGCGGGCGCGAAAAGCCCGGACTTTCACATTGCTCTCGCTCCATCCGGTCAGCTCCGCAGCTTCGCGAACGCTTCGCTCTTCGATTTCGCAAAGTGTGAGGATCAAGTGATCGTCCGCGCTCAGTTTTCGCATGGCGAAGTGGAGTAGTTCGCGGGCGCGCCCGGCGGCGATGGCCGAGTCGATCGTGTGGTCCTGGATCTCGAACTCCACGGCGCCGAGTGCGACCTGCTCCCGGATGCGGCGCTCTTTCCGAAGAAAATCGTAGCAAGCCGAGACCGTGATGCGTGCGAGCCAGTGTTCAAACGGAGCATCGCGCCGGAATTTCGCGAGATTCCGAAACACGCGGACAAATACGTCCTGGGCGATGTCGTCGACCTGATGGCTGTCGCGCGCAAAGCGGGATGCGGCGGCGAAGACGCGCCGTTTGTGGCGGCGGACGAGTTCGGCAAAGGCGTCGTCATCCCCGTCGATCGTGGCGGCGACGAGATCTTCATCGGCAGCGGGCGTGGGGTCGGGCATCGCCTCCGTATTAGTGAAGGCGGAGAGCGCGGGCAATGCTGACCAGGGTAATGTGAAGGTACTCATCAAGCGAATCCGTGCCGTCGGACGGCTGTGAACGCACGGGAGCGGGTGACATTACCTCCGTAGACGGAATCCGGCGCAAAAAGGTTACGAGAAAGCGCCGTCGCGAGCGGATCACACGTCGAGCCGGTATCCGAGACTGTGAACGGTGAGAAGGTGGCGCGGTTCGCTCGATGTCTCTTCGATCTTCTGCCGGAGCTTGACCACGAGCTGATCGAGCGTGCGCGTCGTCCCGTAGTATTCGACGCCCCAGACTTCGTTCAGGATGGTGTCGCGTGAGACTGCATTTCCCTTTTCGCGAAACAGGACGGCAAGAACCTTCAGCTCGCGCGGCGTGAGTTCGAAGGTTTCCTTGCCCCGCCTGCCACGGAGCGCCTTGCAGTCGATTCGCACCTTGCCGAATGCGATTTCCGCCGGCACCTCCACGTCCGCTGCGCCCGGCTCGGCCCGGCGCAGCAGCGCGTGGACGCGGGCGAGGAGTTCGCGCAGGCTGAATGGCTTAGTGACGTAATCGTCCGCGCCGAGTTCGAGCCCGACGACTTTATCGATCTCCTGGCTCTTGGCGGAAAGCATCAGGATCGGCGTCCTGTTTTTCGAGGCGCGGATTTCGCGGCACAGATCGTAGCCGCTTTTACCGGGAAGCATGATGTCGAGGATGACGGCGTCCGGCTTGCATTGGCGGAGCAGGGGGAGGGCGTGGCTGCCGTCGCCGCATTCGGTGACTTCGTAACCTTCGGCGCGGAGGGCGTCGACGAGACCGAGCCGGATGTGGGCGTCGTCCTCGACGACGAAGATGTGTTTTTTCATGAGTCCGATGAAGTTCGATCGAGCGGGAGCTTGAGCGTAAAATTGCTCCCGCCTCCTTCGCGCGGTTGGTAAATGATTTCACCGCCGTGCTCGCGGGCGAGTTGCTGTGCGAGCGTGAGGCCGAGGCCGGACCCCGCGATGCCATTGGAAAGCGAGTCGTGTGCGCGGTAGAACGCCTCGAAGATCTTGCGCTCCTCGCCGGTGGGCACGCCCGAGCCGCGATCGAGCACGCTCACGCAGACGTGGTTTCCATCGAGGTAGCTGTGCAATTCGACGTCCTTTTGTGAGCCGCTGTATTTCTCAGCATTGGAGAGAAGATTGACGAGAATCTGCGCCAGCACATCGTCGTCACCGACGACCGGGTAAGGCGGTTCCGCGGCCTTCCAGTCAGTGCGGAAGCCGCTCTCCTGCAGGTGCAACTCGTGCGCCTCCCAGGTGCGGGCGACGACGCGATGCAGATCGAGCGGCTGTTTGTCGAAGCTCTTTTGCTTCCGTTCGAGCTTTGCAAAATCCAGCACGTTGTTGATCAGCCGGGTCAGGCGTTCCGCTTCGACCATAATGATGCGGAGGTATTGCGGCGCCTTACCCGCCGTCTCGGCGCGGCCGTTTTGCATGAGCTCGGCAAACATGCGGATGGACGTCAGCGGAGTCTTCAGTTCGTGGGAGACGTTGGACACGAAGTCCGTTTTTTGCTGCGCGAGGGCGAGCTGGCGGCGCGCGTCGAATACGACGAGCCACCCGCCACATGCGATGGCGCCGAGCGAAGACATGATGAGGAAGATCAACGTCCGGCGGTAGCCGCGGGCGGATTCCTGCAACTGCTCGGGCCGCATGAGGTAGAGCGCCGCTTCCCAGTGTGGGAGGGCTTCGCCGATCTCGGAGGCAACAAACGGTCGCTTCCAGTCGCGACCCGTTTCGCCCACAGGATGCGTGATGACGGGGCGCGCCTTGTCGTCGAGGAGCGCGAGGATGAATTCCGAGGCCTCAGTCGAGCGCGTGATGCGCGATTCAGGCTGAGGCATCGTTGCTGTCCAAAGGTCGCGCAGACTTTCTGCGTCGATCATGCACCCGAAGATGATGCCGGGAGCCTGCGCAGGGCGGAGCCAGAAAATCATGTCGAGCCGGTCTTGCACGAATCGCGTGACCATTCCCTCGTCCCGTTCGGCGGCTAGCGCGCGAAACTCGGTGGTGGCAGACCACAGACTGGAAACCGGAGAGCGATCAACGTCGTCAAATACTTGCTGCGGCGAAACATTTCGCACGTTCGCCTCGCGCCGGCGGGCTTCCTGTTCGGCGATCTTTTGAGCTTCGAGTTGAGGGTCTGCGCCGTTGGCCGCCGAGGCGCTTTCCGCGAGGACCTGCTGCATCGGTGCGCTCGCCGTTTTGAGGGAGCGGCTCGGCGCCGGCGGCGGGGCCTGCATTGCGGCCTTGTCCTCGGCCGGAACCGTGGGCTGGATGATGTCCCCTTTCGCGAGCATTTGCTTGCCGTTGAAGGCCTCGGCTTTTTGCGACGCAAGATCCTTTTCTTTCGCGACATCGCGTGTCATTGCGCGTTTTGCTGCGGTGTAAACTTGGGGCGCGGGTTCCTGCGATGGGGATTCCGCGTACTGGCTCTGGATGGCCTTCGACTTTCGCATTTGATCGGGTCGATTGAGCTCATCGACGGGCACCGGGTAGACCGTGGCGGTGGTGTTGCCGCCGAGAAAATCGCTGTTTTCGAGGAGGAACTTTTTCACCTCGGGATTGTCGCCGCTCGCGCGAATCGAGGGCGAACAGAGTGCGCCGTTCGCGCCGATGGCGAATCCGATCGCCTTCCGCGGCCACGCGGCCGCGAGCTCTTTGGTAAAGCCATTCGCCAGCTTCTGCGGATCCTCGCCGGCGATGAGTTTGCGCACCACATCGGCGAAGGCGCGCCGTTGCTCGTCGATCACCGATCGCGCGGCGGCAGCGAGGCTGTCGGCTTCGGTCTGATAGAGTTCGGCGGTGCGACGTTCGAGGATGATTTTTTGCTCCTCCGCACTGCGCAATGCGAGCCAGCCGAGGATGAGGCTCGGCACTAGGATCGCGACGAGGAAAATCCAAATGCTCTTTCTCATGCGTGTCTGGATTTTGCGTCGGGAGGCGGTGGGTGTGAATCGATCATCGGCGGAAGATCGCGCATGAGCGCGTGCGCCGTGTCAGAGCCGGGTGTGGAGTTTGTAAAAGTTTTGTGAACGCGCTTCCGCGGTCGCTCACCGGACGTCGTCCGCGTGGGTGAACCAGCGCGCGGTGAACTGCTGTGCCGCGAGGGAGAAAATGCAGTATGCCGCGAACCAGTAGAAGCCGGCGCCGAAGTTTGCGGTGAACGCGACGAGCGGTGTCGCAGCCGCCGCGTCGTCCGGGGCGGTTTGGCTTGCTTGCGCGGCGAGGTAGGCGATGAAAAGCGCGACGACGAACACGTCGGCCATCGACCATTTCGCGATCAGTTCCACGAAGCCGAGCGTGCGGCGGCGGCGTGCCCCGTCCGATATGAAAATGGACCACAGCACGAGCGCGGCCTTTGCAAGCGGGACGATGACGCTGAAGAGCAGGATGAGAGTCGCGGGCATCGGACTGCGTACTTCATAAAGATGGCGGACGGAGCCGACGATGCTGCGCGTCTGTTCATAGACCTCGATATCCTGGACGTTCTTTTGGAGCGAGGCAGTGAGTTGAGGCGTGAGCTTTTCGACGATCATCGTGCGTAGGTCGCCGCCGGTGGCTTTCAGAAGCCCGATTATCGCCGGATTCATCATCGAGCTCAGGACGCCGACGGTGTCGCTGTCGAGCCCCTTCTCGAGCATCAACGGCGCGACTTTCGCGACGCCCTCAGGCTTCAAGACACCGCGAATCGTGAGGACCGGCGCGGATAGACCCGGAATGAGCAGGCCGATGGAGATGGCGAGCAAAATGAGGACGACGACACGGCGAAGGTTCATGGTCATTCCGCACGTAGAGCAGGCCGGAGGCGGTCTGTGAATCGCGGAAATCCGCGACGACCAAAATTACCGCTGCGTTTCCCGAAGCGCGGCGCTGACGGCAACCGGGAGCTGGCTGGCGCCATTGCCGCCGAGGCGGGCGTCGATGTCTTCGAGACGATGAATGAGGTCGATGACTTCGCGCCGCGGGTAGGGGCCGCCGGCGGCCTGGCAGAAGTGGGTGCGGCATCCGAAGGGACGGTCTGCGTAGATCAGGCAGCGGCCCTGCGGATCGAGGAGCGGGCACGCGCCGTCCGTGCGAGCAGGGAGGCGCGTGTGGCCGATGGCGCGCAGGGCGCGTGCAGCGGTGAGGGCTTCGCCTTTGGTGAGGTAGGGCGTGCGGCCGGTGAGCTTGAATTGGCAACACTCGGTGCGCCGGATGCAGTCGCGCTCGATGGGGCGGGAGTCGACTTCCGCGTAGATCGCGCGGACGGCGGCGATGTCGGCATCGGGATCGGGCGGTCGGCGTTTCTTCATGGCGCGATCTTACACGAACTGGCCGGCTGCGTGGCCGGAAGCCCATGCCCATTGAAAATTGTAGCCGCCGAGCCAGCCGGTCACATCGACGACTTCACCTATGAAAAAGAGGCCCGCGACCCGGCGTGATTCCATGGTCTTCGAGGAAAGTTCGCGCGTGTCGACACCGCCGAGGGTGACTTCTGCTTTGGCGTATCCTTCCGTCCCGGAGAAAGGCATCGCCCATCCGGAAAGCTGCTCCGCGACGTGCGAGAGTTCGGCGGCTTTCCAATGCTGGAGCGGCTTGGCGGGCGCATGGCGTGCGGTCCAGGCCTCGGCAAATCGGCGTGGCCAATGGCCGCTCAGAAGCGTAGGGAAATCGGTCCCAGCGGCGCGGGCCGCGGCGAGCCACATCGGGGTGTCGATGCCGGGGAGGAGGTCGAAATGGAGCGTTTCGCCCTCTTGCCAGAATGACGAAATCTGGAGTACAGCCGGACCGCTCAGCCCGCGATGGGTGATGAGCAAATTCTCGGGAAATGCGACGCCTCCGTGGCGCGCAACGACCGGAATGGAAAGTCCGCTGAGTTGCTGGTAGCGCGGGAGATCTTCGGGGGTAAAGGTGAGCGGAACGAGTCCGGGGCGGAGTTCGGTGACCGCGATTCCGAACTGGCGGGCGAGTCGATGTCCGAAGTCGGTGGCGCCGAGCTTTGGGAAAGAAAGTCCGCCGGTGGCGATGACCAATGATGAGGATGTGAATGGCCCAAGCGAGGTGGCGAGAGTGAAGCGGTCCGTCTTGCGAACGTCGTCGACGCGGCAGTTCGTGCGGATGTCCACGCCGGCTGAGGCGCATTCGGCGAGGAGCATCTCGATGATGCGGCGCGAGCTGTCGTCGCAGAACTGCTGGCCGAGCTTCTTTTCGTGGTAATTGATGCCGTGCTGCTCGACGAGCCCGACGAAATCCCACGGCGTGTACCGGGCGAGGGCGGATTTGCAGAAGTCGGGTTCGGCAGAGAGATAGTTTGCGGGGCCGGCTTCGAGATTGGTGAAATTGCAGCGACCACCGCCGGAGATTGCGATCTTTAGGCCGACCCGCTCCTTGTGCTCGAGCAATGCGACGCGCCTACCGCGTTTGCCTGCCTCGATCGCGCACATCAATCCCGCCGCGCCACCACCAATGACGATGGCGTCGTAGTTTTCGAGTTCGTGCGGCGTAGGCATCCGCGATCCATCGCGGATTCAGTGCGTGCGGGCAACGAACATCTGCCCCGGGAAGGCTGAAAATATGAGCTTCTGCGGCGAGTTCGATGAAAAATCGTCGTGCACGCAGAAATGAATTGTCAGGCGAGGCAAAGGCGCTAAACACGAAATTGCAGTTGTCACCCGTTCCCCGCTGACAAATTCCCCATTGAAGCTTTTCCCTCAAAGCCCTGAATCTTCCGCCCGCCGCATCGCGGCATTGCTGGCGTTTTTGATCGCGGTGTTGCCGGCGACCGTTTTCGGTCAGCAGGGGAATACCGAGCCGAGCCAGGCGGAAATCCTCGCGCGCCTTTACAACAAGGCGATGTCCGATTTTCAAAAGGGAGATTGGGGCGGCGCGGCGAGTGGTTTGGAGAATTTCGTGAAGCAGGTGCCGAACGAAGGGCAGGCGCAGATCGCGCCGGCGTATTTCACGATGGGCGCGGCATATTACAATATGCCGAACTACCCGAAGGCGATCGAGGTCTTCAAGGGGTTCATCGACAAGTTCCCGAAGTCGGACAAGCTGCTCGATGCGCGGCTGTTGCTCGGCCAGTGCCATCTCGCGGCGAAGCAGTACGATCTCGCGCTGAAGATTTATGCGGAACTGGAGTCGATCCCCGCGATCCGCGAACAGGCACTGATGGCGGAGGTGACCGCTTATCGGATGATGAAGAAGCCGGACGACGCGATCCGGACCCTGGAGAAGCTGGTGGGTAACGAAATCAAATCCACCGTGCAGGCGAACGGCGCTGTGATGTTGATCGAGATGTATTCGGACAAGGGGCTGACGGACAAGGCGTCGGCGATGCTGGAGAAGGTTCAGGCGAAGCTGGCGATCATCGACAATCTGGTTGGATTGAACATGGTGGCGATCAAGCTGGCGGACGAGTTTGCGGACAAGCGGCGTTATAAGGAGGCGATTTCATGCTACCGGATGGTCCGCTCGCGCGATGACGTGGTGAAGTTCCAACAGGACCGGATCGCCGCGATGGAAAAGCGCATCGAGTATAACTCGCGCGTGGGCACCGCGGACCCGCAACTTTACGTAAAGGCGAATCAGCAGAACAACGTGCTGAAGGGGCAGGTCGAGGAATCAAAAGCGTTGCTGGCGGAATTCTTAAAGCTGCCGGATTACGCTTCGTCGCTGCTCTACCGCATCGCGCGGTGCTGGTACGAGTGGGACAAGAAGTGGGAGGCGATGGTCGTTTACCAACAACTCCTCGAAAAGTATCCGAATTCGCCGGAGCGGGAGCCGTGTTTGTTTGGGATCGTGATCGCGTTTGGCGAACTCAATCGCATCAAGAGCACTCAGGCGGCGTGCGATGTTTATTTGAAGGAGTTTCCGAACTCGGAAAATGCGAGCACCGTCGGTTATATGAGCGGGGCCGTGGCCCTGCAGGCGGGGGATTACGAAGGCGCGTCCACCTTCTTCGGTACGATGCTCGAAAAGCAGCCGAACAGCACTTATCGCGAGCAGATGATCTTCCTGCTCGGGAACGCGAAATTTGCGCAGGGAAAGTACGACGAATCGACGAAGCAGTATGAGCGTTACCTTGAGGCGTTTCCGAAGGGTGGCAACGCCGAGGAGGTGATGTTCCGCCTCGCGGTGACGAAAGTTTTCACCGGGGATTACGAGCAGGCGCTCAAGGCGCTGAACGAATACGTGGCCGAGTACCCGAAGGGGTTTTACCTGCCGGACGCGCGGTATCGGATCGCGGTTTGTTATTACGCCGCGTCGCAGTTCGAGGATGTGGCGAAGCAGTGCGAGAAATGGGTTGCGGACTTCCCTGAGGATGGGATGCAGGGCGAAGTGCAGGCGTTGCTCGGGGACGCCTATGCGGCAGTGAACCGCGAGGAGGATGCGATCCGCGCTTACAAGGTTTCCTTCAAGAAAGCGCAAACCGACGAGGTGCTGAACTACTCGCTGTTCGAGGCGAGCAAGCACATGCAGAAGCTCGGCATGTGGGATGAAATGTCGGACATGTTTACCGAGTTCGTAAAGGACAAGCCGGACCACCCGTCGATCATCGCGGCGATGTACTGGATCGGGAAAGCGAAGGCGCGAAAGGGGCAGGTGGACGAGGCAAAGGAGTTGATGGTGGAGAATCTCAAGAAATACATCGCGGAGCCGAAGCGGGAGGCCGTGGAACAGCTCCTCGCGCAACTCGCTCAGCTTTGCTCGAAGCGCCCGCGGCCCCCCGTCGTCGTGGAGACGCCTGCCGAGCCTGTGGCGCCGGTCACGCCACCGGCGGACCCGGCGGCTCCCGCGCCGGTCGCAACTGTCGAATCGACACCACCACCCGAGCCTCCGCCGTATGACGCGTTTGCGGAATTGGACAAACAGCTTAAGCCGCTGGAGGAAGGAGCGACTCCGACGACCAAGGCCCGGCTGCTTTATGCCCGAGCGGAGATGGCCGCGATCAAAAAGCAGGACGCGGTGCGGGAGAAAATGCTCCGCGAAATGGCCGAGCGTTTTAAGCCGGAGGAGCTGAGTCCGGTCCTTCTGTCGCTGGTCGGCGATTTTCTCCTGGAAAAGGGTGAGACCGATCGAGCGACGACGATCTTTAACCTCATGCGGGAGAACTTCCCGAAAAGTGATCATCTCGACGTGGCCTATGTCGGCCTCGGCGAAATTGCCTTTAAGAAGAAGGATTACGAGACGGCACTGGGTCTCTTCACCGACGCCTTGGAGAAGGTCTCGGCGTCAATGAAGATGAAAGAAGCGACGATCGGCAAGGCGAAGACGTTGCTGGAACTCGGGAAGTTCGACGAGTCGAAGAAACTCTTCGAACAGGTAGCTGGAATCCGTGAGTGGCGCGGGGACGCCACGGCGTTCGCGGTTTATTCGCTGGGCGAAATCGAAGCCCGGCAGAATCGACTGCCAGAAGCGATTGCGTTTTATCGGCGCGTCTTTGTGGCATACCAAAAATACCTGCCGTGGGTCGCGAAGTCGTATTTGAAGGCGGCTGAGACGTTCAACAAAATGGGCCAGCGGCAGGATGCGATCGATAATTTGCGCGAGATGCTCCGGAACGAAAAGCTGCAGAAGCTGCCTGAGTTTGATCAGGCGAAAAAGAAGCTCGAAGAGTGGGGAGGCGGCCCCGCGTGAAGATCGCGAACCTCGTTTTGCTGGCGGTTGGGTGCACCATCGCGCACGGCGCGGACACGAACATCCTCAAGAAGGACGGAACGACCGCGGTCGCGAAATCTCTGCGCCGACAGGCCGATAATATCGTAGCGACACTCGAGATGCCGGCGAAACCTGGCGATCCCGTGATCACTGGCGAGGTCGGCATCCCCGTCTCGCAGATTCAAAAAATTGATTTCCCGGAACCGGCGATCTTGAAAGCCGTTCCTGAGTATATCGTGGCCGGAAAAGCAGCCGATACGCTTCCGAAGATCGACGAAGCGATGAAGTATTATGAGGGGTTTCGGGATGCGCCTGGCAGTTGGTGGCCGGACATCGTGCTGCTCAAAATGAACACGCTCTTTGGACTTGGCCGCGAGAAGGAAGCCTTTGAGTTGGCGGATACGATGTCGCGCCTCGGTACGGAGGCGGAGACAAAGAATGCGGCAAGAATCTTCATGGCGGCGGCCGCGACGGGGAAAGGCAATCCGCAGGCTGCCGTGGACACGCTCGTGTCGGTAATGAAGACCGCAACGAAGACGGACGTGCTCGCGTCGGCGGCGATCTACAAGGGGCAGGGCTGCCTCGCCTTGAAAGATTGGGAAAACGCGCTGCTGAGCTTTCTGCAAATTCCGGTGCTGTATCCTGAGAAGAAGGCGTTCTATCCGGCGTACCTTTTGGGCGTTGGCCGCGCGCATTTTGGGCTGGAAGATTTTCCCATGGCAAAGGCGACGTTTGATGACGTCATCAAGACCTACGGTGCGACGCCAGAGGCAGAAGCCGCGAGGAAGGAACTCGAACTGATCGCGAAACGCGAGAAAGCGCTGGCGATGCCGAACTGATTTTTTCCACTCTCAAAAACTCCATCACCGAAATTATGAAACTGAAAACCGTCTATCTCACATCCCTCCTCGCTGCGGGTCTTCTGGCGCTGGTGGGAGGATTGCAAGCCGCCGATGAAGCCGCGCCTGCCGCGGGAGCGGACGCAAAACCTCAGGTTCATCAGAAGACTCTGATGGAGCAGATCAAAGAGGGCGGGTGGGTCATGGTGCCGATCTTTGCGTGTTCGGTGCTGACGCTTTATCTCGTCGTGGATGGGGCTCTTCGGACCGGTGCCAAAAAGGCGCTTCCGGCGGATCAGGTCGAGGCGGTGCGAAGCTTTTTTCGCCAGGGCGATTACGTGGGCGCTTACAATTTTTGCAAAGCGAATCCCTCGCCGTTTTCAAACGTCTGCCGCGTCTCGATCAGCTTGCTGGGTGAAGGGAAGGCCGTTGTGGAGGATGGCATGTTCTCGGAGGTCTCGAAGGAGAACTCCCACATGCAAACCTACATCAGTTATTTGTCCGTCATCGGCGTTTGCGCGCCGATGATCGGTCTGCTCGGCACGGTGACCGGGATGATCAAGGCCTTCGCAACGCTCGGTGCTTCCGGCATCGGCGATCCGTCGAGCCTGTCGGCGGCGATCGGCGAAGTGCTCGTCGCGACGGCTTCCGGACTCTTTATCGCGATCCCGGCGTTCGGTTCATTCTATTTCCTGAGGAATCGTGCGTCCAAGGTCCTGCACGACATTCAAGACACGATGACCGGACTGCTGAGAAAAATGCCCTATGAGCACCTTCAGGGCGCGCAGATCGGTGATGAGGAACTCTACGCCGCCACGCCGAACTGGGTCGCGGCGCCGCTTGCCGGCGACATCAACGGCTAAACCTTGTACTGAGAATGAAACGGAGGACTTTCTAATATGGCAGGCGGTGGCGGGGGAGGGGAGGGCGAGCCGGAATTCCAGATCGCGCCGATGATCGACGTCCTTCTCGTGCTGCTCATTTTTTTCATGAGCATCACGACCGCGCAGGTGTTGAAGGTCGATAAAACGATCCAGCTTCCGATCGCGCCGAATGCGATCAAGAAAGACAGCCAGCGAAGCGAGGCGATCGTGAATGTGAAGTGGGACCCGGCGAAAAAGAAGGCGAGCTATAACATGGACGAAAGAACTTACGCCGAGCTTCCCGACCTGACCAAGGCGCTCGTCGAGGCGAAGAAGATCGGCGAAGCCAAGGTTTCGAAGGGGCCAAATCCCACTTTTCGGGTGGTGATTCGCGGCGATCGCGATGCGACCGCGATGGCGGTTTCGCGGGCGATGAATTCGGCCGCCGAGGCGGGAGTGAGCGATATTTCGTTTTCCGCGGTGAACAAGGATTAGACCATGGCGCGCCGTTTCGATCCTACGCCATCCGATGGCAATCTCGGTTTTCAGATCGCGCCGATGATCGACGTCGTGTTCGTCATCATGCTCTTTTTCATGGTCATGGCGGGATCGGTCCGCGTCGAAAAGGAGCTGAACTCGCAACTTCCAGGAAACGCAGAGACGAGCAACGCGACGGAATTTGTCGATGAGCAGATCATCAACATCGCCGAAAGCGGCGAGGTGATGCTGAACGAAGAACCGATGGATTCCCCGAAGAATCGCGACCTTCCGCAACTGAAGGCGACGCTGACCAAGCTCAAAAAATCCGGCGATCAAGCGAAGTCACCCACGATGGTCACGGTGGTGAGTGAGCCGCTGGCAAAATACAGCCGGACGGTCGACGTGCTCGATGCACTCGCTGTGGCCGGCATCAGTAACGTCACCTTTACCGTGAGCGAGGACGAATAATTCCGCACCATGCAATCCGCACCACCTTCCAATCCGTCCGGGACAAATATTGCAGGCAAAGCCCCAGGCGTCGGGCTGTTAGCGGGCATTTTTGCGAACAAGGTGCTCTTTATCAGCATCATCATCCACCTGATCTTCGGTGCGGGTGCCACCTATTATGTCGTCCAGCGAATCGCGCTGAAACGGAAGATGACTTTTCAAGGCGGACCTCCCACGACGAATCCGAGCAAACGCGCATTGGAGCACAAAGTGGCGCTCGGAAAGAAGAAG
>JAYTDO010000477.1:0-3282 GCA_043735935.1 Chthoniobacteraceae bacterium
CTCAGACGCCGGCGTGTATCCGCCGATGTCCACCTTCCTCGAAAGCAAAGGCATCACGCTCAGCGAAGGCTACCGCGCCGAAAACATCCCCGCCTCCGCTGACCTCATCGTCGTCGGGAATGCCATCTCGCGCGGCAACCTGGAAGTCGAAGCGGTGCTCAATCGCAAGCTCTACTACCTCTCGCTGCCCGAGACGCTGAAGCAGTTTTTCCTGCGCGGGCGGCACAATCTCGTCGTCACCGGCACGCACGGGAAAACGACCACGACCTCGCTGCTCGCGTGGATTTTGCAAAGCGCAGGGCTGAACCCCGCCTACATGATCGGCGGCATCGCCACGAACCTCGGCCAGGGCGCGAGCCTGCACGATTCGCGGCATGTGGTCATCGAGGGCGACGAATACGACACCGCGTTTTTCGACAAGCGCTCGAAGTTTCTCCACTACCTCCCGGAACTCGTGGTCGTGAACAACATCGAGTTCGACCACGCCGACATTTTTGACGATCTCGACGCGGTGAAGCTGAGCTTCACGCGGATGCTCAACATCGTCCCAGAAAACGGCATGGTGCTGATCAATGGCGACGATGCGAACTGCATCGACGTGGCCAAGGTCACCCGCGCGCAACTCGTCGAGGTGGGCTTTTCGGAAAACGCCGCCCGCCATATCCGCGACGTGCGCTATCACCCGGCAGGCTCGGAATTCACGCTGCTCGACACGCGCTTCGCCATCCAGATGGTCGGCGAATACAACGTGCGCAACGCCGCGATGGCGGTCAGCGCCGCGCATTTCTACGGCGTGCCGCTCGACGTGATTGCGAAAGCGACGGCCTCGTTCGAGGGCGTGAAACGCCGGCAGGAAGTGCGCGGCGAAGTGCGCGGCATCACGATCATCGACGACTTCGGCCACCACCCCACCGCCATCCGCGAAACCCTGCGCGGCCTGCGCCACCAATATCCCGGCCGCCGCCTCTGGGCGATCTTCGAGCCGCGCTCCAACACCACGCGCCGCGCCATCTTCCAGCACGAACTCCCCGCCGCCCTCGCCGTCGCCGACGGCGTGATCCTCGCCCAGGTCGCCCGCCAGGAGCAACTCGCCGCCGATGACCGCCTCGACCCTTCCCACGTCATCGCCGACATCGCCGCCACCGGCAAACCCGCCTTCTACGAACCCGGCGTGGACGCCATCATCGCCCGCCTGAAACCCCTCGTCGCCGAGCGCGACGTCATCGTCATCCTCAGCAACGGCGGCTTCGGCAACATCCATGAGCGCCTGCTGAAAGAGCTGTGAAATCACATCCTCCCAAGGAAGACTTCGATCAGATGGCGGCTCGACTTGCAGTCGAAGTACGCGAAATCGAAGGACTAATGGGTACCGTCCAACGACCGCCAAGCGTCGATTTGCTGGCAGAAGCGATCGTCGACGGCGATACCAAACGCGAAGCTCTCGTTCGAGCTTCAATTGAAAAATACAGTGCTCTTTTCACTTACAGTACTGAGAGACTTACTCACGAGGAGGAACGATTCAATCGCGCGGACGATAAGGCGTTTAAGCTGGCTACAGCGTTTGTTTTTCTTACAGGTGCATCGGCCTTTTTCTGCAAACGAATTACAGAAGCCGTGATACCTCCGCGAGAGATCAGCGATTATATTCTCATTTTTTGCGGCTTTGGGACACTGCTGATCTCTTTCGTGGGTTGGTTTCGGGCGATCCATGTGATGCGTCTCAAAGGATATGAAAGCCTGCCCCTCGATCGAAAAATTCTCGATTTTTTCGATACACAATCACTCCTGAATTTTTATGGACGCTTTTCCGAAACCGCCCTCAAAGCCTATGAGAGCACCCGGTGCGCAACGGATGCAAAGATGAAGAAGCTTGATAGCGCCTTCTTTTTTGCAATTTCAGCAGCCGGCTCATTGGCATTGCTTGTGTGCGTATTTGGTTGGTGCTTGTGGAAAAACCCTGCTAGATTTCGTTCCGTGAGTGATTCACCTAAATCTAGCCAACCGGTTCAACCCGAACGCACAGTTCCAAACGCGCCGGCTTCAGCGAAACCCGCCGCCAAAGTGGATCCAGCTTTTCTTCCGAAGCCGGACAATGCGATCAATCCACCAGAGACAACTGCCATTTTTGCCTCTGAAGCTCCTCTTTCGAGAGAGGAAGAACCGCTCTTGTGATTGCCACCGACTATGAAACGAATCGAAGATAATTCACGCACTCCTTCTCAAGAGCCAGCGGTACCGCCGTCGTCCCCACCAGCGGCACCCGCCGTAGCGGTTTTGCCAAAGCCAGACCAGAGTGTCCCAGCCCCCCAACCCACTTATCTGACCGAAAGTTTCGACCCGAATAAGCGGCGCCTATAGTCGGAACGTGCATCTCTGATGGACTTTATGAAAGCCATTGGGTGAGCAGCAGCGGATAGATTAGTTTCTTCGTCCATTGTGCGTGGCAAGCTATGGAACGCACACTTTCTCGTGAATCACCGCGCGCACGACTACCGCTTTCTCATCCAGCGCTGGCGGGCCGTCGCCCGCGCCGCGGGTGTGCCGCTGCGAAAGCTCGCGACCACGGAGCAGCACGATCTCTTTTACTTGCGGACCAAGTGCCTGACGGCATCCGGCGGCATTTACATTTCCGCCGGCATCCACGGCGACGAGCCCGCCGCGACCGAAGCGCTCATCACCTGGGCGGAGAAAAACATCCGCCGTTTGCCCCGCCTGCCGCTGCTGCTGCTCCCGTGCCTGAACCCGTGGGGCCTCGTCAACAACACGCGCTGCAATGAAGACGGCCTCGATCTCAACCGGCTCTTTCACCACGACAATCAACCCGTGGTCAGCGCGGTGAAACAGCTCGTCGCGCCGCATCAGTTCGCCGCCGCGATGATGCTCCACGAGGACTACGACGGACAGGGGCTCTACCTCTACGATGTCGCGCGCGCGAAACCGTACTGGGGTGAAGCACTCCTTAATGCCGCCCGTCCGCACATCGCCATCGAAGGCCGCACCCGCATCGACGGCCGCAAGATTACCGCCGGCATTTATCGCCGCCGTCTCGACCGGCGGCGCTTCGAGCGCATGGGCTACCCCGAGGCGATCTGGTTCCATTTCAACCACGCCGAGCGCTCGCTGACGATCGAATCGCCGTCTGAGTTTGCGCTGGAAAAGCGCGTAGCGGCGCAGGTCGCGGTCATTGAGAAAGCGGTGCAGCTCGCTGCGTCGTAGCAGGCGGGAAGATGACCGGGAGCGGCGGCTTTCCAGCCGCCGAGATCTTTGGCGGATGCTTTGCGG
>JAYTDO010000478.1:0-2495 GCA_043735935.1 Chthoniobacteraceae bacterium
CCTCCCGCCGGGAATCAGCCGTGGATCGCCGGTCGCGTCGAGTTTTGTCATCGGACAGTCGGCTTCCATCAATTGTTTGAAATAGCCCTCGTGCGTGTGAGTTTCCGCATTCACCTTCATGCTCCTGAATTTGAAGATCATGAAGCGGGCTCCGCCGAGGCCGATGCGTCGCTGTCGAAAGAAGACGGGCCCCGGCGAAACCGCCTTGATCGTGAGGGTGGCGAAGATCATCAGCGGAAGCCAGATTGGCAGAGTGAGTATGATGCAAGTGAGATCGAGGCATCGTTTCCAGTGTGGATACCGTCCGCAGATAATGGCCTGCGGATCGCCGCCTGTGAGGGGTTGTGACGCGGGCTTGAAAAACTTGCCGTCAGAGTCGGGAGAGTTCGGGGGGCACATGACCATCTTTTCTTGGAGGGTTGAAGTGGAAATCGGGAAATGCCGCGTTGATTGAGCAACGGAGTGTTCGGGAAGTGCCGATGGGTGCGGTTTCAGAGGGACTTCGAGATTTTTCGATTGGTTCGCGGTCTTCATGCCCGAGGGATCAAAACAAGGTTGCTTACTCGACAAAGCTGCCGCACGTGGTGCCCGGTTCTTTGGGGGTACCAAAAGCGATGAGTCAAATTCGCAGTCGTTTCGTTAAAGCAGCATTCGGACCCAGTATTTGGTGGAGCCTGACTGCCGACGGACGACCGCCTTGTAGGTTGCGATAGTATTCCTTGGCTGACGGGTGTCTAGTGGGATCCTGCTGAAAATCGTGTCCGTGTTTCCACTACAGCGTAATCGCTTCAAACTCCGTTGGGATGAATTGTCTGTTCGCCCTTCAATCTAGGAGGGGCATGAATTTGCCACCGGCGTTCCGCCAGACGGGGCCGAGACAAGCTTTGGATGAAACGCCTGACGTGATGTGAGTTTGCAAAAAGATACCCTGCCCGCCGGTGACTGCGAAAGCCGCGATGCGGATGTTTTCGCATCGGCTTTCGCTCGTCGTGACGGTGAGCACGCGGACGCGCGGGATGCCGAATCGGGAGCGGTGGATGCCGGTCTTCCAAGTCAGGGCGTAGGCGTTAAGTTTGCGCGCGATGGAACTCGCGTCGTGCTTCGCTCGCTCCACCGGCATCGTCCCCGCGGTCGGCCTCCAGAAAACAAAGGATGCGCTCGCGTTTGTCGCCAGATTCCAAGGAGAAGACCCGATCGGGAATGACGCCGAGCCTTTCCTTTCCCGAATCCGTCACCGTCCATTGAAAGGGCGCACGCTGATTGCGCGTCGCGGCGGGAAGTGGGATTTCGTGCTCGATGAGTCGGCGCACGTTGCCACGCTGCCGACACGCGATTTCCAGCGCCGCCATGATGTCGGAAACCATCAGCGCGTGCTCCAGGAAGAGGCGTTTGACGGAGCGGTTGCGCGAAGTCCAATCAAGCCGGGAAAAGGGAGTGTCGTCCACGCGTCGAAGGTGCGCGGCTCCGCGACCGGCGAGTCCATAGGCGATGCTCCGTGAACCGCCGTGCTGGTAGTAGTCGATCTGACAGGCGGGGCGCTCCAGATAGCCGTGGTGGTAGAGTCGTTGCAGACGACGGAGCACTTGCTGACGGCTGCCGCCCACGAGGTCAGCGATATGGTGCGACCGCAAAAAACGGTGACGATTCACCATGCGAAGAATCTCTGTGTCGCGCGCCCTCAAATCCATCGGAGCAAAGTTGTCCACGCGCCGAAAGCGCGGCTGCCGAACTGATGCCATCCCCACATTCTACCATGCGGGAACGTCTAAAGGGCTGTTAGTTGTTCACAGCTTCACCGGAAGGAATGGGATGCGGCCTTTGCGCACGCGCGGGCGTTGAACTTCTCGTCCGGCTAGCCAGCGATTGATCTTCTTCTCCACCTCCGCGCGCGGAGCGGCGTATTTTTCGCGCGAGCGGGCGATGAGTTTTTTGCGACGTCCAACACGGTGTTCGATAGGCGGGAGTGTTCTTGCGCGGAAGGGTTCGCGCGTCCGACCGTTCTCGGCGAGGCGGGCGATGACTTCGTAGCGGTCGAGGCCGGTGAAGGTTTCCAGCGGATAGGTTTTCCCGAACTCTTTGGACAACTCCTCGGCACCGGCGTGGCCGATGCGGAAGGACACGAGCGAGCCGACATTGCCAAAGACCGCGACGCCGGAGGAGGGGTTGTTTGTCCACACATTGATTTTGCACCTACGGACGGCATTCAAGACCCGTGACCTCGGAATGCAATTCGACGACGATGCAGTGGAAGCGGACATTCGGCAGTTTTTCAGGCGCTCGATTCCACGCACCGTGTGGGAGCACACGAAAGCGTATCAAGACCGCCGGTTCATCGAATTCGTGGATCGGGCTTTGGAGTCCGGCGATGGAGTGGGGACGGTGGCTTGATGCCGCTACAAAATGAAAGGGCTGTCTCCATGATGGAAACAGCCCTTTGTTTTAGTACTCGTTTGGGAGCAAACAGGTCGTCGAACTCCGGTCGCGCTCGGAAGATT
>JAYTDO010000479.1:0-17022 GCA_043735935.1 Chthoniobacteraceae bacterium
TCGAAGGCCCGGGCATGCATCATCGGGATGCGCGAGGCCCTGGCCAGCCGGTTGTCGATCTCCCCGGCATACCGCCGGGTCTTTTCGCGGGCGATCTCCTCGGTCTGATCGAGGACCTTTTGGGCCGAACGCTGGGAAGCCAGCCAGATGACGGCGGCAAAAAGCAGCGTCATCGGCGCGCCGATCCACGCGATGAGTCGAGTCGAGAGCAACCCCCTCATGCCCTGCCCCGCCTTTTTAGGAGGAGGGTCGAGTCGGGGTGATGACGCCACGGCCGCCGCATCGGATTCCGGGATCGATTTACGCCGCTCCCCCCTCGAGGAGTTTCAACCCTTGTTCGCGCGTCGGCACGATTTTCATGATCCGAGTGAAGCCGATCATGTCGAAAATCATCAACACACTCGGGGCGAGCGCGCACAGGGCCAGTTGACCGCGGAGCGGTTCGAGTTTCTTGGCCGCGAGGAGGAATACCTTTAAGCCAGCGCTGTTCACGTATTCGAGCCGCCCACAATCCACCAGCAGTCGCCGCTCGCCGGCGTCGATCAGCCCCATCAGCCGCGACTCGAATGTCACCGCGGTCGAGGTATCGAGGTGGTCGTCGATTGTGACGATTAAGACCTGACCAATGCGTTCTTCCTGGATCTGCATTATGGATAATGAGCGGTTGGGAAAAGCGTGAGGGGATTGGGATTTCAGCCGACGTGTTTTCGCACCGTCATGACGTTTTTTCCCCCGAGTCGCGCGTAGTTGATGTGGTCCATCAGGCTGCGTGCGAGGTGGATTCCGAGGCCGCCCAGCGGGCGCGCATTCAGGCCCGCATCCAGGTCGGGAGGGGTCTGCTCCAGCGGGTTAAACTCGCGACCGTCGTCGGTGACTGATGCCAGCAGGTCGCCGTCGTAGGTTTCCAAATGCACCGCCAGTTCGCGTCCGCTCGCGTCGGCGAAACCGTAGCGGACGGCATTCGTCACCAGTTCGTCCAGCGCGAGATTCACGTCGTGGAGAGGCTGGCTTGGCACCTCGTGGAGCTCGCCGAACTTCCGCACCAGTCGGTTCAGGCGGGTGACCTCGTTGAGGTCTGCTCCGATTCGGATGGAGATGCTTCCTTCGTGCATTACTCGGCCCGTTGTCGCATCGCCCGGCTTGCCTTGCAAGCTTCGACAAATCCTCCCTCTTGCTCAAACCGATCCGCTCGGGGACTTTGGCAGGGGGAAAACCCACTTGTGGTAAAGCATGAACTTAAGCCCGCTCAAAAAGAACTGCGTCGCGACGATGTCCAGATCAAGCGCGAAGTGGCCCACGGCAAACGCATGGCCGAGATCGCGGCTCTTGAGCAGCGTGAGCGTCGCCGTCGACAAAGCCCACATCAGCGTGACCGCGCCGAGGTAACGTGGCAACGCATCGCGTTTCCGGGTGTTGCTGCGGAAGTTGATGAAGTAGTTCCAGATGAAAAAGAACGTCGTGCTGATTCCGAGGCTGCACGCGGAGATGCCCCACAGTGGCAGTTCGGTGTGGGCATGCAGCCATTTGAATGGCGTCGCGATGATCAGGTAATTCACTCCGGCTCCAGCGAGGAACCATAGGAACCTGGAGCGAACTGCTTGGCGACCACCCGCGGGAGCGGGCTCGGTTTCGTTTTTCATCCTGCCATCTTGCTGGTTTTGCCGCGCGAGAATAGGACGATTTGCGGATTGCGCCCGGCGGCTCCTGCGCCGAAGAACTTTCCGCCTCCGCATGGCCCTTTCAACAGACATCCCTTCGCATCGCGTGGTCGTGACGGCCCTCGGCGTCGTCAGCCCCCTCGGATCGGGTGCCCGCGAGACGGAAGAAGCCCTCCGCGCCGGACATGATCGCGTGGGGCCGGTCTGCACGTTCGACACCTCCCGCACCCGATCGAAGACCGCGGGGCAGGTCTCGCCCTCGGCCACCGAATCGGGCCTCCACCCCGCGAGCGATTTTATGATTTCCGCGGCGCGCCAGCTCGCCGCTGCCGATCCGGCCTTTGTCCCCGAACTTGCCGTCATCGGCACGACCAGCGGGGGGATGAGTTTTGGCGAAGCTTTTCACCGAACACAGGTAGAGCGTCGTCGGAGCGCCGAAGCGGCACGATGGCTCGCAAACTATCTCCCCCATAAGCCGATCGCCGACGCGCTCGAAGCGAACGGCTGGCCGGTCCCCAGCCAAATCCTCGCCAACGCCTGCGCTTCCGGGACGAATGCCGTGGGCCACGCTTTCCGCCTCATCCGCGCGGGCAAGGCCGGGCGCATCCTCTGCGGGGGTTACGACGCGATCTCCGAGCTGGTTTTCGTTGGCTTTGATTCCCTTCAGGCGTCGACTCCCGAACTCATTCGGCCCTTCGACCGGCATCGCACCGGCCTCGTTCTCGGCGAAGGCGCCGCCCTTCTCGCTCTCGAGTCCCTGGAAAGTGCGCGCCAGCGACGTGCCCCGATCCTCGCGGAGATCACCGGTTACGGGATTTCTACGGACAATCATCACCTCACGCAGCCGCACCCGTCCGGCATCGGACCGCGGCAGGCCATGGAGCGCGCGCTCGCCGATGCCCGGCGTCAGCCCGGCGACATCCACTACATCAATGCGCACGGCACGGGGACCATTTTCAACGACGCCACCGAAGGCGCGGCGATCTCGCAGCTCTTTGGCGCCGGCACGCCGGTAAGCTCCACTAAATCCATGATGGGCCACGCCCTTGGTGCGGCGGGTGCGATCGAAGCCGTCTTTTCCATTCTCGCACTCCGCGGTGGCTTCATCCCGCCAAACATCAACTACCGTGAACCCGATCCGGCCTGGGACGTGGACATCGTGGCCAACACCGCTCGGGCCGCGTCGATTCGCCGGGCGCTCTCGAATTCGTTCGGGTTTGGCGGCACGAACGCGAGCATCATCCTGGAGGCTTTCGAATGAGCGCCGGCATCGCAGGCCTTGGCTGGGTCACCCCGCTCGGAGTGGGACTGGAGGAAGTATGGTCGCGCGTGTTGGCGGGTGAGGCCCCTGAGACGACGGTGCTGGTGAATCCCGAGACTGGGCGCGAACTTCCCTACATCCCGATTCTGCCGGCGGTGACTGATGCGCTCGGGCGGATACCGCGTCTTCGCCGCGCCAGTACCATTAGTTATCTCGCCGTGGCCGCGGGATTGGCAGCTCTCGCCGACGCCGGCGACGGGGCAGGGCTTTCGACGGCCGTCGTCCTCGCGGTCAGCAATGGCGGCGTCCTTTACACCCGGCGCTTTTACGAGCAGATCATCAAACAAGGTGCCCACGCCGCGAGCCCGCTGCTTTTCCCGGAGACGGTTTACAACGCTCCCGCCAGCCACCTCGCCGCGCAGCTCGGGATCGACGGCGCGAGTTACACGCTCGTCGGCGATGACTCGGTCGGTCTCGCGGCACTCCACTTTGCCACGCAGCTCCTCGACACGGGCGAAGCCGGGCAGGTCGTGGTCGTCGGTGCGGAGGAGTGCGACTGGATTCTTTGCGAGGGCTACCGGACGTGGCGACTCGCGCGGACGGCGCTGGCGGAAGGGTCCGCAGCGGTGGTGCTCCGGCGGACTGGACGGTGGCAGGTCGACACGCATCCCGGGCACCCGTTCACGCGACGGCGGGATGCGGGCGCGGCGTTGAGCCGGGTTCTGAGCGACTTCGCCGCCGCCGATGTGCGGCGGGTCATCACGAGCGCGAACGGAACCTTCGTGGATCGCGCTGAGTCTGGCGCGCTGGAGCGGTTTTTTCCAAATGTGCCCGGGCTCGCGCTGAAACGGAGTTTCGGCGAAGCCCCCGGCGCGAGCGCCCTGCAGCAGGTCGTCGCAGCGGCGCTGGCGGGTGAGCCGACGCTGGTGACGTCGATCGGGACGAATCACCAGGCGAGCGCCGCTCTCGTCGTGCCGAAGTAGCGAGCAGCGGGATAAGAGCCGGGCTTTGAGAAAATGCGCTCCTCGCGCGCCGCAGGGCGACAGGAGTCCTTGCGCTTGCGGTTGGCGTTCGGGAAAGTAATGCCGATCCAAGAATGAATCCGCTCGATTTCCAGGCCATGTTTGAAGGCCGACTCGGCCTCGAGGTGAACGTACTTAGGGCGTTGATCGATGCCGTTCCGGACCCGATCTTTTGCAAAGATGTGGAGCGTCGATTCTTGATCGTGAATCGCTCGCGATGGGAATCGATGGGGCTGACGGAAGCCGATTTTCTCGGGAAGACCGTTTTCGACGTGCCGGGCCTGAGCAAGAACGCGGCGGTGTACGACGAGGAGGATCGCAGGTTGATCGCCACCGGGACGCCGAGCGTGAATCACGAGGAGCCGTTTGTGCGACCGGATGGGAGTGCCGGTTGGTATCTGACGTCGAAATTCCCCCTGCGGGATGCGGAGGGGCGGATCGTCGGGCTGGTGGGCATCGCGCGGGACATCACGGACCGCAAGGAGAACGAGAAGCGCATCGCGGAGGAACGGCGGATCTTGCAGGCCGTCCTGGACGTGATTCCCGATCCCCTTTTTCTGAAGGATCGCGAGGGTCGCCACGTGCTCCAAAACAGGGCGAATCGGGAGCTTTTCGGGCTGTCCGACGAGGCATGCATCGGCAAGACCGTATTTGATCTTCCGATGCCCCTGAAAATCGCGGCGGCGTATTCAAAGGATGACGTGCACGTGATGACCACGGGCGAACCGGTGGTGAATCGCGAGGAACCCTACGAACTTGCGGGGGAAAAGGCGGGTTGGTTTTTGACTTCAAAATTCCCGATGATGGATTCGGACGGGCATGTCATCGGATTGGTCGGAGTATGCCGGGACATCACCCAAATGAAGCGCGCCCAGGCGGACCTGGAGCGTGCCCGCCAGCGTTTGCTGGATCACATTGAGAATTCGCCGCTGGCCGTCATCGAGTGGCGCGCCGATTTCAGCGTGGAGCGCTGGGGTGGCCAGGCCGAGACGATCTTCGGGTGGAGCGCAGAGGAGGTGCTCGGAAAGCGGTTTGCAGACTGGAATTTTGTCCTGGAGGAAGACATGGACAACGTGCGGCAGGCGGCGAGGTCGCTGCTGGATGGGAGCGTGCAGCGAAGGTCTTCGCAGAGTCGCAATCTCACCAAGAGCGGTGCGGTCGTGCATTGTGTGTGGCAAAATTCAGTGCTCCGCGACGCGGCCGGGAACGTGGAATCGATTCTTTCGCTCGTGCAGGATGTGAGCGAACGCGTGCGAGCCGAAGAGGCGGCGTGCGCGGCGGATGCGGCGAGGCTTGCGCTGGAGCGGAAGCTGCAGGAAGCGCAAAAGCTCGAAAGCCTTGGCGTCCTTGCGGGAGGGATCGCGCATGATTTTAACAACCTGCTGACCAGCATCCTGGGAAACGCGAGCCTTGCCGCAGCGGAGTTGCCGAAGGATTCAATGATTCAGCCGTTGATCGAACAGATCGAGCAGGGGGCGGTGCGCGCGGCGGATCTTTGCCGGCAGATGCTGGCTTATTCGGGCAAGGGACGGTTTTTGGTGAAGCGCCTAAATCTGAATACCGTGATCGAGGAGACGATGAATCTTCTGAGGTTGTCGGTGAGCAAAAGCGCGACCCTCCAGGTGAATCCGGCTCCGCACCTGCCCGCCGTGCGGGCGGACTCGACCCAGATCCAGCAGATCGTGATGAATCTGGTGATCAACTCCTCCGAGGCGTGCGCGGAGCATGGCGGATCGGTCGTGGTGCGGACGGGGACGATGCGTGCGGATCGCCGGTATTTTTCAAAAACCTATCTTGCCCCGGAACTGCCGGAGGGCGAATACGTGTTCTTTGAAGTCGCGGACAATGGAAGCGGCATGACTCCCGAGGTTTTGGCGCGGGTGTTTGATCCGTTTTTCACGACCAAATTTACCGGTCGCGGCCTCGGCCTCGCGGCAGTGCTCGGGATCGTCCGCGGCCACGGCGGCGCCCTACGGGTGATGAGTACGCCCGGGGAGGGGACGACGTTTCGTGTGCTGTTGCCGTTCGCCGATGGCGCTGAAGAGGCCGAGATTGCGAGTGCGCAGAAGACGCCCGAATGGCGGGGACAAGGGACCGTGTTGCTCGTCGACGATGAAGAGACGGTGCGCTCGACGGTGAGTCGGCTGTTGGGCGCGATCGGTTTTCAAACCGTGCGCGCCAGCGACGGAGTGGACGGGGTGGCGAAGTTTGCGGCGGAGCCGGATCGCTTTCAACTGGTGGTGCTCGATCTGACGATGCCCGGGATGGATGGAGATGCGGCGCTGCGAGAAATGCGGGTCATTCGCCCGAGTTTGCGGGTGCTGTTGATTAGCGGCTACAACGAGCAGGAAGTCGCGGCGCGATTCGCCGGCCAGCAGGTGGGCGGCTTTCTTCAGAAGCCGTTTACCCTCGACGCATTGCGGGGGAAGTTGCAGTCGATCGTGGCGGGGTAAGGACGGTATCTCGGGACTTGTGAGGGCGCCGCCCGGCCGCCACACTTCGGCCCCATGAAACTTCCCGCCGTCCTCGCCCCCATCATGATCGCCGCCATTTCCGCCTGCGCCGCCGAGCGCGATTTTTACGTCGGCACTTATACGAAAAAGGAAGGTAGCAAGGGCATCTATCACTTTCGCATGGATGCCGACACGGGAGCAGTCACCGGTGGAGAACTCGCGGCGGAGTCGGAAAGCCCGAGTTTTCTCGCGGTGCACCCGAACGGGAAATACCTTTACGCGGCGAATGAGGCGGACAAGAAAAGTGGCGTAAGCGCGTATGCGATCGGCGCGGGAGGAAAGCTGGAGTCACTCGGTTGGCAATCCTCGAAAGGGGCGGGGGCGTGTCATGTGAGCGTGGACCCCAGAGGACGGGCGGTGTTCGTTGCGAACTACACCGGCGGCAGTATCGCGGCGTTTCCGATCAAGGCGGACGGAAGCATTGCCGAGGCGAGCGCCTTTGTGCAGCACACCGGGTCGAGCGTGAATCCCCAGCGCCAGAAGGAACCCCACGCGCACAGCATTTATCCGGATGTCTCCGGCAGGTTCGTCTATTCGTGCGATCTCGGGACCGACAAGATTTATGGCTACCGGTATGACGGGGAAAAAGGGGTCTTGAATCCGGACGACGCGGCCACCGCTCAGGTTGCGCCCGGGTCCGGTCCGCGGCATTTCGCGTTTCATCCGAAGGCGCCATTCGCGTATTGCATCAACGAGATGGCCAATACCGTCACGGCATTTGCGCGCGATGAAAATGTCGGGGGACTTAAGACGCTCCAGACCGTCTCGACGCTGCCAGAAAACTTCACCGGATCGTCTTCGACGGCGGAGATCTTCGTCCGTCCGGACGGTAAATTCCTTTACGGTTCGAACCGTGGGCACGACAGCATCGCCATCTTTTCCATCGCTGATAGCGGGAAGCTCACGCTGGTCGCGCACACGCCCACGCAGGGCAACGCTCCGCGAAACTTCGCCCTCGATCCTGAGGGTAAATTCCTGCTCGCGGCGAATCAGGGCACGGACAATTTCGTCGTATTTAGAATCGACGGCGCCAGCGGGAAGCTCACGCCGACGGGCCAGAGCGTTTCGGTCGGCGCGCCCGTCTGCATCGTATTCGCGCCGGTGAAATAAGCCGGCGAATCAAAAGGGGCGGCAGGTAGATTCCTGCCGCCCCTTTTTCGTTCCTTCATGCGCAGCCCCGCGGATGCGCTTTCGAGAGCGGGATGTTTATTTGGCGTCGCCCGGCTTTGCCTCGCCGCGTTTGGCGCGCATTTCCTTCATCTTTTCCTGCTGCTCCGGCGTGAGGATGGCGCGGAGTTCCTCCATCTCACCCTTGCGGATTTCCATGAGTTTTGCGCGCTTGTCTTCGGCGGAAAGGGCCGAGTCTTCGCGGATGGCTTTGAGCTTATCCATGTTCTTGGCGAAGATGTCCTTGAGTTTGTCCTTTTGCTCGTCGGTCAGGCTGAGTTTTTCGGCCAGTGCCTTGAGGCGTTCGCCCGGGGCGCGATTGGCGGCGCCCTCCGGGCGCTTTGGCTTGTCATCCGCTGCGAAAGACAGGGCGGAAGTAGCCACGACCGCGGCGATGATGATGGGAAGGGGTGAGAGGATTCGTTTCATGCGGCGGAAAACTCCGCTTCGGTAGAAAAGTTTCGATTCGACGCGGAGAATTCTTCGACACCGGAAAACAAAAGAGCCACGGCTTTCGACCGTGGCTCTTTGGAAAAGCGATTGGCTGGCGCGTGTTATTTCGCGGCCTTTTCCTCGATGTATTTCACGACGTCGCCGACGGTCTGGAGTTTCTCCGCGTCCTCGTCCGGGACTTCGACGGAAAACTCTTCTTCAAAAGCCATTACCAACTCGACGGTATCGAGTGAATCTGCACCGAGATCTTCGATGAAGGACGCAGTCGTGGTGACTTGCTCCGGGTTGACGCCGAGGTGCTCGACGATGATGTCTTTTACTTTTTCCTCGATGGATTTATCCGACATAAATTGGGTGTGGTCTTGGTGGTGGTTGGGTTCGTTTAGGGGCTACGCTTTAGAGTCGCCCCGGGGGTATGGCAATAAATAATTGCGAATTTTTCCGCACATCAAAACGAGCGAAAAACGCGCAATCGTTTACACTTCGCCAAATTGTGAGTAACACGACTTCTATGAGCGATAAGCCCGTTGAACTTGACCTTAAATTTCTCCCCGATTGGCTGAAAGAAAGCCCGACGGTGAATCGCTATGCCGACTATCAGGGCGACACCGGTGACCGGCCTCGACGGGATGGTGGGGACCGCCGTGGGCCGGGTGCCCCGGGTGGTGCTGGCGGACCGCGTAGCGATCGTGGACCACGGCGGGACGGACCCGGCGGAGGTGGACCGAGGCGTGACGGGCCACCGCGCGGTGGAAACGACCGCGGTCCCCGTCGCGATGGACCGCCTCGGGGCGGGCGCGCGGGCGGAGGTCGGCCATTCGAGCAACGCCGCGAGCCGGATCGCGCTCCGCGTCCGCCGACCGTGCTCTCGGCTCCGGTTAAGATTGCTTTTCTCCCAGAGCCGCATGGCCTCGATGGGATCACACGGCAGATCAAAAGCGGTGCGAGAGCTTATCCACTCTTCGGAACGGCGCGGCTGTTTTTGGAGAAGCCCGAGCGTCACCGCGTCCGGGTCACTTCGCAGGATGCGGCGATCCCTCTTTTTCAATGTGGAGACGGGCCGATCTCTTTTGATCGCGCCGCGGTCGAGCGTGCCGCGTTCCGCGAGTTGCGCGCAGATTATTACAAGGAGGAAGTCGTGCAGGGCGAGCCGTTGAAGGGAAACTTTTCGAACGTCGCGCGCTGCAAGAGCACGGGCACGCTGCTCGGGCCGACAAACTACCACGGCTACCAGCCGGGGCTGCGCAAGTTGTTCGAAGAGCGCTTCAGTCGCCGGATGCCGTTCCATGAATTCCAGCAGTACGAGATCGAAGTCGTGACCGACGAACAGGTAATCGCCGACTGGAAGGAGAATGCGCGAACGACGACGACCTTCGTCACGCTGCAGGAGGCCGATCCCCTCGTGTTTAAAAGTGCGGCGGACGCCGAGGCGCATTTCCGAAAGACCTATTTGCCTCAGGTGGTCAAAAGCAGCGTGACACTGGAGACTTCCGGACCGGCTAGCCGCGCGGGTGGCGACCGCGGAATCGGCGCGGCTCTGAGGGATGCATGGGAGCAGGAAAAGCAGTTTCCTCAAAATTTGGTCAACCTCTTGCGACCGGCCTTTCAGGATGCTGGGCTGCACTATTTCAAACACCGCAAGCGGATGATCTTCATCTCGCCGATCCGCCCGCTGCGGGCGCCAAAAGGACAGGTCTTTTCCGACGACATCACGTCCATCCTCGCGACGATCGAAGTCACGCCGAAATGCACGCGGCGCGATCTTGCCGTCAAGATCCTCGGCGAGTCTCACGAATTACCCGAAGCCGCGCCGCGCAAGGCCGCGCTCGCGGGCGATCTCCACTACCTCATCCAGGCCGGACACGTGATCGAGTTCCACGACGGATCGCTCGACCTTCCGCTGGTGCCCGGGGACAAGGGCGATCACGAAAAGGCGGATAAACCGGCGAAGCCCGCCCCGCCTGTGCTGGCAGTCTCCGCTGAACCGGCGGCTGCCGAACCGTCTGACGAGGTCGCTCCGGTAGCCGACGCATCCAGAGACGAATCGACGAGCGTGATAGACGAGCCGGTCGTGGAGCCGATCGTGGAGCCGGTTTCCGATTCGGATCATCCCGCGGAACTTCCTCCGGAGGCGCGCGCACCGGTCCCACCGCCGGAAGTCCCGGAGACGCCTCCCACGTAAGTCATAGCGCCCCGGGCAGACACTCGCAGTTCAATGGAATTTTTGACTGATCCAGCTTTTTGGGTCCGTTGGGTTGAGATCGTCTTGATCGATCTGGTGCTCGCGGGCGACAACGCGCTCGTCATCGCTCTTGCGGTCCGAACTCTGCCGCCGCATGAGCAATTCTGGGGGCGAATGTGGGGCACTGCCGGCGCGGTCATCCTGCGAGTGCTCTTTATTGTCGTCGTCAGCTACCTCTTAAAGATACCGCTCCTCCAGTTGGCGGGCGGTCTGGTTCTCATTTGGATCGCAGTCAAACTGGTGCGGGCTGAATCCGAGGAAGGTGGCGAAGTGCGAGAGGGCGCGTCCCTGCGGGAAGCTGTCGGCATCATCATCGTCGCCGATGTGGCGATGAGCTTGGATAATGTCATCGCCATTTCCGCCGCGGCCAAGGGGGATCTCGTGCTCGTGGTTTTCGGTCTCATGCTTTCCCTCCCCCTGGTCGTGTGGGGGAGTGGCCTGCTGGCAAAGCTGATGAATCGGTTCCGATGGATCATCTGGCTCGGCGGAGGCGTGCTCGGCTACGTCGCGGGCGAAATGATTCTAAAAGACGAGATCGTCCAGAGATGGGTGGGAAACATGCTGCCGGTATTGCACGACGTCGGCCCGGTCGCCCTTGCGATCCTGATCGCGTTGGTTGGCTGGCGCTCCGCTCGCAAACCCTCGGTCTCCCGAGCATCGGCTGACGATGTGTAGCCGAAGAGCCCCGCGCCGCGGCGGATTTCGTGCTAAACGTCTGATGTGACTTCCGTGACTCCAGAGCCTCCGCAGAGCCTTCCCGAACCGCCTCCCGTAGTTCGCCGACTCTCCGAGGATTTGCGCGCGATCCTGCGGGATGCGGATGGCCGCGCGATGACGATCGCGGAACTCGAAGGCATCCTGCAGGGGCGGGGGATCGCGCTTTTTATCCTCGTCCTTTCCGCGCCGTTCATCATACCGACGCCGGGATTGTCCGTCCCGTTCGGAATCGGACTGGCGCTGCTGGGCCTTCGTATCGCCATTGGCCGGAAGTCGTCGCTGCCGGGTTTCATCCTTCGCTGTCAGCTCAGCTACAAAACGCTCAGCTTCGTGGTCCTGCCGCTAGCGGCCTTCATCGCGCGGGTGGAAAAGCACATCCGGCCACGCATGCATTTCCTCCAGACTCATCCCTGGGCGATCAATCTCATCGGAGTCGGAATCGTATCGGGCGGATTGATCCTTTCACTCCCGCTCCCGATTCCCTTCTCGAACGGATTTCCCGCCATTTCGATCATGCTGCTCGCGGCGGGCATGATGGAGCGCGACGGGCTGCTCGTCCTTTGGGGTTATATCGTCGGTGCCCTTTCGTGGGTGTACCTGGCCTTTTGGTGGCAGGCGGTGATCGCCGCCCTCCACTGGTTGTGGCCCGGCGCGACGTGATCGCATTTTTATTGAAATCACGTTTGCCATTTCCTTCGGCCCGCCTGTAGCATCCGTCGATCATTCATGAAAACCCTCCTCTTTCTTTCCATCGCGACCCTCCTCACGGCGAATTCTTTCGCGGACATCCAAGATCCGCCGATGAACGATCAAGGGCCGACGCGGAAATTAGGGCGCGGTTTGGCCAACTTGTTCCAAGCCTCGAACGAACTGATCGCTAATGTACCGCAGATCAATCAGCGCGAGGGCAACGCCGCCGCATCGACCTACGGGGTCCTCAAGAGCTTCGGGCGTTTCTTTGCCCGCATGGGCTACGGCGTTTATGAAGTGACGACTTTCCCGTTCCCCACCACCCGCAGCTCCTATCGTCCTCCGTACAAGAGCAACGTCCCCTGGATCCACGGTGGCTACGAGGAATTCCCTCCTGAGCTCGGCTTCGATACCCGTTACCGTTACTCGCGCAGCTACTACGCTTACTAAAGCCAGACGCCTTTATCCGAAGAGGCTTCCGTTCAGCGACGGAAGCCTCTTTTTTTGCCCATGAGCGAGCCAATTCAACTCACCATCTCCGACATCGCCTTTGGCGGGAAAGGGGTCGCGCGACACGAAGGTAAAGTCTTCTTCGTGCCGTTCGTCGCGCCCGGCGAAGTCGTCCGCGTCAGGGTCACCAAAGACAAAAAGAAATTCGCCGAAGCGGAGCTTGTCGTCGTCGATCAACCGTCCGCCGATCGAGTCGAACCCCCGTGCCCATACTTTGGACGTTGTGGTGGCTGCAGCTACCAGCATCTGAGCTACGAGCGTCAACTCACGATCAAATCCCAGCAGGTCGAGCAAACGTTGCGGCGGGTCGGCCGATTTGCCGAGGTGCCCATGCAGCCCATCATTCCGGCTCCGGAGCCCTACGGATATCGCAATCGCATCCGGGTTCACGTCGCGGATGGTGCCGCGGGATTCTTCGCGCAAGGCGCACACAAGGTGATCGACGTTGAAAAATGCGCCATCGCAGCACCCGACGTAAACAAGGCGCTGCGACGGCTCCGCGGAGCGGTCGTGCGCGATGGCGATTACTCGCTCCGCGCCAGCGGCGGCGGCCCCTACTTCGAGCAGACCAACGCCAGCGTCACCGCGGAAATGCTCAAGCTCGTCGAGCGCATCGTACGTCGCGGCCAATCCTTGCTCGTTGACGCCTACTGCGGTGCCGGCCTTTTCGCCAAACGGCTCGCACCGCTTTTCGAGTGCGTCGTCGGAATCGAGGAAAACGCAAACGCGATCGAGAAGGCGCGTCGTTCGCCCGCTCCGCACGAGACCTACGTGGAGGGCGACGTCGAAACGTTGATCGGCGACGTGCTTTCCGCGCACGACATGTCCCGCGCGACCGTGATTCTCGATCCGCCGGCGACCGGCATCACGCCGCGCATTTCGGAAATCCTGCGCATGTCGCGGCCCGCCGAGATCATTTACGTTTCGTGTAATCCCGCCACCCTCGCTCGCGACCTGGCGTCCTTCGGCGACATCTATTCGATCGAGTCAGTCACCCCTCTCGATATGTTCCCGCAGACCTCCGAGATCGAAGTCGTGGTGCAACTCGTTCAGCGACCGAAAAGGTAACGTCCGTCTGGGCCGACGGTGATCTGGCACAAGCGGTGAGTTCCCTCGAATGCGTCGTAACCCGCCTTCAGATTTCGCCAGAAAGGCGCCAGGCTTTGATTCGCTGCGATCTGCTTTGAGGCATACGTTTCCCACGAAGGCCCGCTCATGCGGGCGGGAAAGATGTGAACTGGAATTTCCGAACGGGCTCGCTCCCGAGTGTCGACCGCCAACAGGTACAGCTCCTCAATCGCCGCATCGCCGATGGCGAGGCACCCGACCGAAGCCGCGCCTCCGTGGATGTAAATATCGCCTCCGGGTTTTGCGAGGTTGGCGAAAAACCGGTCTGCCGCGTTCGGGTAGTTTAGCCCGAGCGAGAGATGGAAATTGCTTTTTGGATTGAAGACGCTGATCGCGTAAAACCCCTCGGGAATCTGCCCGTCTCCCTCCTGACGCTTCGGTCCGGCATCTCCCGACTGAGCGGTCATGCGATAGGTGGCGACTTTGCGGAACGCCTCTTCTTCCCCGCGCGCCCATACTTCCAACTCGCCTTCGCGTTTGAATACGCGAATCAAAAGCTCCCCGGGCGGATACGCGAGGCCGGCCGCGCGCAGGCGGTCCCGAATGTTTTGACCGCGTTGGATCCGAGCCTGTGCAACCCGATCTTCATCGGGAGCGGAGCCGGCAGAGGACTTCATCGAAAACATGAGCAGCAGCGAAACTCGCAGGACCGCCCCGCATGGATTCATGCGAGCAAGCCTTTGACGACTTTCCCCTCATCAGTCGGTCCAATCAGCCGTTGATTGAGCCCCTGGTATTTGAAACTGAACGTGTACGGATCGAATCCAAGCAGGTGAAGAATCGTCGCCTGCAAATCTCGCACGGAGACTTTGTTTTCAGCCACATGATAGCCGAGATCGTCCGTCGCGCCGAAGACCATGCCCGGCTTCACGCCTCCGCCCGCCATCCACATGGTGTAGGCGTGCGGATGATGATCGCGGCCGAGAAATTTGGAACCGCCGCGCGCTTCGTTCATCGGAGTGCGGCCGAACTCCCCGCCCCACACCACGAGTGTCGAATCGAGCAGCCCGCGCTGCCTCAAATCCTGCACCAGTGCCGCGCAGGCCTGATCGACCTGCCGGCATTTGTTTGGCAGGCCCGTCATTAAATCATCGCCGCCGCCCGTGCCGTGCAGATCCCAGCCCCAGTCGAAGAGTTGCACGAATCGGACACCACGCTCCACCAGGCGCCGCGCCAACAGGCAGTTGTTCGCGAACGAACCTTCGCCGGGTTTCGCGCCGTACAGTTCGCGGATATTCTCCGGCTCTTTCGCGAGGTCGAAAACATCCGGTACGGCGATCTGCATCCGGTAGGCGAGTTCGTACTGTTCAATGCGTGTGAGCGTCTCCGGATCTCCAAACCGGGCGGCCTCCGCTTCGTTGAGCGTCTTGAGCGCGTCCAACGTGCGCCGGCGCGTTTCGCGGCTCATTCCTTCTGGATTCCCGACAAAGAGAATCGGATCGCCGACCGCGCGGCATTGCACGCCTTGAAAGACGCCGGGCAGGAATCCGGGGCCCCAGCACGACTTCCCGCCCGTCGGATCCGAGCCGCCGCTCAACATCACGACAAAGCCGGGTAAATCCTGATTCTCCGCGCCGAGGCCATAGGTCGTCCACGCGCCCATCGATGCGGCGCCGTTCCGTGGCGAGCCCGTGTACATGAAAAGTTCCGCCGGTGCGTGATTGAACTGATCCGTGTTCATCGAGCGAACAATGGCCACGTCATCCACGATCTTCGAAAACTGAGGCAACAACTCGCTCACCCACGCACCGCTCCGGCCGTGCTGCTCGAATTTGTAAGGCGAGCCGAGCAGTTTCGGAGTGCCGGTGATGAAGGCGAACTTCTCGCCTTTCAGAAACTGCGCGGGGCAGTCCTGCATGTGGCGCGCTTTTAATTCGGGTTTCCAATCGAACATGTCGTGTTGCGGTGGTGCTCCCGACATCGAGAGATAAATCACTGCCTTGGCTTTCGCCGGCCGGGGCGGCGCCTTGGGAGCGAGCGGGTGGCCTTGATCGTCGACAACGGCGAGCCCCCGTCCCATCAAGCTTCGAACCGCGATAGCGCCGAGGCTGAAGCGCCCGGCGTCGGAGAAGAATTGGCGCCGCGTGAGCGCGCGGATTTTAGAAAGTCGAGAGTTCATGGGAAAGGGCGTCAGGTTTTGGTCAGGACGGCGTCGAGGTTCAGAAGGATGTTTGCGATCACGGTCCACGCGGCGGCCTGCGCCACGTCGACCTCCGGTGGAAGCGGGCCGAGTTGGCTCGTCGCGAGTTTCAACGCGGCTGGCGCATCATCGCGAAATTGGGCGATGGAATCCTCCAGCACTGGCAGAAGTGTGGCGACTTCGGCATCAGTTGCCGGTCGTGCGAGCGCGACCGAGAGCGCGTAGCGGAGGCGCGATTCCGCGCCTGAGCCGCCCTCGCGCATGATCCTCCGCGCGAAGCCTTGCGCGCATTCCACGAAAACCGGATCGTTCAACGTCACAAACGCTTGCAGGGGCGTGTTCGTGGGTTGCCGTCGTAAGGTGCATGTCTCGCGACTCGGTGCGTCGAAGGTTGTCATCGTCGGATTGGGCATCGTCCTCCTCCAAAAAGTGTAGAGTCCGCGTCGGTAGCGATCTTCGCCAGTGCTCGTCGGGTAGCCATTCTGGCTGCCGTTGAACGCGACATTCCACATCCCCGGAGGCTGTGGAGGATATACGCTCGGTCCACCAACCTTGCTGCTGAGGAGACCGGAAATCAGCAATGCCTGATCGCGTATGCCTTCGGCGTCGAGCCGCCGCCGCGGGAAGTGCGCGAGCAGGCGATTCCGCGGGTCCTTTTGCAAATGTTCCGGTAAAACCCGTGACGATTGCCGGTAGGTGGCGCTGAGGACGATGCGCTTGAGGAGCGCTTTCACATCCCAGCCGCTCGAGATGAAATCGAGCGCAAGTGCGTCGAGTAACTCAGGATGGCTGGGGAGTTGGCCCTGAGTTCCGAAGTCCTCTTCACTTTCGACAAGACCAGAGCCGAAGAGCTGCGACCAAAAACGATTCACTGCGACGCGCGCGGTGAGGGGATTGCCGGGCGCGACGATCCACTGCGCCAAGGCGAGACGATCCACCGGTGCCGACGCCGCTGGCGCGAAAGCCGACGGGAGCGAGGCGTCGACGACATCACCGTGCTGCATGAAGTTTCCTTTGTTCAGCATCCACGTCGTCCGCCGTTTGTCCGAGGCACGCTCGCGCAGGATGGGGAGCTCGACGGGTTTGATCTTCGCGAGTTCCGCTTTCTTCCCATCGAGTTCGGCGCGCAGTGCGGCGAGCGATTTTGAGCGCGGTCGGAAGAAGGCCGCGAGTACGGTTCGTTGCGCGGGCTCGCGCTCGCTCGGCTCGATCGAAAGTATTTTGCGAATGCCACCCGGTAGTTCGATGGGCGGTGGAGTTTGCGTGGTCGCGGAAATGCGGAACGCGCCGAGCACGTGCTGCCCGCCGTGTTCCTGGCGCAGCGTGAAGACGAGGCGCACGTCGCCATTTTCGCCGCTCGCCGCGATCGGCTGGGTGGTTTCAAAAACCGCCGCGTGGATCGTTGCGACCTCCGGAAGAAATGCCCATCCGGTCTTCGTGTCGCCGTCGATCGCCTTTGCGGCGTCCCACCCGGTCTGTGCAAAATCGGCGCTGGCGTTCCGAAGTGCGACGGGCATTCCA
>JAYTDO010000480.1:0-2704 GCA_043735935.1 Chthoniobacteraceae bacterium
CGGCGGACGAAACACCGACGCCGTCTTTGCCGGACACATCTCCAGCGGCGGTGACCTCAGCGGCCTGAACATCATCAAAGTCGGCACCGGCACCTGGACGCTCAGCGGCACTTCGAGCTACACCGGCACGCTCACCGCGCAGCAAGGCCGCATCATCCTTTCCGGCCCGCTGATGTGCAGCGGCGCCGCGCAGGTGCTTGCGGGCGCGACGTTCCAGCTCGGCAGCACGCTCACCACCGAGGAGATGATCGTCGCCGGCGGCGGCCAGCTCACCGGCACCGGCACCATCGCCGGCGACCTTACCAACAACGGCACCGTCAGTTGCACCGCCCCGCTCGCCATCACCGGCGACGTCATCAACAACGGCACCCTGCGCCTCACCGGCGGCGCCGCGTTGACCGCGAGCGGGACCTTCATCAACAACGGCACGCTCGACCTCCTCACCGGTGCGCAAACGCTCCCCGCGAACTTTGTGAACAACGGCCTCGTCCTCGACTCCAGCCTCGTGCGGATCAGCGGCGCATCCCGCAGCGGCACGACAGTCACCGTGACCATTCGAGGCTACCCCGGGCATGCCTATCAGCTCCGGCGCACCGCTTCGTTGACCAGCCCGGTCTGGGCCGATGTTGGCCTGGCGCAAACTCCCACGACTAACAATCAGACGCTCACATTGACGGACGCCTCAGCGGTGGGCACGCAGGGCTTCTATCGGGTCGTGGTCGCGCCCTGATCGCGTCGCCCGTCGAGCGTGTTGTCGAAAAGAGCGTTCAGTTTGGGCAGGCCCGGCAGGCAATCTCTCGCATCGTGTTGCAGCGCTCGCTGCCGTCGCAGTTGGCTGCCGCTGCCTTAGCGGCCTCTCGTGAGCGTCTGTCAGCGACACGCTTGCGTCCCGCTTTCAAGCCAACCGACCGGTAACCCGCATGGATACAAGTAGCGCTAACGGGATTCGAATCCGTTGAGTTGCGCTTTTTCGTGTCATATCTCTAATCCGTAAGTAGCACCGAATGAGAACTATAGATTCCATGACTCTTCCTTGTCAAATTCGTGAGCGGTCACCAATAGGCACGAAAACAGCCGGAGTTTGTCACGTTTTGTCACGAGCAACTCTTGTCAGAGCGGGGCATTTGCGAGGTAGATTGCGCGCTCCCACCTCTTGCTCGCTTCCTCGCCTCGCCTACGGCCGCGCTATCCGAATCCGCGCGCTGGACGCTCCCGATCCATTTGAAAACACACCCGGCTGCGCTGGCGGCAGGTAGAGCTGATGCGAGCGCCGTGGGAAGGCGCAATCCGGTATTCACCGGTCAACCCACAGGTCGATCGAAGACGACGTGAACGACCTCGCGTTTGGTGGACCAGATTTTTGCCCCGCTATTGAGTGACGGAAAAAAACTGTCCGGAGCGTTCTTCCCATTCGGCAATCGAATCGCGGGCTAGCTATTGAGGCGGATCGCGCGGGAGAGTAAGTTCCTTGAGACCGTCGGGCGTAAATTCACGGTCGGCGTAAGTCACGTCGTGTTTGATCTTGGAGCCATCCAAAGTCGTGGCCGAGTTTTGGCCCGGCCGGCGCACGGAGAGGTTGGCGGGGATCTGCCGACCATCCACCCCGACAACGCGTGTGGTGTCGATGCGGCGCAGCGCCTGAGCGGAGGTGGAGTATTTCTCCACACGGAGCGGGACGAGTCGGCGCGGGTCGATCCAACTGCGCACGCTGCCGTAGCTCGAATGGCCGCTTTTGCCGGGTTTCGATTCGAGGATTTGGCAGGTCACTCCGTCCACTTCCTCGGTGCCGACGAGGGTTTGCTGGTCCCAGGCAAAGAAGTTGTCCACGACGTCCTCGTAGGTCAGGTCGCTGCCGAGGAGCGGCTCTTTCATGTCGGCGGCATCGAGCGTGCGGGTGGTGTTTGGCGGGGTGAAAAGCGCGCCGCTCGCGGGTCGGTTGCCAGTTTTCCGCAGGAGGACGGATTCGCCTTTCCGCTCCTTCGGCCACAGCACTTGGTAAACGACCTCGGTGGAATTTTTCGTGCGGCGCTGCTTGATCTGGAGCTGAAGGGTTTCCTTCGGCGCGCCTTTTTCCAGCCGCATCCGGATGAAAGAATTTCCGTCCTCCATGACGGCGCTCAGCCGGGCGGCGAGTTCCGGCGCGGACAGCGCGGCGGGCGCGTCGGCAGTGTGGGCGAGGGGCGCGAACAGCGCGAGCGCGAGAATGGCGGTGAGGGCTCGGGCGGCCGGGGAGTGGAAAAATTTCATGTGCAATGGAATCGCGCCGGAGGGAGGCGGGGGATGTCAGCCTTGCAAGGCGTGGCTGGGCAAGAGGCGCGAGCTGCGCCATGCGGGATAGACGCCGCTGATGATGCCGACGACGACGGCGATTGCGACAGACGTGGCGAGGAGCGCGGGGTTCAAGTCGGCTTCGAGCAGGCCGCGGAGCGCGGGCGTGGATTCGAGCACCTTCACGCCGATCACGCCGATGAGCACGCCGCCGATGCCGCCGAGAAAACCGAGCAGCGCGGATTCGAGGAGGATCATGCGAAAGATGCGGCGGCGTTTCCAGCCGACGGCGAGCAGGATGCAGATCTCCTGGGTGCGCTCGAAAACGGTCATCAGAATCGTGTTCATCACGCCGAGCACGCCGACGAGCACGGCGAGCAGCGAAGTGCCCCAGCTCATCGCGCGGATCATTTTGTAGGCCTGGCTGTTGCGGATG
>JAYTDO010000481.1:0-14418 GCA_043735935.1 Chthoniobacteraceae bacterium
CCTATCGTGGGTTGGCCGCACCAGCGATGATCGAGCATCTCCACAAGCTCGGCGTCACCGCAATCGAACTGCTGCCGATCCATTCCTTCGTCGACGAGCCGCATCTGCTGGAGCATGGCCTCAAGAACTACTGGGGCTACAATTCGTTGAGCTTCTTCGCGCCGGAGCGGCGCTACGGCTCCGAGCAGACCCAACACGAGTTCCGCTCCACCGTCGCCGAACTGCACAGCGCCGGCATCGAGGTGCTTCTTGATGTGGTCTATAACCACACCGCCGAGGGAGACGAACGCGGGCCGTGCTACAGCTACCGCGGGATCGACAACTCCACCTATTACATCCTGAGCGGCGAGACGGCGCATCCTTACCAAAACCACTCGGGCACCGGGAACACGCTGAACTGCTCGGACGGTGCGGTGCAGACGCTGATCGTGGACAGCCTCCGATATTGGGTCACCGACATGCACGTCGACGGATTCCGCTTTGACCTCGCCGCGGCGCTTACGCGCAACGCCGACGGTTCGATCGACGAGATCGCGCCGCCGCTGCTCGCCGACATCCGCACCGACCCCGTCCTCCGCAATGTCCGGCTCATTGCCGAACCGTGGGATTGCGGCGCCTACCAGCTCGGCAACCGTTTTCCGGGCCGCCTCTGGCACCAGTGGAATGGCATGTTTCGCGATGACGTCCGGCGCTTCGTGCGGAGTGATTCGGGCATGGTCCACGCGCTGATGCGCCGCATCTACGGCAGCGACGACCTTTTCCCGGATGCGGAGGGATACCGGCCGTTGCATTCGATCAACTACGTCATCTCACACGACGGATTTACGCTACACGACCTCGTCTCGTACAACGAGCGGCACAATCTGGCGAACGGACATCACAACACGGACGGAACCGGTGAGAATTATTCGTGGAATTGCGGGCATGAAGGCGACGAGGGTGTCCCGCCAGAAGTGCTGGTGCTCCGACAGAGGCAGGCGAAAAATCTTTGCGCTCTCCTGCTCCTCGCCAACGGGGTGCCGATGTTTCTTTCGGGCGACGAATTCCTCCAGACGCAGCGCGGAAACAACAACCCGTATAACCAGGACAACGAAACCACGTGGCTCGATTGGTCGCGTCTGGAAGCGAACGGCGAACATTTCCGCTTTTGCAAAATGATGATCGCCTTTCGCAAGGCGCACCCGACCCTGTGCCGGAATCGTTTTTGGCGGAAAGACGTCCGTTGGTACGGTCCGGAGGGCGCGGCGGATATGTCCGATGAGTCGCGCTCCTTCGCTTATTTCCTGAGTGGCGCCTCCCACGCCGACTGCGACCTTTACGTCATGATCAACGCCTGGTGGGAGCCGCTCACCTTTGCCATCCAGGAGGGCGACTCGGGGACATGGCAGCGGGTCATCGATACGCGCCTCCCGAGTCCGCACGACATCGCAGAGCCGGGCGACGAGCCATTTATCCACGGCCAGCAGTACGAAGTCGGTCCACGGTCGCTCGTGGTGCTCATGCGCGACTGGCGTGGAGCGACGGTGCGAGTTACATAAAGAGTATGCAAATCCACCTCAGTCCTCGAAATGTTCGCCTGACCGCAGCCCTTCATCGTTATGCTGCGGACAAAATCGAGCATCTCGAAGGCCTCTGCTCCACCATCGTAGCCGCGCATATCGTCCTCTTGCACGATGACACCGCGAAGCCCGCATCCCGCTACAACGTGAAGGTCCATCTTGCCATCGCCGGCCCGGATATTCACGCGGACGAACACGATGCGGACCTTTACATCGCCTTGGACAAAGTGACCGACAAACTCGCGCGACAACTCCGCAAGCGGAAGACGCGCCTGACCGACAAGCGCCGCAGTACTGCCCAGCGCGCGGCCGAACGCAAACGCGCGCAGGGTTAACCTGCCCGTCCCGTTACGGCACGTCCATCGCGCCCTCGTCCGCACTGAAGCGGCCCCACTTCCACGCGAAGGCGGGGAGGACGAGTAAATTGAGCACGGTGCTGGTGATCAGGCCGCCGAGGATCACGATGGCCATCGGGCCTTCGATCTCGCGGCCCGCTTCGCCGCTGCCGATCGCGAGTGGTAAAACGCCGAGCGCGGTCACGAGCGCGGTCATCAGGATCGGTACGAGTCGTTCGCCCGCTCCGCGCACGACGGTCTCGATCGACCACGGCGCACCTTCTTTTTCCACGAGATGCTCATAGTGTGAGATGAGCATGATCGAGTTGCGCGTGCTGATGCCGAAGAGCGTGACGAAACCGACCCACGAGCCGATCGACGTGGAGCCGCCGCTCGCGAAGACCGCGAGCACGCCGCCGACGAGCGCGAACGGGATGTTCGCAAGCACGAGACCAACATGGCTGGCGCGGCGGAAGACGAGAGAGAGCAGGATGAGGATGCCGACGAGCGCGACGCTGAAATGGATGATGAGTTCACGCTTCGCTTTCTTCTGCTCCTCCGCCGCGCCACTCCATTCGAGATACACGCCGCTCGGCAGCTTCACTTTCTCCTCCACGCGCTTCCGGGCCTCGGCGACGTAGCTGGAAACGTCGCGCTGCTCGACATTGCAGGTCACGGTCTGGCGGCGGCGCGCGCCGTCGTGCTGGATGCTCGGGCGGCCATTCGTCAGCTCCACATCGGCGAGTTGGCGCAGCGGCATGCGCAGGCCGTCGCCATTCGTAAGCAGCAAATCGCCGACGGCCTCGGGATCGCGCCGCGCTTCCTCGGCGAGGATGACGGCGAGTTCGTGGATGCGGTTGCCGCGGACCATCTGCGCCACGTCCGCGCCCTGGAACGCGGTCTCGACGGCTTCGAGCACTTCGAGCGGGCGGAAGCCGAATTGCGTGAGCCGCTCGGGCCGCAAATGCACGGCGAGGACGGGTGCGCCGGGGGGCGCTTTAACCTGCACGTCGGCGTTGCCTTTCACGGCGGAAAGCTGGGCGGAGATTTTCTTCGCGACGCCGTCGATCTGGTCGAGGTCTTCGCCGAAGACATTCACGACGACGCTCGCCGTCTCGCCGGAGATGGTCTCGCCGATGCGGTCGCCGAGGAAGGTGAGCACTTCGCTTTGGATGCCCGGAAAATCCGCGAGCATGTCGCGCAGAAACGCCTGCGTTTCGACCTCCTCCTCGGGCGTGACGGCGCGTTTTAGCTCGATGTGAAACTCGCTCTGGTTCGGTCCCCACGTATCCTCGCCGGCCTCCGCGCGACCGACCTGCTGCTCGACCGTGGCGATGTGTTCGTTCGCGAGCATCATGTCGGAAAGGCGCTTGCCGGTGCGCAGCGATTCCTCGAGCGACATGCCGGGCCGCGCCTTCACGCCGATGACGAAATGCCCCTCGCGAAATTCCGGCAGCAACTCGCCGCCGAAGAACGGCACGAGCAAACACGCGCTCGCGACGAGCACGAGCGCGGCGAGCACGGTGAGCACGGGCCTTCGCGCGAAAAGCAGCACCCAGTCGCGATGCACCGTTTTCAAAAAACGGACCCAGCCCGGCTCCTCGTGCGCCTTCGAGCGGCTGAGAAAAACAAGCGCCATCGCGGGCGTGACGGTGAGCGCGACGCCGAGCGACGCCATGATCGAGAGGATGAACGCGACGCCGAGCGGCGCGAAGAAGCGGCCCTGCAGACCGGACATCGTGAGCACCGGTAGGAAAACGACGGCGACAATGAAGGTCGCATAGACGACCGAGTTGTTGACCTCGAGCGAGGCGTCGAGCACCACGCGCCAAAGCGGCCTGGGCACAGCCTTCGAGGCGTTTTCGCGCAAACGGCGGAGGATGTTTTCGATGTCGATGATCGCGTCATCCACGACCACGCCGATCGCGACCGCGAAGCCGCCGAGCGTCATCGTGTTCAGCGAAACGCCGAACCAATCCAAAATCAAAACCGCGGTGAGCAGCGAGAGCGGGATCGAGACGAACGAGATGAACGCGATGCGCAAATCCATCAGGAAAAGAATGAGAACGATCCCGACGAACGCGCCGCCGATGAGCAGCGAATCCTGCACATGGCCGAGCGCCGTTTCGATGAAGGTCGCAGGGCGGTGCAGGCGATCGTAGAGCTTGATGCCTTTGCTCGCGAAAACGGGCTTCAACTCCGCGAGCGCTTCCTCCAGCGCGTAAGTGACGGTGAGCGTGTTCGCGCCGTATTGGCTGGCCATCGTGATGAGCACGCCGGGCCGGCCCATGATGAGCGTGTCGCCGATTTTCGGCTCCGCGCCGAGTACGACGCGCGCGACATCGCGCATTCGCACGACCGGCGCACCCTTGCGCAGCACGACTTCCCCGAGTTCCGCGGGGGTGAACATTTGGCCGTCCGTCTGCACGACGATGCGTTGCCCCGGCGTGTCGATGAAGCCCGCGCCGCGCACGCCCGTTGCGAGCTTCGCGGCGTCGAGGATGTCGGTCATCGTGAGGTCGAAGGCGGCGAGCTTTTCCGGGAGCACCTGTACTTGGAGTTGCTCGACTTGGCCGCCGAAAACTTTGACGCCCGCGACGCCCTGAACCGCGAGTAGGCGCGGCTTGAGCGTCCAATCGACGAACGTGCGCAGATCGCGGCCCGACATTTTTTCCGAGACAAGGCCGATCTTCAAAAGGTCCATCGTCGAGGACGTGAGAGGCGAAAGCGTCGGGGCGCGGACGCCATCCGGGAGCTGCCGCGAAAGCGTCCCGAGCTTTTCCGCGAGCGCCTGCCGCGCGAGGTAGATATTCGAGCCGTCCTTGAAAACCGCGGTGACAACGCTCAACCCCTGGATGCTCTCCGAGCGCACGGACTCGAGGTCGGACGCGCCGTTGACCGCACTCTCGACGGGTCGCGTGACGAGCACTTCGACCTGCTCGGCCGAGAGCCCCGGCGCTTCGGCCTGGATGGTGACCTGCGGCGCGACGAATTCGGGAAACACGTCAAGCGGTGCGCGCGAAGCGACATAACTCCCCCATGCCAGCAGCGCGAGCGCGAGCGCGATGACGATGCCGCGGTGGCGCAGCGAGAGTTGGACGATGAATCTTAACATGGGGCGAATTGCCGCATCATTGTGGGATTACGGAGCATTGAGGTTTCGGGCGGGCAATATGCCATCCGGGCCTGAGGCCGAGCACTGGCCACTTCGCGATTGAATAAAGCGAATCCTTTGGGAGCCGATTGAAAATGCGGATTTGGACAAACCCGGTTTGCGGACAGCATCAGAACTGCGCGGACTATTTCGCACAACCGCGCGCCGTGACGCTCGCGCCGAATGGCGATCTGATCGGTGTGAGCAATGGCACCGGCGGCGCGACGGAGTTTTTCGACGGGGGCGCAGCGTCGGCATCGCGCGCATTCTACCGTCTCGCCTCGGCACCATAGGCGATGGAGGCATCGGTTCGCGTGGACTCGCTGAGCCGTCGCCGCGAGATCCGCATTCCATCGCCCGGGATGCAGCTCAGTCTGCATCGCCGCCGCCTTGCGCCTTGAGTTCCTCGCTCAACAACGACTGCCCACCCACGGTCACGAGCAAATCGTCCGCTTTGATCCCGCCGGTTTTTTCATCCACAAACCACCCTTTGTCGCCGTCGAGCGGGGTGTCGAGCGTGACGGGCTTGCGGGCGAATTTTTCTTCCTCCTCCTGCACATAGACCCACGCGCGCCCGTCGTGCCGCAGCACCGCGGAGCGCGGGATGGCAAATCCGGGGCGCGGCTTTTCGGAGAGCTGGAGCCACGCGGTGAGGGCCATGCCGGGTCGCAGCGGGAATGGCGGTTTGTCCACGCGCAGGACAAATCCCTGCGATTGAGTCTTCGGGTCGGCATCCGCCGCGGGGGTGATATTCGAGGTCTCGACCGGTTGATTTTCGCGGCCGAGCACGAGGATGCGCGCGCTGGCGGGCTGTTCAGCGATCGCGTCGCCGGGGAGGACGTCGACCCGGATCAGCGCCGCTTCGCCGCGCACGAGGCGTTCGACGAATTCGCGCCGTTTCGCCTCGTCGAGCGCGGCGAAGTCCGCGCCCCAATCGAGCAGCGCGGTGCGCCGCAATCCGTTTGCCTTGATTTCATCGGCCCGGAACTGCGCCTCAGCGGTTTCGAGCACCTTGCGCGCGACATTTTCACCGATCTTAAAAAGACCGACCGCGCGTTCGTGTTCGGCCCGGGACATCGTGAGCGCGGCATCGGCCGACGCCAGATCGCCGTCGAGCGTGATGATCGCGGTCGGGTCGAGCACGTGGCCAAAGGCGATACGTTGCGGGCTGAGTTCGGCCTTCTCGGGCTCCGCCTTTTCGATGTCCAGCGCCTCCCATTTTTCCCTCTCGAGTTTCACCACGAAGTCCTCGGGCTTGTCCTCTTCGGCGGGCGCGGCGTCGGCGGCTTCCTCGGTTTTCGGCTTTTCCTTCTGCTTTCGCACGCCGATCCACAGCGTCCAGGAAAGGCCGAGCATGACGAGGGCGGTGAGGAGAAAATGGGCGACTTTCTTCATGGGGCTAATCGAGTGGTTCCTGGGTCGCTTCTTCGAGCGCTCCGAGGGCGGAGTGGAGTTCGACGAGTGCATCGAGCCGTGAGATGAGCGTCGTCGCGCGTTCGACCTGCGAACTCGTGAGCGCAAGGCGGTCACCTTCGCCGGCGGTCACGAGGCGTTGCTCGGCTTCGAGTTGGGTCTGTTGTTCGGTAAGAAGCTCGTCGGTCGTCGCGACCTTGGCGCGGGCGGCTGCGACGGATGCGGCGGCGCGGTCGCAATCGGCGAGGACTTTCGCCTGGACCGCGTTGAACTTCGCGGCCGCCTCGGCCCGTTTTGCCTCGGCTTCGCCGATGGGCCCCTTGTTCTGATTGAGAATGGGCAAGGTGAGGCCGATGCCGAGTGTCCATTTGTTCTCGCCGGCGTCGAGCTGGTAGCCGGGATTGAGATGGATGTCGGGATACTGCTTCGAGACCTCCAGCCGCAGGGCGGCTTCGGCGGAAGCGTAATTTGCCAGCGACTCGATCACATCCGCGCGGTGCGTGAGCGCGGCGCGGCGATGGGCGGAGCGTTTACCGGGAACATTTTCGAAATGAGCGAACGAGAACTTCGCGCCGGCCAGGCCTTCCGTGCTCATGCCGAGCGCCTCGGCGAGTGATGCGCGGGCGAGCGCCACGGCCTTGGTCGCGTCCGAGCCTTGCAGGCGGATCTGCGCCTGGAGCAGTCGGGGTTGCGCGGTTTCCATGCGCGATGCGGCGCCTGCCTTGATGCGCTCGTCGAGGAGCTTGAGAACGACACCTTGTTTCGCAATGGCATCCGCCAGGAGGGCCGAGCGGCGTTCGGCCGCATACAGATCCAGCAGCGCCTTGCGCACGGCGACGCGTGCCTTCCAAGTCGCGTCGATGACGTGCGCCGCGGCGGCCCGGACGTCCGCTTCCGCCACGTCGATCCGCCGGGCGCGCCGGCCGGCGGCCTCGATCGTCCAGTCGAAGTCGACCCCGTACGTGCCAAAGATCCAATCGACGTAGGGCGTCACGATCTGGGGCGAGACGGCGACGGTGGGGTTTGGCCGTTCGCCGGCGGTGCGGATCGCGGCCCGCGCGGTCTCATATTGGGCGCGCGCCACGGCGACGTCGGGATGATTGCGCACCGCCTCCTCGACCAATGCCTTGAGCGTCCACGTTTTATCCGAGAGACGACGCCCGGTGAGGGCCGCGGCGCTACGCGAGGGATCGATCGGCTGCGCCGTAAAGCGCGCGCAACCGGCGGACAGCGCGAGGGATGCTGCGAGGATAAGTCGGGGGTTCATGTGGGACCGGAAACTGACGGAGACCGTGATGGGAGCGAAGCAAAAAACGGAGCTTCGCAGCGTCCGCGTTGGCCTTAGAACGGGATGTTGAAACCCGGCCGGACGTTGAAGAGATGGTCGGTGTCGTAGCCCACGCTCACGAACACATTAAAGTGTTCGTTAAATTGATACTCCGTGGCGACGGCGCCGGAGAAGGTGCCCCGTTCGCCGGCGGCCGGCGACGAGTTCGCGAAGACTTCGGCGAAGACGCTCCATTTATCCGTGATCTTCCGCTCGACGGAAAAGTCGTAGATGAACTGATTGCTCAGGTGTTCGTCCTTCGACGGGGAGGTGATGAAGTTGTAGCCCACGTTCGCGTTGAACACCCATTTCCCGATGGTTTTTCCGAAGATGACATAGGGCAAGTAGTCGTATTTCCCGGTGCCGATGTCCCGGTTCCGCGCGGTGGGGACCTTGAGTTTGAAAGCGAGCACGATGGCTGGCACATACTGTTTTTCCAGCACCACCATGTAAGACGGTGTTACCTCGAAGTCGCCGGCGCCGTGGAAGCTTTTCCCGTCCTTCGGGTTATCCCATTCCTGGAAGAATGGTTCGAGCAGGATTTCCGCGCGATCGGTGAGCGCGTACTCGAACTGAAACAAGGTGAAAGCCGTCCGGCTCCCGTCCTTCTCGCGCTCAAATTGCACGGAGTTGCTAATGAGTCCTTCGCCCTTCTTGCCGAGCTCGGCGGTTTCCGTCTCCAGGACGGTGTCCGCCCAAGTAGTGGCGGCGAAGCTGGTGACGAGGCTGATCGGGAGAACGAAACGACGGATGATGGATGGTTTGGAGTGCATAAGTGGAGCGGACGAAAGCACTGCCGCATGACAGGACGCGGTCAGTGAACGTGACAATTATCTTATTTCTGACACCCGAGTTTCCCCATGAAACGAAAACCGCCTCGACCACGCTTGGCGCAGTCGAGGCGGCTTCGGGCGGCCCGCTTGAGGACGGTTACTTTTCCTCGGGCTTCTGTTTGCCGTCCTCGAAGAATTCGACTTCGGTCTTTTTGCCCTTCGCCACGTAAAGCGCCTCGTAGGTCACTTCGCCGTTCGAGCGTTTGATGCGGTTGATACGGTTGATCTCCGCTCCTTTCGCGCCGGCTTCGATGGCCTTGCGTGCGCCCGCGGGGACTTTGTCGATCGGCATCGTCTCCTCCTCGGCATTGATCTTACCGTCGGCGGTGACGGAGACCTCGCGGTTCGGCTGGCCCGCTTCGCTCAGATCGATCTCGTAGATGGTGACCTTGCCGTCCTTTTCAATGCTGACCTTCTCGATCTTCGCGGTGCCGGCGGCCTTCTTGAGGGCTTCAGCCGCAGCGGGTGGAATCTTGGCGAGCTTCGCGGCGATGGCAGCGTCGTCGGCGCGCAGAGGGGTGAGGCTGGCGAGAGCCGCGACGAACGCGGCGGTGAGGGTGGATTGGATCTTCATCGATGGGTGGTGTGGTGATTTGAGGGTTGAATGCCCGCACCGCACCCCGCGCGGGGCGGGGGCGAACGAGACAAATGCACTTTGCGCGGCCAAGATGACGGCTTCTATCTCAAATAGATTACATTCCGCTCATGTCGCCGGAGAGGCAGGAGCGGTCGACTCGGGCGTTGCGCGGTGCCGCGAGCCGGGTTACGAAAGCCTCACTATGAGCACCGCCCAGCCTCAGCGGCTTTTGGAGCAAGTCGCGCAACGGCAGCAACTCGCGGCATTCGCCTCGCGACTCCGCACGGGAATGCTCGTCGCGGGCGCCGTTTACCTGGTCCTCCTGCTGGCCGCGCGCCTTTTGTCGATCGTGCCGGATTGGTTTCGCCCGATCTCGCTTTGTGCGATCCCCGGCGCGGCGTTCGTTTACGCATTGGCGATGATCCGCCCGCTTTCCCCCAAACAGACCGCGCGGCTGATCGACGAACGCACGGGCAGCAAGGAACTCTTCCTGACCGCGGCCTTGATCGGCGAGGCGCCGGGCGAATACCAAGCCATCGTGTTGAACCAGGCCGAACAGCGCGCCGCAGAGGTATCGGCGGCGAAGGTGTTGCCCTTCGCATGGCAGCGCGGCGTGCGCGATGTCGCCTGCGCGTCGGTGCTCATCGTTGCCGGCCTCGCGTACCTTCCGCAGCTCGATCCGTTTGGAAAACAGGTCGAGCGCCAGCAGCTCGCAAAGGAAGCCGAGCGGCTTCGCGAGACGAAAAAGATCACCGCGCTGCGATCCGATCAGCTCGCCGAATCGCCAAAGACGGATCGCGTCGAGAAGGCGCTCGCCGAGTTGGACAAGACCTTCAAGGCCACGAAGCCCGACGAGCGGGAGGCGAACCTCAAGCGCCTTGGCGAACATCAGAAAGAGCTCGGGGAAATGTGGCGGAAAGTGAGCAACGAAATGCCGCGCGAAACTTTCGAGAAAGGCGCGCAAAGCTTTGGCCGGGAGAATTTGAAGAAGGCCGAGCAATGGCGTGAAGACCTGAAAAAGGGCGATCTCACGAGCGTCAAAAAGGAACTCCAGGATATGCGCGACGAGATGAAGAAGCTCGCCGCCATGCCCGACTCGGCCGAGAAAAGGGCGGCGCAGGAAGCACTCCAGCAGAAACTCAACGCGATGGCGGAGGGCATGAAACAACAGATGAATTCGCCCGCGCTGAATGCCGCGCTCCAGCGAGCCATGCAGCAACTCGACCTCGCCAAGCTCAGCCAGCTTTCCAAGGACGCCCTCGACGCCGCCCAGGAGTCGCTGAACCTCAGCGAGGAGGAGATGGAAAAGCTCGCGCAATCGCTGAAGGACGCGCAATCGCTCGAGGACGCGCTGAAGAATCTCCAGATGGCCAAGCAGCTCGCGAGCGAATGCAAGCTCGGCGGTGAAGCCTGCAAGAACTGCACGAGCATGAGCGACTACGCGGCCCTCTTCGCGAGCCTCTGCCAAAGCAACCGGATCGGGCCGGGAATGGGCCCGAACGGGAAGCCGGGAGCCGGCGGCAAGGCTCCGGAGGACGATTCGCTGACGAGCGCGTTCAAGCCGGAGAAGGAACAGGCGAAGTTCGCCGGAGGGAAAACCTTGCTCCAGTGGAAGACAAACGAGGTGGGCGAAACCGGCGCGCGGGCCGAGGATTACCGCGAGGCGATTCGGGACGTGAAGCAGCGCGTCAGTGAGGCGATCGTCGCAGAACAGGTGCCGCCCGGCTACCACGCCACGATTCAAAAATACTTCGACGCATTTCCGGAAAAATAAGTGCGCGTCCTCCTTCCTGTTGCCGCCATCGCGGCTCTGTTCGCCGGATGGTGGATGCTGGCGCACCGAGGGCACGCGCCGCTGGTCGTGTATTGCGCGCACGACTCGATCTATTCGGAAAAGATCCTGCGGGATTTTGAAAGGCGCACCGGTATCCCGGTCGCGATGCGTTTCGACACCGAGGCCACGAAGTCCCTGGGGCTCGTCGAATTGCTAGTCGCGGAAAAGGACTCGCCGCGTTGCGATGTGTTTTGGAACAACGAACTCCTCGGCACCATGGACCTCGCCGAGCGCGGCATCCTCCAGCAGTATCAAGGCTCAGGGTGGCAGCGCATGCCGGACAAGTTCCGCGATACCGACGGACGTTGGACCGGCTTCGCCGCGCGGATGCGCGTCGTTATTTACAACCAGGAAAGTCTCCGGAAAAACTTCGGCAAACTCCCGGACGACCTGCGGCGTTGGGCGATCGCCAAGCCGCTGTACGGAACGACGCTCACCCACTACAGCGCCCTCTGGCAAAGCCTCGGCGACGAGGGACTGAAAGCGTGGCATCGCCAGTGGCGAGCCGGCGGCGCGGCGGAATTGAACGGCAACGCCGCCGTCAAAGACGCCGTGGCGGAGGGTGTATGCGACGCCGGCTTCACCGATACCGACGACGCGTTTGAAGCCATCGAACAGGGTCAGCCAGTCGGCATGTATCCAGTCACATTGGAGAACGGCGAAACCATCGTGATCCCCAACACGGTTGCCATTATCCGCGGAACGCGGCGCGAAAACGACGCTGAAAAGCTGGTGGATTTCCTGCTCTCCGAGGAAACCGAACTCGCGCTCGCCCGATCGCGCTCGCAGCAGATTCCGCTCGGTCCGGTTTCCTCCACGCTTCTGCCACAAGATCCGCGCGGGCCGTCGGACACGCCGCGGTTGGGCCTTCCCGGACCAAACCTGCTGCCCGGCGACATCCGCTCGCTCATGGAGGCCGCGCAGCACGGCGTCGATCTCTCGAAGCTCGGCCCCGCGCGCGCCGCGTGTCTCGCCTGGTTAAAATCGGAGTATCTCCGATGAGCATCGCCGAACAGACGCTGCTGACTCTGGGACGCGCGGGGCTCATCGCGGGCGCCGCCGTCGCGGTCAGCGGATGGCTCGCCGGGGCGGTGCGAGGCGGAAGGTGGGCGTGGGTTCTTTTGCTAGCGCCGTTTTTCACGCCACCGTTGCTCGTCAGTTACGCGTATTCAAAATGGGCACTGGCCCTCGTCCAATCGCCGTGGATGCACGAGGGCCTCTATGCGAGCGTGCTCGCGCTCAAGCTCATCCCCGTCGCCACCATCGTCCGCGTGTTTGTGCCTTCGCCACTTTCGGCGGAAGCGAGGTTTTGCCATCGTCTCTTCTCGAAAAGTCCGTGGCGCGAGCGCGTGGGGTTTCGCCTGCGCGGCGCGGGTGCCGGTCCGCGCGTCGCCGCCGCACTGGTCTTCGTCCTCGCATTCGCCGATTTCGAGCTCGCGTCGTTGTGGAGCATGAAATCGTGGACCGTCGCGATCTTCGACGCGCAAGCCGGCGGCCTCGCGCTCGGTGAAACGTTGCGGCTCGCGCTGCTCCCGCTCGGGATCGAAATCGCGGCACTCTCGCTCGCCCTCCGCGTCGGTCGCGGATTCCCCGTGCCCGCGCCGTCCCCAAAAGCGGCGCCGCGCATCGGCCCGGTGATTTTCCTCATCGCGTCCGCAGCAGTGGTGTGCGCCGTGCCGCTCGCGATCGTCGCGTGGCAGGCGGCCCAAGGCGTGCATGTTCTTACCGAAAACTTCGTCCTTACCGGCGAACTCGGCGCGAGCGTTCTTTTCGCCGCCGCCGGAGCCGCCGCGGCCTTCTATCTCTCAGGGTTCGCGCGCGGCTCATTGATGGCGGCCGTACCCGGACTCCTCGGTGCGCTGGTCGTCTCCTTGATCGTGCTCGCGCTGTTTCAGGTCCCCCCATTCCGGATCGCTTACGACACGCCGCTTCCGCTCGCGATCGCCCTCACCATCTTCCTCCTGCCGCTCGCGTTCCTGCTCAGAGCCCTCGTCGACCGCCGCAGTCCCGGTTTGGAAATCGCGCGTCACCTCGGCAGTCGGCGCATCGTGTGGGAGCTCGAAAAGCGCCCGCGTTTGGTCGCCTTCGGCATCCTCTTTTGCTGGGCCTATTTCGATTTCACCGCCGCCGCGATCCTTGCGCCCACCCGCATGACGCTGGTCTTCGTCCGGCTCCACAACCTCGCCCACTACGGCCAGACCTCCGTGCTTTCCGCGATGATGCTCGCGGCCTTTTCGGTGCCGGTGTTGCTTCTGCTGTTGACCGGTGCGAGCGCCCAACTCTATGCACGGCGAAATGGCCAATGATTCACTCTGGCAACTCGACGCCGTCACGCTTGGCCCCGGGCGACTCCGCGACGTATCGCTCGCGATCCCGCGCGGCGTCACGGCCGTGCTCGGCTGGTCGGGTGCGGGAAAAACTTCGCTCATCCATGTGCTGGTCGGTTTTGAGAAACCAAGTGCCGGCACGCTCCGCGGCAGCCCGAGCATCGCATGGGTGCCGCAAAACGGTGGTCTATGGGCGCATTGCACGGCGAGGGAACATCTCGAAATCGCGCGCCGTTCGGGCGACGGAATCGACGGTTTGCTCGCGGCATTCGATCTTCAAAATCGATCTGCTGCGCGGCCTCACGAACTCTCGGAGGGCGAACAATCGCGCCTCGCCGTGGCCCGAGCGCTGGCTGCCTCCGCGGATGTGCTGGTGATGGACGAACCGCTCGTCCACGTCGATCCGGCGCGGGCTGGCAAATACTGGCGCGTGATCCGCGATCACGTCGCGCGCACTTCCGCTTCTCTCGTCTTTTCCACGCACGAACCCGGCGCCGCCCTCGCCGAAGCCCGGCACGTCATCTGCCTGAGCGAAGGTCGTGTGTTGCATGTCGGCGACGCCCTCGCGCTTTACGCAGAGCCTCCCACGCCGACGCTCATGGACTGCCTGGGACCCGGAAACTGGTTTACGGCCGACGAAGCGCGTCTTTGGCTCCCAAGTCTCGCGGATGGCGGTTGCGTGCGCCCGGAGCGACTCGTTGTCGATCCCGCGGAGGCCGGAGATTTCGCCGTCGAATCCCAGCACTTTCGCGGATCGTTCGCCGAACTGGCGCTGCGCCATGAGGCTTCCGGCGAGAGACGCGTGATCGTTCACCGGCCCCCTTCGGCCAGTCTCGCGGCCGGGATGCGCGTCGCATTGCGAATCATCAGCGTCTGGCTGGCGATCGTGTTTTTAACGGCGTGTCACCGGCCTTCCGCGGCGGTGCTGACGGCGAGGGAGTGGCGCACCTGGCAGCTTCCGCCCGCCGGTCCATCGCTTCCCACGCCGCGCAGCGTGACGATGGGGAACCACGACGAACTCGCCGTGCTCGACACCGCCGGCCGCGTCACCATCTACAA
>JAYTDO010000482.1:0-5623 GCA_043735935.1 Chthoniobacteraceae bacterium
AAGTAAGCTCCGAAATGTGTGCGTGCCTGACGTATCGGTTTTTCACTGAGGATCAGCATGTTACGCCCGAAACCTCCTCGTAAAGTTCCTAAGACCCTCCGGTAAACCTGCTCTATTTGCATGCTCCCGAATAGTAATCCGAGGGGATGTCGCTCTCGTTACGCTGGGGCGGTTCACCGATACTTCACCACGGAGAAATCGTCAGCCAGATTGACGTGGCGGGAGACTGGTTCCTGCACACCGTTCGAAAGCTCCCGCACTTCTTCCTGACAATAACGAAGCAACTCGGAAATGGACACGGTCCCATTACCGTCCAAGTCGGCCTTGAGATCAGCCTTGGGATTCGCTTTTCGCTCCCGAAGTCCCTTGATGACGGCCGAGGTGAAAAACCCATTCTTCACTTCTTCGGTTTCAATGGACGACTGTGCGGCGGTGCTGGAGGATAACACAGCGGCTCCGGCCCCAATGCGAAGATCGACGAAGTAATCTTGAAGCAAATCGGTCATGCGAGGAGCCGTGATGCCGCCACCCTTTGCTGCGAACGGTTGAAACGAAATGGAATTTGGACGCGCTTTCGTAAGCAATGTGACCTTGGAAAGACTCGGGTCATCGCGGTCGGGCTCCCCGGCATGACAGGTATCGAGCATCACGATACGCTTCCGAGCCCGGCAGTCGTCGAGCAAGGATTCGATTTCCCCAAATGTCAGCGTGGTTTCAGACAAGCGTCCCGGATCGATATCCGTCGCGCAAAAGCGGTATTCGTAGTCGGTGTCCAGCGCGCCATGCCCTGACATGAAGATGACGACCTGATCATCCACGGCGGCGGTGGCAAGAAATGCGCGCGCGTCGAGAATGCCTCGGCGCGTCGCCTCTGGGTCCCGGAGTAACATCGGCTTTACATCGGCAAATGTAGGTCGCGCACTTTTCTCGAATACGTCCACGATATCTGCCGCATCCTTTCGCGCAAAATTAAGCGTGGAAAGAACCCCTCCGTATTCGTTGATGCCTACGGCCAGCACGTAGAGCGTTGGCGGCTTTGGCGGCTTCGCCGTAAGGGTGACGTTGATGCTTGCACGGCTGGAGGTCAGCCCATTTGCATCGCGTGCCCATACGGTGACTTTGTTACTCCCACTTGCGAGTTCGATTTCCTCCGTTTCAGAGAAGCCGTGGGTCTGCATTTCGCTCAAGGATCGCCCCGTTCGGCCAAGGATAGGTATATCATTCACCGTCACCTCCAGAGCTGCGAGCGGCGCCGCGCCGGGCTTCACGTCCATCGGAAGGTGGAGGATTCGCTCGGCGGTAGTGAGAGGCGTTTTGTTGTAGTCGATCGTGACCCGCGGCGGCTGGGCGCCTTTCGCCAGATCCTTCTCGCTGATCCCAAGCCTCGCGAGCCGCTTTTCGTAGCCGCGACGAAAGGCCTGCACCAACTCCGGCGCGGCCCCGAGCGCTTGGGCCACAATGTCCGGGCGGTTGTACCGGATGTCCAACGACTCCGCGGGCTGGCTTCTCCCGCCGCTGGCGAACGAGATCAGCCGGTGGGTATCTCCTGTCGCAAGGTAGCATCCGTCGGGTAAAACGAGGGCGTATGAATCGCCAGTCCCGGCCACAAACCGCGCCGTCTCGACGAGCGTGTCGCCCTTCACGTCGATAAGGTGATGTCCAACTCCACCACTCTCCACCAAGGCGCGGGCTCCACTTTGCGCCACCTGGCCCCGTCCCCCTTCGATCGTCAATGACGTCACCTTACGTCCCGATGTGGCATCGACCAGATTCAGCCGAATACCCGCCCCAAATCGGTGTCTTTCACTGATGAGGATGCGTTGGCCGTCAGAGGAGAAAGCCGGTCCACCATCGAAGGCTCCGCCCACCATTTCGAACTCTCCCGCCTCAACAACTCGTCCCGACTTCCGGGTGTCAACCAGTTCGACGCTATCGGTACGCATCCTAGAGCGCACGATCGCGATTAGATTACTATCGTGCGAAAAGCTGGTGGATACCCCTCTAAAGTCCGGGGAAGCGGGATCGTTCGGTTCCAATGAATAACTCTGCGTCAGCTTAGGACCAGCCGCACTGGTAATATCCGCGACAACCAGACAATCCAGGCGCGTGTTCACCAGGCAAAGCTTGCGGCGATCTGGACTTACCGAGATCGAGGCAGAATGAACCTGGCTTTCCGACGACCCGAGTTGTTTCAGATTGATCCGACGAACCTCGCCACCCGCTGGACCAAAGGGATCGAACAGCACGGCTTCGTTTCCGTCCCTTTCCCCTCCGAGTCTAATGAGCAAATTCGCCTCCGGGCAGAAATGCCAGTCCCGTGCTTTTCCCGGTAATATCGGACGAGTTATCTTCCCTGTTTGTAAATCCACGATGCCGATGGGCGCGCGCCTAGAATCAGAACTCAACTCCGACCAAGGGGAGGATTGATCCAACGGGGGCGCATGCTGCTGGTGGCGATAGGCGAGAAGATGGCTGGCGGACTCATCGATACCGAGGACGTCATCAAATCCCTCGACAACAAAGTGCCGCTGCCGGAACTGGTCGATAGCGAAGGTGTTCACTTCGAGTGCCTCGGCTGAACTCCTCCGATACGTTACCAGCGTGCGCCCATCGCCCGAAAGTTTGACTATTCGCTCCGGATTGGGCGTTCCAAAACTCCGCACCTTTATGCCCGAGGCAAGATGATACAACTCCACCGAACCAGAGAGACGCGAGACGGCGGCGAATTGTCCCTCCCAGTCGAAAGTAATCGACACCGTTTCCGACGAGGGCAAACGTGATTGCAAGGCCGTGAGGAAGTCGCGGACCGTTTGGGGGGCATCGTCTGAAACGACGGTCTCAGGCTTCGCGTTGTCATGGGAAACCCGGGCACTGACCCAACCCGGTTTTGTTATCCCGATGTTCTCGAAGCGCTGCTTCGGTCCCGCCTTGAACGGCAGGCGCCCTGCATTTTTGAAGGAACGATCGCCGGGCACAACGCGAAGTAACTCGCCGGAAGCGGCGCCGACGATGAAGCCCGCCGACCGGGAATCCGGGATCATCGCGATTACCTTCACCCCAGGCTGCACCGGTGAATCGTTCACCACCTTCCCGTCAGGAAGGGAAATAATCAGGACTCGAACCTCCGAGGCTACCGCCACACTATTTCCGTCCATCGCCAGCGCGAAAAACGTCCATTCCTGATTTGGCTCCGCGGGAACCGTGAACTTCCTCAGGTCGCCACCTACGGCGCCGACGAGCAATTCCTGTCTTCCCGATAATCGGCTGATCAAAAACGGCTCACGCCAACTCAGCAAGGCGAACTTCCCGCCTTCCCGCGAGACGGAGGGAAGTACGTCAAAACGCGAAAACCGCAGGGTGCGATCGATGGAGGAAAGGCGCAAGTCCGAGTCCCGACCATAAAAGTAAATTTCATCTGGCATTCTGCCCACACTCGCAAGGACCGCGACTTGGCCGCCGCCGACATTCACCAGGCTTTCTCCTTGGGAGCTGATGCCTTCTCCAGGATCTTCCACGGCGATCGACCGGATCAGCGCCCCTGTTTGGACATCCCAAAAATCAATCGCCGACCCGGTCAGCCCGACGAGCAGATTCTCGCGCATGTCGAGCACCAGGCTGTCCGAGTAAGGACTTCCGGCGTCGATTTGCGTGATCACCTGATCCGGGTGGGCGGCGGGAGCCGCGGGGGTAAGAGTCGGTCGGCTTACGGATTCGGACCTCAGCCGCTGGCCAATCATGATCGGTGGAAGAGCGGACGCAGCAGGTTCCGCCGGGAGCGGGATACTCGCGGAAGGCGGACCCTCTACTTTGGAACTCGCAGCCCGAACGCTGCGCAATGCAGCAAGGCGTTGCTCCGTGCGGCCGCGCACGAAGGCCCAAATTTCGTTAGTGGCTTTGATTGCACCCGCGCTTTGTAGCGTGCTGAGATCGGCTTCCTTTGTGGCGATCCAGGCGCGCTGGGAGATGCGGAGCGCTTCGCTGACGGCACCGGACTGACCGGCGAGCGCAGCGCGGTACTCCTCGTTGAGCTGCCGATCAACGGTTACAAGCGCGCCGTTACCTATATCGCCAGCCGAGCGATTTCGACGGACGAAATACTCATTGAGAAAGTCTACGCGCCACTCGGTGTCCAGAGCCTTCTGGCCGATGGCGACTTCCTGGTTGCCCGCTTTCACTGTAGCCGCTAGAGCCGCGTTGGCATCGCGGAACTTGATCCAGATCTGCTGCGATTTACGCAAGGGGGCGATGGCCCGCGGATCGGTACTCCGGGTAAGTGTCTGATAGACCTGATTCATGGCATTATCCGCGGCCTCAAACCGGGCCTGTCCGTCCTGCGCCTGGGCGATCGGGGGAGAGCAAATTGCAATGACCAGAATCGCCGCGATCGTATGAAGCCAAACGGATGGAAATGAAGCGGTTGTCATATTCAAAGATCGCGTCACCCCTTCGTCGCCGACGACAGAAGATTGATTGCACCGAAGCGGACAATTCGTCTCGTCAGGGGGAGTGGAGATTCACAAAGTTTCATGGCTTGGAGATAGGAAAATCCGGCACGCCTTTGGGAATGACGCAGGCGGGGGTCTGTTGCGGAACATTTGGAGCGCCCTTCGTCAGTCTGGTGATGATTTCCGGGACGCGCTTGTTCAGCCAATCCTGCATCGTGCGGCAGGTGACCGCTTCGGCGCCCACAGCGGCGATCTTACTCGAGAGTCCCTCACGAAACGCTTGCGTGAAGACACCGCCCTTTTCCGAATCTTCGAGGGATTCCTCAGTCGCCTGTGAGGAAGAGAGCACCACGACGCCCTGCTCCGCGCTGGACAATTCATTGATCAAACCGGTGAGGTCGTTTGGACTCGTGACGACCCGTTGTTGCCGCGTTCCTTCCAAAGCACCGCCGGAGTGGCAGGTATCCAAGGCCAGCACAGTGCGAGATTTGATGCCTTCGAGCAGGGTGGAGAGTTCATTTCCCAAGAGTGCGGTCTTCGCAGGCGCTTGAGGATCGGCGTCGTAGGTGGCCAAGTAAAAGCCGAGCTTCGGATCAACCACGCCGTGGCCCGAGAAGAAGACGACAGTCACGTCCTCCGGTTGCGCCTTTTGGGCGATCTCGCGCAGGGCTTCCCGCAGCGCTTGCGTGGTCGCGTTCTTGTCCAGCAACGTCTGGATGGTGACTCGTCCATACAGTTTACCCTCCTGCGAACGAAAGGCATCCACCACGCGCTGCGCATCGCTCGCCGCGTGCTTCAAATCGGCGAGGGCGAGGTCGCCTTCCTTGTAAAGACCACTTCGCTCCAGTTCATCCATCGTCGTGAGGCCGTTTCGATCAAGATCGGCTGCGTCATTTACTTTCAGGTCGGCAACGCCGACCGCCAGCACGTAGAGATTCGGCTGGCGTGGCTGAATACCACCGAGCGCACGCTCGACCCGCAGAATGGCGACCTCACTCGTGGCCAGGCGATGTTCGGCGATGACGGAGAATTCACCGGTCATGCCCGCAGGCACCGGCACGGTCACCTCGGCGGGTTGGCCGGCTTCCGGGAGGGGAACTGCCATATCCACCAACCGGCCATTGAAGCGCACCGCGACTTTGCTGGGCGCCTCCGCGCCGGTCTGGCGCACCCGGTAG
>JAYTDO010000483.1:0-1958 GCA_043735935.1 Chthoniobacteraceae bacterium
CAAGCAGTATTTTGCCCGCAAAGGCGTGAGCTATCAGGAGATCGACGTGGAGACTTCCCCCGCGGGCCGGGAGGCTTTTGAGCGGCTCGGCGGACGCGGTGTGCCCCTCATCCTCGTCGGCGAGAAACGCCTGGAAGGTTTCAGCGAGCAGGCGCTGGATGCGATGCTGTAAGCGGCGGGCGCTGCATTCCGGCGCACGCAACCACGTATAGAACCCGTTGCTGATAAGCTTCATCAACGCCGACGGCACCGCGGACTTCTTCATCGACGACGCCCACAGCGAAGAGCTATTCTCCAAGATATAAATACACCCGCGCGAGATCAACCAAGTTAAGCACAGTAAATAGAACCCTAATGAAATCCTTACGTTATACCGTTCCATTGGTAAGCATTTTTCTAGTAGGAACATTTAGCCTCGCTGACGAGCTTTCCAGACTGCCCGATGCGGCCGTCAAACTCCAAAGCGCATACAATCAATCAATCGAAGTCGCCTCGAAGCCGATCCGCGACCACTACCTTGCCGATCTAAAAACGCTTCAAGAGCAATCCACCAGGGCAGCAAAACTTGACGACGCTCTTGCCCTCAAGAGAGAGATCGAGCGCGTCACAGTCCGTGCAATTTTAGGCAAATGGAAGGAACTGCCGGAAGGCACAGGAACAATAACTATTGATGCTGATGGCACTGCGCATAACTCCAATGGAGCCTCCGCCGTATGGGAGATTCGGGGTGGAGACATTATTCTGCCATGGAGCAATGGCTATAAGCACATATTTCCGTTTTCAGAAATGGGTGACAACCTTCATGGAAAGTTACTTGACCCGCAAGGCAAGTCGCACCCGTGGTCAGCGACACGGATTCGCTGATTTTTCCTCGTTCCCAAGCCGGATCTCGGTCACGAGGAGGCGCTTACTTCTTCGCGTCGAGCGGGCGGATCTTGATGTTGCGGAAGGCGACCTGGCCGTGGTCGCCTTGGAGGGCGATGAAGCCGCTGTCGGCTTTGGCGAAGCCGGCCATTTTGCCGAACTTACTTTTCGCCACACGCTCGTTGAAGTCGTCGCTGCCGAGGACGTATTCGAAGTATTTCACGCCGTTGATTTCGTGGAAGCATTTCTCCGGGCTGAGGACGAGGCGGACGTGGTTCCACTGGCCGGCGGGTTTGGTGGCGTCGAGCGTCTTGCCGGTCGCGGGGTCGGTGGGCGGCTGGTAGAGCGCGTAGAGCCAGCCGCAGCGCTGGGGGTCGGCGGCTTTGGCGTTGTCTTCGAGCTGCACTTCGGGGCCGGTGGCCCAGGCGGCGCCGCCGTCGTCGGTGACGCGGTACATGAGGCCGCTGTTGCCGCCTTCGGAGATGTTGTAGTCAAACTGGATCTCGAACCACGCGAACTTGTCGGTGGTGACGATGTCGCCCGCGTCGTGCGGATCGACGCAGGTGAGCGCGCCGTCTTTCACCTGCCAGCCGGCGCGGACGCCTTCCTTTTTGAAATTGTGCCAACCGGTGAGCGTGGTGCCGTCGAAGAGCAGCCGCCAGCCCGCGGCTTTTTCGGCGGCGGTCAGGGTGTTGGCGCTGGTGTCGGCGGACGGCGCGGGGTCGGCGGCGCAGACGGGCGCGACGGCGAGGACGAGGGACAGGGCGGCGGTGCTGAGGAGGAGGGGGAGTTTGGTTTTCATAAAAGATGGGTGCGGATGACTACCCGGCGCGGGCGGGCGTGGCGATGACAAAGCTGGCTCAGCTCCCGTGCCCGAGGCAGGCGGTGACGAAGCCTTTGAAGAGCGGGTGCGGGGCGGTGGGCTTGCTTTGAAACTCGGGGTGAAACTGGCAGGCGAGGAAGAACGGGTGGTCTTTCAGCTCGATGATCTCGACAAGCGAGCCGTCGGGCGAGGTGCCGCTGATGACGAAGCCGGCGGCTTCCATCTGCGCGCGGTATTTCATGTTGAATTCGTAGCGGTGCCGGTGGCGCTC
>JAYTDO010000484.1:0-3272 GCA_043735935.1 Chthoniobacteraceae bacterium
TTTCGCCGCGAGCACGCGCTCGACGCCGATGGCCATGGCCGCCATGCGGTGCGGGATTTTCGCGTCGCGCGAGCGTTTGGTGACGGCGGCGAAGGCTTGTTCGAGGATGCGGAAAAGTTTGTCCATGACCTCGGTCTCCGTCCAGAAAAACGCCTGCATGTCCTGCACCCACTCGAAGTAACTCACGATCACCCCGCCCGCGTTGCAGAGGATGTCCGGGATGACGAAAATTTCCGCCCACCGCTCGAAAAGGATGCGGTCGGCGGCGGGCGTGGTCGGGCCGTTCGCGGCTTCGGCGAGGATGCGGCAGCGGAGCTGGCCGGCGTTCGCCTCGGTGATGACGGCCTCGACCGCCGCGGGCACGAGCACGTCGCATTCGAGGGTGAGCAGTTCCGCGGGCGGGATCGGCGTCGCGCCGGGAAAACCCTGCAAGCTCCCGTGCTCGCGCGCCCAGCGATCCGCGGCGCTCACGTCGATCCCGTCCTTGCGGTAAAACGCGCCGAACTGATCGCTCAGCCCGATAACTTTCATCCCGTCCTTGAGCGCCAGCCCGAGCGCCGTCTCCGCGCCCACATTGCCAAAGCCCTGGATGACCGCCGTGCATTTATCCGGCTGCATTTTCAACACATTCAGCGCGCGCTCGATGAGATAAACCACGCCGCGCCCCGTGGCTTCGCGCCGCCCGCTGGTGCCGCCGATCGAGACCGGCTTGCCCGTGACGATCTCGGGCACGGCGTAGCCTTGATAAACGGAATACGTGTCCATGAACCACGCCATGACCTGCTAGTTCGTGCCCATATCCGGCCCGATGACATCGGTGTGCGGGCCGACGAAAGGAATCATCTCCTGCATGTAGCGCCGCGACAGCGCCTCCAGCTCACGCGCCGAGAGCGAGCGCGGATCGACCGCGACGCCGCCTTTCGCGCCGCCATAGGGCAGCCCGGTGAGCGCGCATTTCCAGCTCATCCAAGTCGCCAGCGCGGCGACCTCGCCGAGCGTCACGCTCGGGTGAAAACGCACGCCGCCCTTCGTCGGCCCCATCGCGAGATGATGCTGCACGCGGTAGCCTTGGAAAGTTTCCACCCGCCCGTCATCGCGATGAATCGGCAGCGTCACCGCGATGGCCCGCTTCGGGTGCATCATCCGCGCGCGCAGGCTGTCGTCGATGTTTAGGTAGTCGGCGATGACCCGGAACTGCTCCTTGGCCATGGCGTAAGCGGGATCGTCGTAGATGTCCATGTGGTGAGAAAGGCGTGCGGGAACATTCATCCACGAATCCGCGAATCCAACAATCCTTCCGCGCTACGATTTGAAATCGCGCGACGAGAAAACAATCACGCCGATGAAAAAGAACGTCGCATCGAGTCCGAGGAGGTAGCCGTAGTCCTCCAGCATCTGTGGCCACGGCCACGGAGTGCGGAAGACATTTAGCCAAGTGCTCATGTGCGTAGTCATCATCCACGGCCGGTAGGTTTCAAAGTACGGGAGCAGGTGGAAAATCCAGTCCACGAAAAAGATCGTGATCGCCGAGATCGTGGCGGCGGCGGGCTTCATGTTGAAGCAGGAGAGCAGGAAGGAAAACGTGGAGATCGTGAGCAGGCTGAGCGCCATGCACGGCAGCGCGCAGAGGTAGCGCGTCAGGCCAGGACCGAATTCGAAAAAAGCGATTAGCCGCTCCTCGGGGATCATCAGAAACATCCCGCCGCTGCCGCGCACGAGCATCGCCGCGCCGAGCGCGGATAGGCCGATGAAGATGACGAGTGTGAATGTGTATATGACGCACGTCGCGTATTTCACCAGCAACACGCGCAGCCGCGAGACGGGCCGGCAGAGCGTCATGCGCATGGTGCCGTCCTCGACTTCCTTCGCGATGAGATCGCCGCCGACCAGCCCCAGATAAAGCGCGCCGAGCAGGAAGACCGTCGTCGAAAGCATAATCATCGCGACCGTGAGGCCGGAGAAATACAGCTCAAACACGCCGCCGCTTTGCTCGATCATGTGCTTCATCCACCGCTGCCCGCGCGGAAGCTGCCAGAGGATGAGGATGAGTGCCTCGACGCCGAGGAAAACGCCGAAGCCGATGTACGTGCGCTTGCGGGCGAAGAGCTTCCACAGTTCGCCGCGGAGTTGGAGGAGGAAGAGGCTCATGGGGAAACGGCAAAACGGTCATGTTTTCCAAAACGGGACTTCGCTGCCAACGTCGATGAACTCTCCCCGACGCGTGTCATCCTGAGCGGAGCGGAGGCGGAAAGATGGGCGCAGCGCAGTCGAAGGATCCCGGCGGTCCGATCACGTCGAACGCTTGATCGAACCGCCGGGGTCCTTCGACTCCGTTCCGTCCCGCCTGCGCCCGCGACAGAACTCCGCTCAGGATGACGCGCGATTGATGCGTTCATTCTGCCGTGGCTCCGTTCTCCGCCGTGGCTCCATTCTGCGTCATCGCGAGGTAGATTTGTTCGAGGTTGCGCCGCTGCGGCTCGATGGCGCTGACGCGCACGCCCGCGTGGACGAGCCGCGCCACGAGATCGGCGGTCGCGCATTTTTCATCGAGCGCGATCACCCCCGCCTCGACCACGCTCACGCCCGCGCTTTCCCCGAGCAGCGCGGCGGCGCGCGGCCAGTCATCCACTTCCAGCCGCACCTGCCGGCGATCCGTCGCGAGGTCCGCCCAGCGCCCGTCGAAGATTTTTCGCCCTTGATTGAGGATGACGACGTGATCGCAAAGCTGCTCCACCTCCACGAGCAGGTGCGAGCAAAAGACCACGGTCAACCCGCGCTCGCGGTTGAGCCGTTTGATCAGCTCGCGCATCTCGTGAATGCCCTCGGGATCGAGCCCGTTCGTCGGCTCGTCGAGCAGGATGACCTCATTCTCCGGCAGCAGCGCCTGCGCGAGCCCGAGCCGCTGCCGCATGCCCTGCGAATACACGCCCACCTTGTCGCGGATGCGCTGCGTCAGCCCGACGATCTCGACCACTTCCTCGATTTTCGCCCGCGGCACCTTGGCCGAGTAGCTCGTGTAGATTTCCAGATTCCGCCACCCGCTCAGGTAGTCGTAAAACCGCGGTGCCTCGAAAATCGCGCCCGTCCTGCCCAGCGCCCGCGCCCGCTCGCGCTGCACGGACACTCCACCGATCAGCGCCTCGCCCTCGTCAGGAAAAACCTGTCCGAGCAGTATGCCGAGCGTCGTGCTTTTCCCCGCGCCATTGTGCCCGAGCAGGCCGAAGACCTCGCCCTTTTGCACCTCGAACGAAAGCCCGTGCAGCGCCGGTTTT
>JAYTDO010000485.1:0-4231 GCA_043735935.1 Chthoniobacteraceae bacterium
CGCCGGACGCAAGCCGCCCGTGCCGACGATCGCGATGAGCACCATGTCCGCCTCGGGCATCGTCGCCAGTTCGATGAGCCGCTCTTCGCCTCCGTCGCCCGCCGAGATCGCGAGCTTCGCGTTTGGAAATTCCTTCCCCGCCTCGCGCAGCGCCTCGCTCTGCGAATGGGCCGACATCCCCACGATCTCCATCCGCTCCGGCAACTCGCGCGCCACTTTCCGCGCACTCTGCCCGATCGAGCCGGTGGCTCCGAGGATGACGACGCGGCGGCGTCTCATGGCATTGGGATTTGGAAAATGGAGGCGTGCATCGCGGGGCGCGGACCTTCCCGAAATGCACCCGCGAAGGCAAGCCTCGCCTCGCCTTCAGTATGTCACCTTCACCCGCAGAAAACGCCGCGCGTTCGCGGTGACAACCACCGGGTCCATGATTTGCACGCTCTTGAGGCCGGGACCCGCGCTATCTCCGTCGATGTAAGCGGAGCCGGTGAACACGCCACCTTGCGCGCTCGCGGCGATCGTGCTCCACGGGCCGGTCGGCGAATTGGCCGCCTGCACTTCGATGGTCACCTCGCTTCGGGCTGGGTCACGCGTGAGGAAAATCGACAGCCCGCCGCATTCGGGGGGAATGGGGAGCCTCGTGAGCGGGGGCGGGTTCGGCGTGGTCGGGGAAAAGTTGAGCGCGTATTCGGCGAGCGTCGGCAAGCCGTCGCCGTCCGGGTCGCCGGCATCGGACGCGTAAGCATCGCCAAGATTCGCGAGCTTCCATTGCGCGATGTTCCGGTTGAAAGCCATCGTCGTCTCGATCAGGCCGGAGGAGCCGTTGTGGTCGCCACAGGGGATGCGGGCGCGCGCCCGGACGCGGCCGGTGGGGGGATGATCCGGCGTATTCACCTCCCAGCCTCCGGCGATCCGCGTGCCGCTGCCGAGGGGCGTCCAAGTCGCGTCGCCATCGGTGGAAAGCTCGAACGTCACCTCCTGTGCTTCGGGCGACGCGCCGCCGCGCAGCCATTGAAAACGATTTGCACTCGTCTGCGTCAGGCTCTGCGTCGCCGGATTGTTTTCCAGCCGAGCCAGCCCGGGGTGCGGCTTCCCTCCCATCTTTTGAAAATCCCCCGCGACCAGCACCTTCCCATCGTCTTGCAGGGTGACGCCGCGCACCCCCGGAGTTTGGCCGTACATACTGACTTCCGCGTTCGGATTGAACGCCGTGTCCAGCGCCCCGTTCGCATTCAGCCGCGCGATGCGATTGCGCGGGATACTCGCGACGGTAGTGAAGTTCCCGCCGATGACCGCCTTCCCGTCCGTCTGCAAGGCAATCGAATAAACGTATGCGTTCACACCCGGCTGGAGAAATGCGGGGTAATCCAATGTGCCGTCCGGCTTCAACCGATAAACACCGACATCCGTGCCCACCAGGATTTTCCCGTCCCCCTGCACGGCCAGGCTGAAAACAGTGCCGTTCGATCCCGGCACGAAGGTCGTATCCAGCGTTCCGTTCGCATGGAGCCGCACAAGTTTCGCCCGTGCCACCCCGCCCACCGTCGAAAATTGTCCGCCGACGAGAATCTTCCCGTCGGGCTGCACCGCGACGGCGAAAACATAGTGATTCGGGTTCGGATTAAAGCCCGTGTCGAGTGTGCCGTCCGCATTCAGCCGGGCGAGGTAGTTCCGCGTCGTCCCGGCCACGATATTGAAAATCCCGCCGACAAGGATTTTCCCATCCGCCTGCGGCACGGAGCAGTCGATCGACAGGGAAGTCAGCGGCGGGGTGAAACCGAAGCCGGGATGGAAAGTCGCGTCCACCGTCCCATTGGGAAGGAGGCGCGCGATCCCCTTTTCACCGCTCCCGACCACCGAGAAACTGCCGCCCACGATCATCTTGCCGTCGTTCTGGAGGAGTGTCGTTCTGAGGAGCGCGTAGGCACCCGTAAGACTATGAGTGTCAAAGTTCGGATCGTCGGTGCCGTCCCGATTCAGCCGGAAAATCCAGCTCAGGCCGTTGGTGTCCACCATGATTTTCCCATCTGGAAGAGTCACCGCGCTGTAGTTCGTATCGTATCCATCCGTGAACCACGGCTCCGCGTCTCCCGGCGCGGGGAAGGCGGGCGGCTGCGCGGTGAAAAGGGCTAGCGCGAGCATGGCGCGGAGGCGGACCGTAGCGGGTCTTTTTGGCTTTGCGCCGTTGCACCATTGCGGGAGGATTTTCACGGGAGCACGGGTGGGTTTCGGCAGCTCTCATAGATTTACAATGTATTGTCAATGCAAATACACAAATTTCATTCAATTGGCGTTTTAGTTCCCGGCGGTGAGCACGTGAGGGACGTGAGGGTGGGATTTCGGGTAGCGCGCCCCTCACCCCATCGCGCGCGTTCCTTCCGGGTGCACCTCGACGCACGTCGAAACCAGCCGTCGGGCCGCGGGCGCTCCCCAAAGTGAAACTTGGGAGCGAGGCGCAACTGGGCGTCACCTCATGAAACGCGGACGACGAAACGCAGGTAGAAAAAGAGCAGCGGCGCCGTGAAGAGGATCGAGTCGATGAGATCGAGCGCCCCGCCGATGCCCGGCAGGAATTTGCCCGAATCCTTCACGTCCGCACTGCGCTTCACGATGGATTCCGCCAGATCGCCGATGATCGCCGCGAAGCCCAGCAGAAGCCCGAGGGCGATGGCGTCTTTTTGCGAAAGGTATGCCAGCTTCTCGGGCATCAAGGCGAGCAGCCCGCAGGCGCCGCCGGTCGAGAAGGCGAGCGCTCCGAAGAATCCTTCCCAGGTTTTCTTCGGCGAGATATGCGGCACGAGCGGGTGTTTGCCGATCATCGAGCCGGTGAGATACGCGCCCATGTCGCTGAACTTGGTGACGACAACGAGCCAGAGAACGTAGAGGTGCCCGGTGACGTGCCCCGCGGAGTCGCGCGGGATGAGATAGACGATTTTTGTGACGAACGAAAACAGCCACGGTACATAAAGCAGGCCGAAAAGCGTATAGGCCATCGTCTCGATCGGCAGAAGGTCGCGCGTCTTTTGAAACATCTGCCGCGCGAAAACCACGAGCATGAAGAACACGAGCGTGGCGACCTCGAAATCGTAGCTTTGAACGGGACCGACGCGCCCGAAGTAAAAGAAACTGCCGCCGAGCAGCACGGTGCCCGAGAGCATGCCGATGATCTTGAAGTTCGGCAGCCGCTTGTTTTCCAGCATCGTGTAATACTCCCACAGGCCGACGAGGGAGAGGGTGCCGATGAGGACGAAGAAACCGAGTTCGTAACCCGAAAAGATGATCCACAGCGCCACGCTCCACAGCGCCAGGGAACTGCCGAGGCGGGAAAGGAAAACGAGCTTGGTGGATGTCATGCGGTTCGGCCGCCGAGAATCGACGGCGTATGAAGGGAAGGCAAGCGCGCGCTAATCGGTTTCGCCGAGAAGTGCGACGGCTTGGGCTTCATCCTCGGACGATTCGCCCGCGCGCAGGATCGTGAATGCCGCAGCGAGGCCGAGCAGGCCGCAGCCGATCCACACGAGCATCGGGTCGATGGCGAACAGCCGAAAGCCGACCGGTGGGCCGACGATGGAGGAGCCGTTCCAGGCGAGCGCGAGGGCGCCCATGTAGCGGCCGCGCATCCGTTTGGGGGCGAGCCGGGCGACGAAGGCGCTCGTCGTTGGCGAGCTGATCATTTCGCCGATCGTGAAGACGGTCATCGCGAGCCAGAGGAGGAAGATCGAGTGGGCGAACGCATTCATGGCGAAGCCAATGCCGACCAATGAATAGCCGAGCGCCATCACCCGGCGTGCGGAAAAGCGCAGGGTAAATGTGGTCATTGGCAGCTCGGCGAACACGATGAGCACGCCGTTCCAGCCAATGAGCAGCCCGTACACGGTCTCCGGTCCGAGGTGAAATCCGAGCACGTCGAAGGTCAGGCGGTTCACGATGACGTGGAGCGAGTAGGTCGTGCCGAATTGCGAGAAAACCAGGGCGGCGCAAAACGCGGCGATCCACATCGAGCGAAAGGCCCGGTCGCGCCCGATGTGGCGGAGCGCTTCGTTCCATGGCGCATTCTTGGTCTGACCCCGCAGGCCGTGCGGCAGCCAGAGCAGCGCGATGCAGCCGTAGATCGCGGTCGTGAGCGAGTCACCGGCGAAAAGCCAGAACAGCGAGTAGTTGGCCAGGATGCCGCCCATCGCCGCGCCGCACGCAAAGCCGGCATTCGCGGCGAGTCGGAACGCGGCATAGG
>JAYTDO010000486.1:0-6367 GCA_043735935.1 Chthoniobacteraceae bacterium
GTCCACGCGCCTTCTCGACCTCATACTTCGCCGCCCGCAGATCCAGATTCCCCGCCAGCGCCGAGCGCACCGCATCGTCGAGCGTTAGGGCCTGCGCCGTGTTGGTGAGCAACGAGGTCGCGGCGATCAAGCCGAGGAGCCGCAGGGATGCCAAGTGGAGGCCGCGCGATGGACGGCGGCTGATTTTCGGGCGCGACATGTCTTTCCGTGTTCATCGACGACTGAGAGACGATCCCTTAGAGAATCTCCCCACGCGTTTGTCGCGGCCGTGCCCGGCGTATGTCCGCGCTGTCGAACTTCAGTGACCGTAAGCGTGTTCGAGAGAGTGCAAAGCAATCTTTTACGAGATCGAGTCCTCCACTTGGGTTGGGCGACCTTCACCCCAATCCTATGCGGATCTGTTTTTCGCACCTTACACCTTTTCTCGTCCCTCCTGCGGCCTGAGGCGCGCCACAAACGCGGATACAACGTGTTTTAGCAGAGGCGCTTATATCGGACAGAGCATCGTGAAAATGTGCCCCAATTCGGGCTCCGAAAGGTGTAAGGTTGAGCCGCAACCTTACACCAACTTTACACCTGCCGTTCGGACGAAGGCGACGATGCGCTCGATCATCCCGGGCGGCGTGCTCGACATATCGGTGCCCGGCGCGGCTTGGCCGGGCCATTTCACTTTCATCGGATCACCCTCGAAAAGTTTGCCGAGATAAAAGCCGTCCTCGTTGAGGAGGTGCCATTCGCCGACGTTCGTGCCGATGACCCAGATGTTGCCGATGGGCGCGGGCAGCTTCGCGGTGCCAGCGACACCGAAGGAACCGCGGATGAGTCCGACCTCGGCGGGCGACGCGTTGTGCGAGCCGTGGACGCCGTTGAACGTGTCCGGATAAGTCCAGCGCATCTGCCCTGTAGCGATGTCGGAGCAGGTGAGAACCGTGCCGTCTTTGCCGTAGTCGCCGCCTTTCAAAACCAAGCGGCCATCCGCCGAGCCGATGTCCGCGACGGGTATCTTGGTGGGCTTCGACAAGTTGTAGCGCGGCGCTCCGCACGCCGTGAAGCCGGTCACTTTGAACTGCCTGTCGCCCGCGTAAATCGTGAGGTCGGGCGCAAGGTTCATATACCACGCGCTGAATTGCACCTTGCCTTTCACCGTCGCGATTTCCTCCGGCTGCTCCTGCTCGTCGCCGTTCGCATCAGTCCACAAAATCGTCTGCGCCGTCGCGTCTTTGCCCTCGTAGCGGAAGACGCAGCGCAGCTTGTAATCAGCGTCGCCGAGGCGCTCGAAAATCTTCACCGGCTTGGCGTCGCCGATCCAGCCGCTGGCCACGGCGAGATAGGTTTTTCCATTTGCGCCCGTGGCAAAGCGCGAGTTTTCCATGCCGTCGCGCGTGATGACTCCGGTGATGCGCGCCAGCCCGGTCTGCGGGTCGAGCCGCCACTCGCAGCCTTGGCCGACCATCACGTTCGCATCGGTCGGGCAAATCGCGCCGCCGAGCGCGCCGTAGCTCGTCGGGCCGAAAAATTCGTGCACGAGTTTGCCCGTCTTGAGATCCCACGCGCTCATCCGCTTTGGCGCGGCATCGGCCTCGGCAATCCACAGCTTGCCCTCGGCGTCCACGGCCATGCTGTGCACAAAGCGCAGCCCGTCCGGCTGCCATGCGCCGAGCAGCGCGCGCCCGCCTTTGCGGCCAATCGTCTGCACGACATTGCCGTCCTTGGTGACGACGACCTGATTATCCGGCTCACCTTTCCACACGCAGACCGAGCCATCTTTCCCGACTGCCTGCACGCCCGCACCGGCGGCGGACGGCCCGACTTTCGCGAGCTTTCCATCGCCCGCGTTGAGCACCGCGCTGAGTTGATCCTTTGCGAACAGCAGTTGGATTTGTCCGTCCTTCACCGCGATGCCATCCGCCTTCTCCGGCTTGGCCGCAGCATCCACGGGCCACAGCGTTTTGATTTTCAAATCCACGCTCTCCGCGCCGCCCCAGTTGCCCCGGCCATCCGCGCTGTCCCACGGCGCGACGCCGCCATTCGCCGCCCATCCGCGCAGCTTCAGCGCGAGGCCCGGATGCGTCAGCGCGCTCCAGGAATATTCGCCCGCTGGCACCGGCGTGCCCGGAGTTTTCCACGACCAAGTCGTGAGTCCGTCCCACTTCACCTCGTGCGTGCCCCTCGTGAAAAAGTTCGTCGTGAGCAACTGGCGCACGACCTGCCCGGCGGCGTTTTTGATGTTCAGCGAAACGTATCCGTCCGCCTCCAGCGTGAACGCAATCGGGATGAAACCCGGCAATTCCTTCGCCTTAATCAGCCCCGTCCAATCCACCACCGGCACGCCCTTTTCCAGCCGCACCGCAAACTCGCGCGCATCCGCCAGCCGCACCGGCTGCGGTGGCGCCCCGCCCTTCGCTGCGAGCGTCGCCACACCCCAGCACGGCGGATTCATGAAAGTGAAAACCCGCTCGAGCGAAATCCCCGGCTTGAACGAATCCTTGACCGTAAAGCGGCCCTTCGTGCCGATGGTGAAATTCGACTCGAAGGTCAGCGTGAACGAGCCTCCCGCCTTGATGGGCGGCCCATCGCACGTCAGCAGCTTCCACGGAATCGCCAGCTCCTGCACGTAGCCCTTCCCGTCCGCATTCACCGCAAACGCCTGCTGCGCGCCGTGCGTTTTCTTCGCATCCACGACCGCGCCTTCCTTGAAATCCTAGCCCTGCTCCACCTTGATCACATCCGCGCCCTCGTGCCCCTTCCATGCCGTGAAATGCTGCCCGCGCTCCTGCGGCGTGCCCGCCGCCGTGAGCGTGCGAAATTGCAGACTGTCTCCCGCGAACCCGTAATCCGCGATGGACTGCCCCGGATTATTCAGCGGCGTCTCATCGATCCACCGCGCGAGCACGTAAAGATTCTCCGCGTCATACTGCGCGTGCAGCCATACTCCGAAATACTCCCGCTGCTCCTCCACGTCATCGCACGCAAAAATCCCCGCCGACAAATCCCAATCATCCACCTTCCCATCCACCACGACTTTCCCCCGCCACCGGCAGCACGCGGAAGTTGTAGTTCTCCGTCGGCGTCGCGCAGATGGTGCTCCCCGCGAGGATGAGCGAAAGGGAGGTGATGGTGATGTTTCGGAAGTTCATTGGGATTTTGCGTGAAGGGGAAAAGCGCGGCATCTCTGGCGGAAGTAGATTCGTCCTGGCAGAGAGGCGAATCGCAAATCCTTGCACACGCCCACGCCACCCTCTACGCCTTCAGTCTCGCAACCTGCCACTATTGTCTCAGCCGCACGCTGACTCGTCAGTCCTGCACATTTTGCCGCAGTTGCTTCGAATCCGCATGGTTTGGGTGGGATCGTTCTTCCGCCAGCAACAGCAGGAACGCCTCGGCGGCGTGCCAAGTGTGCGGCGGGGAAATGCGTTTCTCCGCGAGAATCGGTGCGATGAGTTTGAGCCCGTCGTAATGCGCTCCGCTGGCGTTTTGCTCCCAAGTCAGCGGATAGTCGCGGTTGCTAAGCGGGCTTTTTTTCGTGCCGTGAAAATGGTCGCACGCCCAGCCGAGATACGGATACGCGCCGCGGTCGTCGCTGTCTTTTCCGGCGACGTGCTGTTCGCGGTAGTCCATCCAAAAAAGCGCGCCGTAGCTGTCCGTGACTTTCGGAATGATGTAGGGGTCGGGCAGGCCGAGCGCACGAAGGCCGTATTTCAGCCACTTGGTTTGATAGACGGGATGGTCGGCAAAATCCGAGCGCCCGAGGATGTATTTGCCCGTGGCATCGGTCTTCTCAAAGCGCGGCACTTCCGCGAGCACCTTCGCGACGAGCGGGTGATTTTTGTCGGACACGAGCGAGATGAGGAACAGCGCCTGCCCGAGATTATCCGCCTCGGTCTCGCCCTTGTTGTTTTTGTCGAAAGGCTCGCGCAGGCCGAGAATCCACGGCTTCAGCAGGTCGAGGTTGCCCGTTTCTTTCAGCGCCAAGGCGACCATCGCGCCGTCGCGATACCACGGCTTTTCATAGACAAAGAGATTCGGCACCGGCCCCGCCTCGGTGATGTTCACGAGCAATTCCTGATGCAGCACGCGCAGCACGCGCGGGAATGTTTTTCCGGCAAAGTCCGGCAGTTTCACCGCCGACTTCGTTCCTTCCACCGCCGTGCGCTGCCCGCCCCGCTTCAGCCACACGGCTTCGGAATCCTCGCTCAGCACCACGGAGCCGCCGTCTTCCGTCTCCAGCGAAACCATGTAGTCGGACGGCACGATGACCTCGCGCCGCACTTTCCACCGCTGCATTTCGCGCCCGCTTTTCGCGTCGAAAAGAATGCCGTCGCAGTAGAGCAGTTTCGCGCGCGCGCCCATGCCGAATAGGAAAAACTTCACGTCCGGCACGTCGTAGCTGCCGCCGTGCGCTGCGCGACAGGCGACCAGTTCTGTGCGGTAACTGGCGAGTGCTTTTTCCGACACTTCCTCGGAGTGCAGCGAACGGAGCCCCGCGAGCGCGAGGATGAACGCGATGGCGAAAGGTGATCGCATAATTTAGAAAGTCAGCCGCACGACCATGACGCGATCCGGCACCGCGAGGGGCAGCGTGTCGGTGCCGGTGAAAGTCTGCACGGTTTCATCGCCGTCATTCGGGATGAAAACTTCCGCGCGCTTCACCGGTTTGGTGAGCTTGAGCGTCGCGGGCATCGGCGGCGCGAGCGGCACGCGACGCCACGGCTTCTTGCTCGTGTCGTCGAGCGCGATGTCGTGCCAGACGAGCAGCAGATACACGCCGTCGCTGCGCTGGAGGGCGAGGTGGTGGACGTATTGCACGTGGTCGAAGCCCTTCGCCGGACGCACCGTGAGATCGCCGGGCAGCGCCATCGGTTTGAAATCGGCCCGCGCATTCGGCTCCGCCGTCAGCGCGAGGAGCCGACGCAGCGCGTGATACGCGGGCTTGGGCGAAAGGTCGTTGCGGATGAGGCCGAAGTTCGCCTCGCGGTCGTCGGGCTTGTTCCATTCGTCCACGAATTCGTAGCTGAAAGTCCGCTGCACCCCTTTGCGGAAATACTCGCAGAACAAGCGCGGGAGATACTTCGCGTGCGCCGCCTCGCTCGGGCCGTCGTTGAAAGTGGAGTAGCCCGTCTCGGTCGCCGCCATCGGCTTCGGCGCGAAGGGCGGCGCATACACGTCGAACGCGAACGGGAACTCATCCATGTTCGCGGACGGCTGTCCGCCGTGCCAAATGTATTTCTCCACGCCGGCATAGGGCGACGGCACGCTGAACGGATTGCCGCCGGGATACGGATGGAAATTTCCCCAGTCCACAAATTCCCCGAGCGTGCCTTTGCCGAACGGCGATTTCGTATCGTAGCCGTAGGTCTTGCCGAGCGACGGCCCGATGACGGTCAGCGTGCGCGTTGCGGCATCGGCTTTCACCGCAGCGTAGAGGTCTTTTTGAAACGCAACCACGCCCGCGATGATGCCCGCGTCGCCTTGCTCCGCACCCTGGCCCGCGTAGCTGCGCTTGTTGTTTTTCCAAAACAAGTCCGGCTCATTCGGCCCCTCGATGGCGACGATGCGCGCTCCTTCCGCGTTGGCTTTTTTGATCGCTTCGAGCGACTCCGCAATCGGCTTGTCCGCATCCACCACCACCGTCGCGCGGATGCCGAGTCTGCCGAGTTCCACGAGCCGCGCGCTCATCCCGTCGCGCACATGGCGGATGCCGCTTTGCACGAGTCGCTGTTTCACGCCCTCGAACGCGAAGCCATACGGCGTGTCGGGATACGACCAATGCGTGCAGACGCCGATGCTGTCGGCAAAACGATCAGCGGGCTGTGTGGGCATCTCCGCGCGAGCGGCGGTGGCGGCGAAGAGAAATGCGAGCGGGATGATGAATGAACTTGGCATAGACTTCATTTAGAGGAGCGGCAGCTTCATCATCTCGTCGAAGAGCGGCTGAAGCGCGTCGGCAAAGACTTCGTAGCCTTTCCCGGAAAGGTGGAGACGGTCGTCGTTGAAAAGCTCCGGCAGCACATCGCCTTTGCCCGGCGTCTTTTGGAAATGCGCGCCAAGGTCGAGAAAACGCACGGTCTTGCCGTCGTCGAGCTTCGCCAGCAGGGCGTCGATGTGCTGGATGCGGCTGGAGAAGAATTCGTTCTGCCGCGGCAAAATCCCGAGCAGCAGCACGCGCGTCTTCGGCAGTTTTTCGCGCAGCGTTTTTACGACCGTGTCGATGCCGCGCGCAATCTCCTCGTCCGAACCGGCATTGTGATCTCCGTAAAGATTGTTCGTTCCGATCTTGAGCACGACGAGCTTCGGCGCGAGCCCATCGACCAATCCGTGCCCGAGGCGCCAGAGCACCTGCCGCGTGGAGTCTCCGCCGATCCCGTAG
>JAYTDO010000487.1:0-6391 GCA_043735935.1 Chthoniobacteraceae bacterium
GGTCCTTTACCGAAACATGGCTGGCGGTCTTTCGATGAAGGCCGGCGCATTGCTTCAGGATCGGATTCGCATTCTTCATAACACGCTGCCCCGGTGTCCCGAATTGGGAAATGGCCGCTCAATCGAGCTACTCCTTCGCTGGACGGAGTTGAAGAACCGTATTCGGAAATTCATCATCGGGTAACGCGGCCGCGCGCCGGATTTGAGTTAGGTGCCTGCGATGATGCGGGCCGTGATGCGCCGGTATGCCGGACTTTGATACTCGAACTTCCTCGCGAAATGGCAGTCCGCGGTGCGCCCAATGTCGCTTTCGTCCATTGGCTCCGGGTGGCCTCCCCTTTTTCCGGCGAAGCGGAAGTACATCTTATTTTCGCCCGAGATGTTGAATGGCTGATTGACGAGCACCGTCTGGGCGAAGATTTCATCGGGCACGAGGATGCGCTGGAAGTACGCCAACCTCTCCGGGGAATGATCCCGATATTCGAGGAGGAATTCCCCGCATTTCCGACTCAGGTATTTGAAGTAGGAGCCCCCGAAAAACTTCAAGTCGTCCGGCGGGCGGCTGCGTTTGCCGATCTGTAGTCCGTAGCTGGTGCTGAGTCTGTAGCGTGATTGGACGGCGCCCGCGACCGCGTTAACGGCTTTCAGGATACCTCGCTCAGAGCGCGACAGCGGCCGGTTCGAAAGCTTTCGATACTGGTAATGGACCCGCTGCGTTGCTTCACCCGCAGACCAATCGCTGTCCGGGGAAAACATCGCGAAGTGGTGCATGATCGCGTCGCACTTTAACCCGCCGATTTCCGCCGCGATCTCCTCCACCGGCTTCAGAGGCAGCGTTTGTCCGCAGAGATTGACGAACCAATCGTACGCGATCCGCTCGTCGCGCAACCATTGCAGTGCGTCGAGATATTCGGCGACCGGAGAGAAGTCGCCGCGGTGAATCTTCCGACCGGCCGTCTTCGCCATGTAATTTGGCCGGTTCAATCGGAGGAGTTCCGGAAGCTGGGAATCGTAGCTGACGATGACGAAGGAGTCCGGCGCAGCGAGGAGCATTTCGACCAATTCGCGCACCTGCTGTTCGCCGCGATGTGCCTGAATGAAATAGACGATCATGTTCCCGGTGCGAGCCGTGGCCATGGCCCGATGTCCGCCGTGGCTAAAAGAGACGTTCCGGCACCGTGATGACGTCTTCGGGGATGATGGTGAAATGTTCGGCGCCCGAAGTCGTGGCGAGCTTCTTCAAGTCGACGGTGTAGGCCTTGTCTCCGCGCTTCACGACGACACTCGACTGCCGCGCGAGTCGTGTGTAACCGCCTGCGATCGCTATCGCATCCGCCAGTGCCATCCGAGGCGCGACCCCGCGAGGAAATGTAAATCGTCCCGGCTGATTGACCTGTCCGAACACAACGAACGACGCGCTGGCATATTCGCTTACGAACACTTGCGCGCGTTGTGCGGAGAGGATCTTGTTTTTTTGTCCAAACTCGGTGATGCGTGCCCCTAACTCCGCCGGCGTGAGGCCTGCCGCCCGGATCTCCGCTGTCCGCTCGGTCGTCAACGAAGGGAGATCGATATTGCCGCGCCAATCGACCCGCACTTGCTGGTTGTAGTCCGGCTCGCCGGCGAAGGTGACGAGGAGCAAATCGTTGGATTGGATGGCGTATTGCTCGGGGGAAGAAATCCGCGGCGGCATCGCCGGATGACGCGATGTGGTGCGCTTTGCCGATGCGCAGCCTGCCAGCGAAACCACGACGGCGAGCAAGAGAGTGAGGTAGGCCGCGAATTGTTTTGTTCGGTTCATTTTTGCTGAGTCAGCACGAATCGTGCGTGTGATCTTTTATCACGGTCAAATCAAAACGCCCTCAACTCAGAGCCTCGCGGATATCGCCATTGACAGCCTCCCAACATAAACCCATCACACGCAGCGTGCGAATATCCGCCGCATCCAGCTATTCCTTCGGATGGGGTGGTCTCGTCTTCTTTGCAATGAATGTCGCGTTGTGCGCGGAGGACATGCCGGCGTTTCGTTTCCAATCGGCGCAACTCCGCCCACTCGTCGCGCTCCCTCCGGCCACACAGGGCGTGGCGACCCCGCTCGTTTCCGTGCCATCCCTGCCGCCGGTGATCGCTCGGCCGCCGCGGATCAGGAATGAAGACCAGGATTTGGCCGCGTTCATCCGGCGCCAGCATCTGCGCGGGCTCGCAGGATCCGAGCGCACCGACACATTCACCATTCGGACGACGGATGGCGCCGCGGTCCTCGCACAGTTGAGTCTCGGTTTGCAGGTTCAGATCCAGTCGAGCGACAACGCCAACTCCGCGCCAGCTGGCCAGGCCCGGGCCGATACCATTTACGATTTTACACCCATCGCCCGCGTGATCGCGGGAGGGTCACCGGGGCTGCAACCCGAAGACTCGCGTGAGCCGGAATACTATCTCGACGCGCTCTACGCGCCGACCGAACACCGCCTGCTGCAAGCCGCTCAATCGGCTTTTCTCCAGCACCTCCTGGTCGAAGCGGGCCGTTCGACCCCGATCGTGCAGACCGGCGTCCGTCTGACTTACGACGAGAATACGTTTGCCGCCGGTACCGATTCATCCGCTGAGGAAAGTTACGCGCTATTGGAAGTCGGCCCCGTGCTCAAATATCGATTGAGCCCGAAAACCACGCTCGGGGCGCATTCGGCCTACCGACGGATCACGCTCGATCAGCCCGACGGCAATCGCAGGGAAGGGGACATCGACGCCGGCTTTGAGTACGAGTATTCGCCAAAGACGACACTCGGTCTCGGCTTCGAGGGTGGACACATCGAATTCGATCGCGAAGACTTTGGAACGCAGGACTACCAGCAGGGATATTTTTCCATGGCGTGGAAACCCACGCCCAAGCTGATGCTTCGCACGCGGACTGGCGTCGAACGGAGGGAATTTCAACGCGTTGCCCCGAAGCCCGACAAGATCAGCGTCGTGAGCAGTGCGGCGATCGAGTGGCGCCCGAGCGAACAAGCGCGGTTGACAGCGACTTTCGCGAATTACAATCAACCCTCCGTGACCCAGGGCGGATCGCTCTTTCGTGAAACCCGCTATGGCCTCGATGGCAGCCAGGACATCGGGCGCAGCTGTTACTTGCGGTGCGAAATGGAATATCGGGAGCGCGCTTATGACACCATGCGTTACGAGAGCGAAGTGAACATTCGACCTGCAATCGGCTATCGAATCGTGTCGAGTCCGCTGGTGGACAGCGCCCGCATTGAAGTTTTTTACCAATTCCGCCGCCACTGGAATCGCAGTGCCGCCGGCTACGATCGGAACCAGTTCGGCGTCCAACTCACCACGCTGTTTTGAGCCGCATCGACATCCGTCCCAAGGTCACCTTTGTTCTCGCGGCGAGCGTGATGGGAGGCGTGCAGAAAGTCATCGAAGTCTGCACGCAGTCGCCGCGCCTTGCAGAAAAGTTCGATTTTTCCGTCGTCCCGATGGCCGACGCCGAGAGGCAATCAGCGGATGGCGTGCGGCGGATATTTATCTTCCAAGATGCGAGTTCATGGCGCGGCCTGCCTGGCCTCGCTCGGTTTCGCTACCGCTGCGGGCGCTCGAAGCTGCTCATCCACGAACACCATTACTCGGAAAGCTTTGAGCGCTGCGTGATCCCTTCGCGCCTTCGATTCCGAACGATGCTTCGTCTGTCGTACGCGCTTGCCGACCGCGTCATCGCCGTCGCTCAATCCCAAGCGGTTTGGATGACTCGGAATCGTCTTGCTCCGGCGCGAACGATCGAAGTCATTCGGAGCTCGTCCGACGTCCAGCCTCTCTACTCCGTCTCACCGCGCGAGGATTCGGCATCGCCCCGCCTCGTCGCCTATGGTCGTTTTGCATCGCAGAAAGGCTTCGACGTGCTCCTCGCAGCCATGCGCCTTCTGCCACGTGGAAAAGTCCGACTGGTCATCGCGGGCAGCGGCCCGGACGAAACGAAGCTTCGCGCGCTCGCCGAAGGTCTTGATGACGTTTCGTTCGACGGCATCCGCACCGACCTCCCCGCGTTTCTCGGAGAGTGCGACGCCGTCGTCATCCCGTCCCGGTGGGAACCCTGGGGTCTTGTTTGTGCAGAAGCCAAAGCCGCTGCACGGCCTGTCATCGTCAGCCGCGTCGACGGGCTTACTGAGCAGGTATCCGGGTGCGGTCTCATGGTTCCGCCCGAAGATCCCAACGCCCTCGCCGCCGCCCTCATGGAATTCGCTGCGCTACCGTCCGAGACCCGCCGCGCCTGGGGTGAAATCGGCCGCGACAGCGTCCGCGGCGCGAAGGTGGATTCTGAGGATGCATGGGATCGACTGCTCACCGGACTAAGCTGCTGATGTCCACCTCGCCTGATCCCATTCCGCCAGGCGAAGTCGATCCCGACGAACGCTTTCGCACGCATCATCTTCAGGCTGATATCGGCCGGCGGGCAGTCCGCGGCGGTGCGCTCGCCATCGGCACCCAGGCGGCGAAATTCGTCCTCAATCTCCTTTCCACCGTCATCCTCGCGCGCCTCATCGCGCCCGCCGACCACGGCCTCGTCTTCATGGCCGTGAGCGTGACTGGGATCATTGGCCTCGTGAAGGAATTTGGTCTTCCTACCGCCGCGATTCAAAAGGCCGAGGTCAATCACAAGCTCGCGAGCACGCTCTTCTGGCTAAACGTGGTTGCCGGCGTCGGCACCGCTCTGCTCACCGCCGCCGTCGCGCCGCTGATCGCTTGGTTTTACGGCGAAGACCGTCTCGTCGTGATCGCCATCATCACCGGCGTCAGTTACTTCATTGATGCCTGCGGTGTGCAGCATGACGCGCTGCTCCGGCGGCAGATGCGGTTCGGACCATATGCCGTCACCGAGATCGTCTCGACGGTCGTCGGGTTGATCGGCGCCATCCTCTTCGCCCTCGCCGGCTTCGGTTATTGGGTGCTCCTTCTGCGGCAGCTCATCATGTCCCTCGTTAAAACGTTGGGCGTCTGGCTTTACACCCGCTGGCTGCCCGGCCCGCCCGTCCGCCGCACCGGCGCCCGCGCGCTCCTCCGCGCTGGCGGCGAGATGACCGGCGAAACCCTCGTCCTCTACCTTTCGCGGAACATCGACAATGTCCTCATCGGATGGCGATGGGGCAGCGCCGAACTCGGTGTTTACGGACGCGTCTACTACCTCCTACTCATGCCGATGCGCCAGATCATCTGGCCGTTGGAAAGTGTCGCCATGCCCCTTCTGAGTCGGCTTCTCGACCAGCCGGAGCGCTATCGCTCCTCCTACCTCCGGATCCTTGAAAAGATCGCAATGCTCACCATGCCCGGAGCCGCCATCGGCGTCGCCGTCCCGGACTGGGTCATCCTCACGGTCCTCGGTCCGAAGTGGATTGAGGCGAGTCCTATCCTCGCCCTTCTTTGTGTCGCGGCGCTGACGGAACCCCTTCTCAGCAGCACCAACTGGCTCTTCATCACCCAAGCCCGCACTCGCGAGCTACTCCACTCGGGCCTCGTTAATGCGGGCATCACCATCATTGCCATCATCATCGGCCTCTCGTGGCACGCCACGGGCGTCGCCGCCGGACTCGCCATCAGTGGAGTACTCCTGCGCACCCCGATTCTCATCGGCTGGGTCTGCCGTCGCGGTCCGATCTCTGTGGGCGCATTCTACAAAAGTCTCATCCCGGGTTCAGCCGGAGCCCTTGGCGTCCTCGTTGCGCTGGATCTATTCCGCCGCGCCGCCCCATCGATCTCGCCGGTTCTCGGGCTCTTATCCGCATGTGTCCTCGCAGGCATCGTCACGCTGCTTGTTTTCATCGCGATCCCTTCCGGCCGGAGCGCCTTGGGCGACGGAATGAAGTTGTTCAGGCTTCTCCAAAAAAAATCCGACGACGAATCCGCCCTCCGATCGCCTCGCCGCGGCGTCGTGAGCGCCATCAAGCGCCCTTTCAAACGCAGTCCCGCTCTTCGCCTTTTGTACCGCACTTTGTTCCGATCGGGCGTCGGGCAAATCCTCGTCCGCCGCCCGATATCGGCATTTTTCGGCTTGTTCGGATTCAGCGTCCTAAAGCGCGAAGATCTCCGCCGACAGGCGAGCGTCTTTCACCTCGTCGAATACGGAGCCGATGAAACCGCCAGCGTCGCCGCCCCCATCGCCGGTGGCCCCATCTCACAGCGCGCCGCCTCCGCGCTTATTCCTTACACGCTTCACATCCCGCGGCCATTCACCGTCGAAATTCCCGACGTCCGTCTCATTGGCGAAAGTGCCATCGGCTTCATTTCGGACGGTTCGCTCATCGCCGAGACGATGGTTCCCTACTTCAGCAAAAAGGACATCACTGACAACACATCGTCTCTCAGCCTCATCCGAAGCCGATTCCGCTCGCACGAAATCGAA
>JAYTDO010000488.1:0-1895 GCA_043735935.1 Chthoniobacteraceae bacterium
TGACAAAATGGCCCGCGTCACCGACCTCGCCTCCGGCAAAGTCGCGCGCACTTTCGAGGGCCACACGCATCACGTCCTCGCGGTGAGCTGGAGCCTCGACGGGCGCACGTTCGCCACCGCGGGCGCGGACAATCTGGTGAAGGTCTGGGACGCGGCGAGCGGCGAAAAAAGGAAGAACATCGAAGGCTACGAGAAGGAGGTGACCGCCGTGCATTTCACCGGCCCTGGCGGCACGCTGCTGACCAGCTCCGGCGACAACCGCGTGCGCCTCGTCGGCCTCGACGGAAAGGAAGTCCGCGCCTTTCCCGAAGTCGCCGACTTCATGCAAGCCGCCGCCATCACCGCCAACGGCCAGCTCGTCATCGCCGGTGGCCAGGACGGCGTGCTCCGCGTCTGGAACGCCGCCGACGGCAAGCCGCTCATCGTCTTCCCGCGCTAGCCGGCACGACGCCACCGCGGCGCGCAAACCGCACGTCTTCATTTTTCCCTCGTGCCCAAGCTCCAGCTTAGGCACGAGGAAATGAGAGGACCCCTCAACGCGCTTCGCGGCGGATTTTTTCGATTTGCTCGCGCTTCTCTTTGAAGCGCGGCTCTTCGTGTCCCGTTCTTGTTTCAAAGGCCCGCAGTTCCTCATCGGCGCGATCCAACTCGGCGCGGGCCTCGGCGGTACGCGCGGTAGCGATGAGCATTTGCGCATATCTCCACCGGATCATCACCAGCAACTCGATCCGATCTATCTCCCGATCATTAAGTGCGGCCGATTGCTCCTCGATGATGCGTGCGCGAGTCAAGGCGCGCTCCGCCTCCGGCCACGTCTGCTGCCAGACGTGATAGTCACCCAACAAAAACCACCCCCAGCCCGCTTCGTGAAGGTGCCAGCTCCGCTCGGAAGGTTTCTCCTCCGTTTGCGCGTCGATCTTCAAAGCCTCATCGGCAAGTTCTGTCGCGCGAACGTGGGCCGCGAGCCGCTCAGCCTTCGCCCCCTCGCCACCACCGCTAAGATTCCAGGCGCAATCCCGCCAACGATGGGAAGCGTGGGCGAAGGCCGATGCCAGCGATGTCTCGCGGGCGATTTTTTCGATGTCCTCCGCGCCTTTTCGCCCGTTGACCGCCTCATCCCTACGGCCCTGGCGCTGCAAAGCCCACGAAAGTTGGTTCAGCCAGTCGCAAAAGGTCAGCAGCGCCTCTGCGCGCGCGTGACCTTCTTCGCGCCCTGCTTTTTCGAGTTGGAAGCGCACGGCTTCGCGTAGGGCGGCTTCCGCTTCAGCGAGGTTCCCGCTGTCGCTGCACGCTCCCCCGAGCGTGGCAAGCACGCCTGCGCGAAGGCCAAGCTGTTCTGCTGGGGGAAACAGGTCCGGGTTCTTGTCGAAAACCTCGCCCGTCCGGCGGGCGTGTTCCCGCAAATCGGCCAGCCGGGCCGGCTTCTCCTCGGCGGGTGCGGCGCGAAAGGCATCCATGAGCTTGCCGGCCCGATCCCATGCCGGGCGAAACTCCCATCGCAGGTAATCCGGCGTGTCCTTGTTTTTCACCAAATCCCCATTCACTTTCTGAGCTTCGGCGATGCGCCCGAGCTTGGTCAGGGTCTCGCTCATGCAATGGCTCAGGTCGATGTAGCAGGCTCCGATATCGTGTTGCCCCGGAGCCTTGCCCATCAACGGTTCGAGCGCGGCACACGCGCGCTTGAGGCGTGGGAGTGCGGCTTCTGGGTTGATGGAAACCGTCGAGCGAAGACGCACCGCATCATCCCATACGCCGCCTCTTGAAAGGCTCTTGAAACTGGCCCGCCTGATTCCTTCGCAGTAATCCTCGATCGAACGCACCGCGAACTCTGCCGCTTCATCCGTTTGCGGTGGTGTCATAGCGAGGTAAGCGCCAGCGAGGTGCGAACAGGAGTA
>JAYTDO010000489.1:0-1609 GCA_043735935.1 Chthoniobacteraceae bacterium
TTCGTCAGTTCGCGCGCGAGATACATCGCGATCTGCCGCGGGAAGGCGATGTTCGCCGGGCGGCGCTTGCTCGTCATGTCGGCGAGGCGCACATCGAAATGCTCGGCCACGCGCCTTTGGATCTGGTCGATGGTGATCGCGCGCCGCGCCTCCTCGTGGAAAATATCGCGCAGCAGATGCTCGATCTTTTCCGGCGTCGGCTCGGTGCCGTCGGAGAGCGAAATATAGGACGCCACGCGCATCAGCGCGCCTTCGAGCCGGCGCACGTTCGAGCGGATGCGCACGGCGAGAAAGACGATGATCTCGTTCGAGACCTTGATCGCCAGGGTCTGCGCTTTTTTGCGGAGAATGGCGGTGCGCGTCTCCACATCCGGCGCCTGCAGCTCGGCGGTCAGGCCCCACTCGAAACGCGAGACGAGCCGCGCCTCGAGATTCGCGATTTCCGCCGGCGGACGGTCGCTCGAAAGGACGATCTGCTTATGCCCGTCGAAGAGCGTGTTGAAGGTGTGGAAAAACTCCTCCTGCGTGCGGCCCTTGTCGGCGAGAAACTGGATGTCGTCGATGAGTAGCACGTCGGCCTGCCGGTAGCGTTTGCGGAATTTGACGAGCGTGTTGTTCTGGATCGCGTCGATGAACTCGTTCGTGAAAGTCTCGCTCGTGATATACACGACCTTCGCTTTTTTCTTCGCCGCGATGGCATAGCCGATCGCGTGCATGAGGTGCGTTTTACCCAGCCCCACGCCACCGTGGATGAACAGCGGGTTGTAGGTTTTCGCGGGCGAGTCCGACACAGCCTTGCATGCGGCCTGGGCAAACTGGTTGTTCGTCCCGACGACGAACCCGTCGAACGTGTTGCGCGGGTTCATCCCGTTCGCGGGCAGCTCTGGCGCTTCGTTTTCGACCGCGGCGCTTTTCCGCGGCGGCGGCTCGGCGGGCTCGGGTGACAGCTCCTCGCTGGCGTCCGCGAGGATGAAACGAATCTCGCGCATCTCCTGCAAAACGAGCAGCACCGCGGCGCGCAGGAGGCTGATGTAGTTCGTCTCGATCCACAGTTGATAGATGTTGTTCGGCACCCGCAGCGTGAGCTGCGCGGCGTCGAGTTCCACAAGCGCAATGTCCTTGAACCAGCGGTTGTAAGTGTCCGCGCTGACATCGGCTTTCAGGGCCTTGGTGATGGCAGCCCAAGTGGCTTTCAAATCAGCGTTTTTCAGGGGTTTATCCACAGTCAATGGGAGGGTTCGGGAGTCAGGAAAAAACCGGCGCGAAACCGGCGAAAGTGTGGTCATCAGGCTCAGGCCGTTAAAAAGCCGTCCGCTTTCCAAAAAGCAGCGCCAGCCATAAGATGCTGATGGGAGGCCGCTTGCGGGATGATAAAGTGTGGAACACAGATTTCATCGGATTTGCCAAGGCTCACCGCCCGCCCGCCTAGTGCGCAGGCGGCATATGCTTCATCGGGGCTAAGTTTTCGGGTCTTATTCACAAGTTATTCACAGCGGGTCTGGTTCCTTCCTGCCGTGCGGCGTGAGACTATTTTTGGCCGGCCAGACCGCCAAGAAAATTCCCCCCGAATCGCCGACATTTATTTTTCAAAATCCCGTTTTTTCCATTG
>JAYTDO010000490.1:0-16273 GCA_043735935.1 Chthoniobacteraceae bacterium
CAACTCCGTGTGAAGCAGCGGCGAAAGATGGCGCCGATCCTGCCGGAGCAGACTCGGCACCGTGAGCATGTAATAGCCCGAAGGCATCAGCGCGGCGGGCCCGGAAAGCAGGTCCGCAAATGTCCCGTTCTCGTTGATCGCGAAGTCATACACGACCGGCTCCATCGCGAACGGAAGCGCGTGCTGAAGCTCCGCTTTCGTGGCGCTCATGATGGCCTGAAGCCGCACCTGCGCCTCCGTTTTCCGCGCCGGCGCGAAGATGAATCCCATGCCTCCGCCCGACATTCCACCGAGCATCCAGAAACCCCAAAAATCTTCGCCAAACTCCGCGCGCACCCGCTCGATGAGGCGCTCGGTGTAATGCGTCGATGCCCATGGAATGATCGACTGGATCGGCCCCTGAAAGTTCCGCGTGGTCACCGCGCCGACTCGCGCGATGTCGCCATCGCGGAGGGCGTCGAGGATTTGTGAAAGAATGCCCAGCGCCTCCTGGCGTCCGTTCCATTCCGGACCGGAGCGCAGCAAATATTTCTCGGTCACCATCTCAAGGATCGGGCCGACATTTTGCGCCATGCCGCCGTGGACGAGGACGAGCGAATCCTGAAGCCGCTGCCGCGCTTCCTGCGATATCTCATCCCGCCCGAAAACGTGATGCGTCGGCATGAGTCGGCCGCGGGAGACGCCGTGCTCCGGATCACCCGCCTTCGCGGCCACGCCTTCGATGAGTTTGATGCCAGGCCACACGCCGCCGGAATCCTGCCACCCGCCGCCGCTGCCGCCGATCCACTCCCCGAGCAACGCGCGCGCGAGGACCAGCCGCCGCTCGCTTTCGCCCAATGAACCCGTGAGCGACTCCGCCTGCCCGGTCGCCCGCATGAGCACGCCGATGAGCGCTGCGAGCAGATTCGTGGAGACGGCCAGCCGCGAGCCTTTGGGAATGTCGTTCACCGACGAGACCAACTCGATGCCGCGGCCGGGTCCGAGCATCTCCGCGAGCAGGTCCGCGAGCGATTGGCCCGAACCTTCGATCCCCGGCGGCACGAGGCCGGAGGCGATGACGGCGGCCTTGAGCAGGCCGAGGTAGTCCTTCGCGAAATCGAACACTTCCGCGAGATTCGAGATGTCCGCGCGCGCGCCGAGATCGACGCTGACCAGCCGGATCACAGGCTCCTCGATCACGCGCAACCACGCGCTCACCGGCGGCTGCGTCCCATCGTCGCGACCATGCACGCCGAGATCGACCGAGACATTCAGCACGCGAGCCCCCTCCGGGTAATCCATGCCGAGGAAAAAGATGTCGCTCCAGGCCGAGTGCGTGAGGTCCATGCGGACCGGCGTGCGCTCGCGCAGGATGGGATACGACCCATCGTCCGAAAGAGCGAGCAGCTCCCTTCGGAAACGAAGCGGCTGATCTTTCGGATGCCCCATGCGGAACATCCATTGGTTGCCCCGGACGGTCCGGACACTGCGCCGGACCTGATCCGCGAGCGTCTGGAAGGCGAGCCGGTGATACGCGGCGGCGAGCGCGCTGCTCAGCGCGTCGCTCGGGCCGTCGACGGTTTGCGCGCTGGAAAAGATATCGATCGCCTCCTCGAAGCGCCGCTGGAGGAGCTGCTCGTAACCGTGAAACGGGATGTGTCCGCCAGCCCGCAACTCGGCTCGCGACGGCAGGTGAAATCGGTGGATGGCGTAGAGGAAAAACAACGCGCGAACGCGGTCGTAAAGGTTTTCGCTTTCGCGGCGAAATGCCTCAAGCGCGTCGCATTCCGCGCACAGCGCGTCGAAGGATGCCGCGGCACAGATGGCGTCCAGCGAGCGATTGCGGGTGGCGTCGTCGGGCGACGTAATGATTCCGATGAGGCCGAGTGACATGGCGCTAGCGGATCTTGGTGGCGAGCAGTTCGACGATGCCCCGGAGCACCTCGTCGCGATCGGTACCTGAAAGCGCGAGGGCGAGCTGTGCGTTGAGCAGCCCGTATCGCACGCCGAAGTCGTAACGGCGGCCGTCGAGTTCGCAGGCGAGGTAACGCTCGTGGTCGGCGAGTCGGGCGAGCGCTGCCCGGAAATTGACGCTCGTCTCATTCCCACGCGCCGCCGCGAGCAGGTCGCCGAGGATGCGCTGCATCGCCGGAGTGAGGACGTGCATGCCGAAGAAGCAGAGATAATAGCCCGCGCGAAGTCCGGGCACGTCGAGCTTTTGCTCGGCCTCGGTGGGCGTCGGTTTTTCCAACACAGCCTCGACCTGATAAAGCCGCTGCGCGGCGTTCACGAGCTGGCCCCCGACGGCGCCGTAATACGGAAGTTTACTCTCGTGCGTGGACTGCACCGCGGAGACCGCGCAGTTCTCGGCGCGCGCGATTTCCACAAGCTGCTGCGCGCAGCCCTTCTCGGTCGCGCTCAGGTAAAGATGGTCGCCCACGAGCAACAGGAACGAATCGTCGCCGCAGAAATCCGCGGCGCAGTGGATGGCATGGGCGTAGCCGAGCGGCGCGGGCTGTTCGATGAAGCTCAGCCTGGCCGCGTGTTTGCCGGCCGCCGCGCGATACGCCTCCGCGTCGCCCGGCGCGATGACGACACCGATCGTCTCGATCCCGGCGCGCAGGATTTCCTCGATGATGATCGCGAGCGCGGTCTTCGTGACACCGTCGCGATCGACGAGCGATTGAAGCGGAAGAGTGCGCTGGTGTTTGCCGGCGGCGGTGATGAGAGCCTTGCGGAGTTCCATGAGAAGGCCGCGAGGGTTGTCAAAAAGCGGCGCACCGTCAACCGGCGGTATCGCCCGGCGATTACACCGGCTCGGTTTTTCCCGGGATCGGGTGCGGATAAGCGCCCGTCTCGTCGGGCTTCACCGGCGGCTCGTCGTCGTATGCCTTGATCTCCGGCGCCATCCGCGCTTCGGATTTGATGGCGTCGTCCCAGAGAATCTCGCGCCCGGAATAAACGGCCATGCGGCCCATGATGGTGGTCATCGTGCTGAACGCGGCCCGCTCCGCTTCGTTGTAATCCTGATTGCCAACGATCGCCGCAAACAGGTCATCGTGCTCCTGCTGGTAGGGATCTTTCACCTTTTCCTCGGTCGGACGGCGCCACTCGTTCTTTCCCGTGATGCGGAAAAGATTGCGATCGTTCACCATCTCGGCGGAGCCATCGGAACCGTGGGCGGTCTCGCCGATGTAGGACCAGCAGCCCGGGATCTGGCGATTCTGGGCGAAGAGCCGCGTGCCGTCCGCGTAATCGAACTCAATCGCGCAATGATCGAGGATGGCGCCCGCGCCCGGACCTTTGCGCACCTCGGCGCCGCCGAGCCCGCGGGCGGCGATCGGGTACATGCCCTTGATCCAGTTGATGACGTCCACGTTGTGCAGGCCCATGTCGACGTTGATGTCGCCGCACTGCCACGCGAAGTAGAATTGGTTACGGAGCTGATATTCGAGTTCGCTCATGCCCGGCTTGCGCGGCTGCATCGCACGCGCCTCGCCCATGTCCCAGATGGCGCGGTAATACATCTGCTGGCCGAGCGCTCCGTCCTGGATGCGCTTGATGGTGTCGATGTAACCGGCCTTGTGCCGGCGCTGGATGCCGACGCCGACCTTGAGATTCTTTTTCTTCGCCTCCGCGGCAGCGGCGAGCACGCGGCGGATGCCCGGCGCATCGACGGCGACCGGCTTTTCGAGAAAGGCGTTTTTACCCTGACGCACCGCCTCTTCAAACATCATCGGACGGAACAAACACGGTGTCGCAAGGATCACCACATCGCACTCGGCGATGGCTTGCTTGTACGCCTCGAAGCCGATGAAGCGGCGCTCCGGCGGCACGTCGACCTTGCCGGGATTCATCGCTTCGAGATTCTTAATCGCGAGATCGGCGCGATCTTGATAAAGCTCGGCGATCGCGACGAGTTTCACGCCACCGTAGGCTTGGAGCGCCTGGCTCGCGGCACCCGTCCCGCGGCCGCCTCCGCCGACCATCGCGAGTTTCAGATCGCCACCGCTTGCGGCGTGCGCGAATCGCGCGACGGGCAGTGTGCCGAGCAAGGCGCCGCCAGCCATCGCAGCGGACGTGTTTTGGAGAAAGTTCCGGCGCGTGAGCGCCTTCAACGCGGGAGTCGTGGGAGGGTTGTTCATAGTGCGGTGTCGGAGGATGCCCCCTGCCGCCGTGCCGTGTCACGCCGCGTTTTCCGGCGGACCTTCGTGTTCACAAAAAAGGGACGCCCATCGCTGGGCGTCCCTTTTGGTCAGATTTTACCGGTTATTCCGCGGCTTCGATCTTCGTGAGCGCGATGGTCTTTTTGCCATCCTTCTCGGTGACGACGCCTTCGACTTTCACCTTCTTGGTGTCCTGGCAGATGGTCTTGTGGAAAGCCTTCGCAACGTCGTTCTTGTCGGCGAGGATGGTTTCTTTCTTGCCGTCCGCTCCGGTGACGGTGATCGCCGCCTGGCAGGAATCGACGAGCTTCAAGCTGCACTTCGCGCAGGTGGCTTCGCCTTCGATTTTCTTGGCGTCTTCGGCGAAGGCCGGGATGCTAAGGGCGGCGAGGAGGGTGGTGAGGATTGCGAGTTTTTTCATGGGTGTGTGCTGGTTTTGTCATGCCCGTGGTTTCGAGCGTGGCGAGGTATGACGCCACAAACCGCGGTTTTGTTCACCAATATTATCGCGGGAGGAGCGCGGCCTTTGAACATCCCGTCACACGACACGTCTTTTTCGCGGACTGAGCCCCGTTAGTGAGCATCCGGCCAAGACCTTGCGACGCAATGCCGTTGCGCCTATCCTCTCCGAGCCTTCGCAGGCATCGTTGCCCCCCAGAATCGGCGATCGCCCGCACTTACCGTGAAATTCACCCTCCGCCGCACAGTCCCGCTTGCCGTAGCGATCGCCGCGACGCTTTTCCTTTGTCGGCGGGAAGCGCCGTCCACGCGACAGCTTGCATCCGAGACGGCGCGTGTGCACCCCATCGCGGAACGAGCGCCGGCACAGCGCGGCCTCGCGGTCGCGAAGCCGCCCACGCCGGAGAGGTTGACGAGCGTTCCCGAGCGGAGTGCGGATCCGGTTTACGCGGATTTCGATGCGTGGGCGCAGCGGTATACGACGGCGAGCGCGGATCGGCGCGAGGACTTGATGGTCGAAGGGATCCGCCTCGCCGACGAGCGCCGGATAGCGTTGGCGGCGTTGATTCCCTCGAATCCGAAACTGGCGCTCGATCACGCGGTGCCGATGCCGATCCGGCAGGCGCTCCCGCCCGACATCGTCGCGCGCCTCGAGACGCGGGTGAACACGAAAGGCTTCTACGGCGTGCTCGGCATCGCCCCCGATCCTTTGGCACCGGGCCTCGCCGCGGAACCGCCGATCCGGCGCGAAGTCCGCCTCGCCGACGGCAAGCGTTATCAGGCTCACGTTTACGGCGCCCGCCTTCGCCAACCGACGACGCCGACTGCGCATCTCAATGGCATCGCGATCGACCGCTCGCTCGCGCTCGATGAACGGCCGCTCCGTGTCCTCGAAAACGGTGAAAGGCCCGACGCGCTGCTGCCTACTTTCAAGACGTGCCCGATCTCGGGCAAGTCGGTCACCGTCTCAGCGACTGACGACGGCGCGCCGGCGCCGATCACGGAGGACACGCCGGCGGTCGAGGTCGGGGGCGAGATTCACTACCTTTGCCACGGTGGCCACATCATCGCTTTTGAGGAAAGGCTGATCGCCGAGGAAGGCAAGAGCGGCGGTCCGGTGAAGACGACGACGACCATCGCGAGCACGGATAGCACCGGAGTACGCACGATTCTCTACATGCGGCTCGCCTTTCCTGAGACGAATCAGGCACCTCAAACCGAAGCCGCCGCATACGAGATGATGAGGGAGGTCAACGACTTCATGGTCGAGAGCAGCTACGGAAACGTTTACCTGCTTACGACCGTCACGCCGCTGATCATCCTGCCTCACAGCGAAGCGTGGTACAACGGCGGTGGCGGTGACGAATACGCCGTGCGAAACGACGCCATCGTTTCCGCGAGGCAGATGGGCTACGACACGAGTCAATACGACCTGGATATCGTGGTTTACCACGGCGGTCCGGGGAACTTCGGCGGCCTGGGTTACGTCTTGGGCAAGGGAGTGTGGCTCAAGAACATCTCGGTCGGCGTCGCCTGCCACGAACTCGGCCACAATTTCGGCCTGTGGCACGCGAACTCATGGAACACCGGCGGCCAGTCGGTCATCGGCAACGGAACGAATTCCGAATACGGAAACATCTTCGATACAATGGGGGTCGCCAATGCCGGCGACTACCACTTTAACGCCAACCACAAGTCGCAACTCAACTGGCTCCCGACGCAAACCTACGTGCATCCGGCATCCGCCAGCGGCACGTATCGGGTCTACGCGTTTGATCAGCCGCTGCTCGATCCCGCGCGGCGATATGCGCTCAAGATCCGGAAGGATACGGCGCGGGAATACTGGGCGGAGTTCCGGCAAAAATCCTTCGTCGGCAATCCGTGGGTGAAGGACGGCATCCTGCTGAACTGGAGCCCGTGGGCGAACAGCACTGGCGGCGCTCAATTGCTCGACACAACGCCCGGCAGCGCCGACGACCGCAATGACGCGCCCATTGTGATCGGTCGCACATTTTCCGACTTCGAGAGCGGCATCCACATCACTCCCATCGGCAAAGGAGGCACCACGCCGGAGTCGATGGATGTGGTGGTGAATATTGGCGCATTCCCCGGCAACCAACCGCCGACCTTGAGCGTTGGATCGAGCACGACGAACGTCGCGACCGGAGCGAGCGTGAGTTTCACCGCGACCGCGAGCGATCCGGACAACGATCCGCTAAGTTACGCGTGGGATTTTGGCGACCGAACCGTGGGCAACACGAACTCGCCCAGCATCTCAAAATCATGGTCCAACCCGGGCGACTACCTCGTGCGCTGCATCGTGTCGGATATGAAGGGGCACACCGCGAGCCGCTCGGTCGCCGTCCGGGTCGGATCGCCGGCCACGTTTCGCGTCAGCGGCACGATCATGCTCGGCGGACAACCGCTTGCGGATGTGCTGGTCAGCAATGGCGCGAGCGGCGCGGCGTTCCGCGGCGCTTACACGAATACCGACGGCACTTTTGCGATCACCGGCCTGAACGCCGGCAGCGTCACCCTAAGCGCGGTGCTGAACGCGTTTTCCTTCAGCGCGACTTTCTCGAATCCGGTGACGGTGGGGCCGGATTTCACCGGTGCGAATTTCACCGCCGCCGCGACGCCAACCGTGACGCTCGTCGTGAGCGATCCGGACTGCGAGGAGGGCACTACCAATCCAGGAAGATTTACGCTCACCCGCACCGGATCGACCACCGCGGGGATGACGGTCAATTTTTTCGCCCCTACGGGGACCGCGACCAAAGGGGCCGACTACACGCTCTCCCCCGACCTCTTCTCGGGCAGCGCGATCTACCCGGCGACGATCCCCGCTGGGCAGTCGGCGATTGATATCGTGGTCTCAGCGACGGCGGACGCGACGGCGGAAGGGCCGGAAACCGTCACCCTCGAACTCGCGCCGGGCAGCGGCTACGTGATCGCCGGCGCGCAGGTCGCGACGCTCACCATTATAGACAGCGACACTTCGCTCGCGGTCGTCGCGATGCGCGTGGCCGATGCCGAAGCGAACGAAATCGGCGGCGATACGGCGGCCTTCGTGATCACGCGCACCGGAGCGACGAGCAGCGCGCTCACCGTCGCGTTCACCCTGTCCGGCACCGCCACCGTCGGCGTGGATTACGCCAACCCTGGTTCGAATGTCGTCATCCCGATCGGGCAGTCATCCGCTCTGGTCACCATCTTGCCGGTCAACGATACGCTCGCTGAGGGAACGGAAACCGTCACCCTCACGCTCTCCACCGATGCGGCCTACATCCTCACCGGAAACACCGCGGATCGATCCGGCACGATCAATATTCTAGACGATGACATCGCGACGCTCACCGTCGCCGCTGCGGACAGCAGCGCCAGCGAGGGGGGGGGCGACACGGGGACTTTCGTCGTCACGCGCACGGGCAGCACCGCACAAGCGCTGACGGTGAACTACGCGCTCGACGGCAGCGCCACCCACGGCGTCGATTACGTGCCGCTGCCCGGCGTGCTCACGATTGCCGCGGGGTCGCGAGTCGGCACGGTCACAGTCATCCCGATCGACGATGATCTCGGTGAACCGGACGAAACGGTCGCGCTTCAACTGCGTGCTTCGGCGACTTACGTGGTCGGGAATCCCGGCATCGCGACCGTCACCATCGCCGACAACGGCGACGCGCCGGTCGTTTCCATCGGTGTGAATAATGGCTACGCGTCTGAACCCGATATCGCGGGTTCCTTTCGCTTCACCACTCGCGGCAGCGGCACCGGGAATATCACGATTCACTATGCCGTCACCGGCAGCGCGACGCCGGGGTCGGATTACGTCACCCTGCCCGGCACGCTTTCGATGGGCAGGAATTCCACCGCCGATGTGGCCCTCATCCCGATCGACGACACGGCATTCGAGGGGTTTGAAACCATTACAGTTACCCTCATTCCGGACGCGGCTTACACGCTGTTTCTGGAAACAACGGCCACCATCCATCTGGCGGACGACGAGCAGCCGATGGTGAGCGTTTCCTCGACCAGCGCGATCGCGAGTGAGTCCTCGGGCTATATCGCATTTTGGATCTATCGCACCGGATCGACGGCCAGCGCTCTCACCGTCAATTACACCATGGGAGGCACCGCCACGAACGCTGTGGATTACGCTAATCTGCCCGGCACCATCTCCATTCCGCAAGGCGCATCGGGGGTTCTGATTACGACGAACCCCATCAACGATACGCTCAAGGAAGGCACCGAAACGGTCATTCTCAATCTCGCGGCCGGCGCGTATGGAATCGGCATTAGCAGTGCGATGCAGACTCTGGCGGACAACGATCCGTTCACGTTTCAGGTGAAGTTTTCCACGGGCTTGAGCAGTGCGAGCGAGAGTGCCGGCACGGTCTATATTCCCGTCGTGCTCACCGCTGCGTCGGCGGGCGAAGTGAGGATCGATTATATCGTCAATGGTGGGACGGCGACCGGGGGCGTCGATTATTCGCTGACGCCGGGCACCTTGGTCTTCCTCGCGGGCGAAACGTCCAAGTCCATCCCCGTCACGATCGTCGACGACGCTTACGCCGAAGCAAATCAAACGGTCATCATCAGGCTTCAGAATCCGAGTGGCGCGAGTCTCGGCTCAAGCCCCGCCTCTTACACGCACACGCTCACTATTACCGACAACGATCTGGCGCCTCCGCCGACGATCGCCTTCGCGGCGGTCGCCAGCAGCGGCTCCGAGGCCGTCGCACAACCGGCGGTCGTCGTTTCACTCAGCGCGGTACAGGCTTCGGCGGTGACGGTGGGCTATGCGGTGACTGGCGGCACGGCGACCAGCGGAAGTGATTTCACGCTCGCCTCTGGAACGCTCACGATCGCTGCGGGTGAAACGGCGGCGGTCCTGCCTTTGGTCATCATCAACGATGCGGTCCTTGAGCCGGACGAAACGATCATCGTCGCGCTGAACAATCCCAGCGGCGCCTCGCTCGGCGCAAACGTGTCGCACACCTACACGATCATCGACGTTGAGCCTGCGGCGATCAGCATCACAGCGACGGATGCGACCGCCGCGGAGACTGGAAACGACACCGGACTTTTCACGCTCACTCGCGTGGGATCGACCGCCAGCGCGCTGACGGTGAATATCACCGTGGCCGGGACTGCGACCAACGGAACGGACTTTCAAACAATCCCTGCGACCGTCGCCTTTGCGCCCTCCGCCGCGACAGCCACCGTTCAGGTGCATGCGCTCACCGACAGCCTGAGCGAAGGAAGCGAGACGGTGATCGTCACCATCGCAACGGGTCCGGGGTACACCGTCGGTACGCCGTCGAGCGCGACGGTGACGATCGCGGACGAACCACTCGACGGCTGGCGGATGCTTCATTTCGGACCCAACGCGAATAACCCGGCCATCGCGGGCGATATGGCGAATGTCGACGGCGACGCGCTGGTGAATCTTCTGGAATTCGCGCTCGCCGGGGACCCGCACGTGCCCGACGCGAGCGTGTTCCCCTTCATCGGCTTGGAAGGTGGCGACGTCACGCTCACCTACCGGCGTCCGAATAATGTCGGCAGTTTGCTTTATGCCATCGACGCATGGACGAGCAACGGATGGGAGCCGGTCGGGTTCGCGGAAAACATCCTCTCCGACGACGGCACCTACCGAGTCGTGAAAAACCGTGTGCAGCGGCAAGGCGCGATATCAAAGATGCTCCGATTGCGGGTCGAGCATCCGTAAAGCCCGCCGCGGCGCTCAATACATGTAAGGCTCCGGGAGCGTGAACGCGTTCCGCACGATGTTCATCGACTCGCCGCGCTCGTCGACTAGGACTTCGACGATGTCGAAACGAAAGCGGATGTCTGGATGATCGAGGAGGCGCAGCCATGCGAGCGCGCCACGGGCGATCAGCTTTTGTTTGTCGAGGTTTACCGCCGATGCGGGCGTGCCGTAGTCGAGCGTCCGCCGCGTCTTCACTTCCACGAAGACGAGTTCGTCGCACGCCTTATCGCGGCAGACGATGTCGACTTCGCCGCCGCGCCTTGCGCGAAAATTTCGATACAGGACTTTGTAGCCGTTCTTCCGGAGGTGCCTCACCGCGAGGAGTTCACCACGTTGTCCGAGCCAGCGTTCGGGATTCTCGCCGGGCTCAGGCGCGGGGGCGGATCGCCTCGCGAACCGGGCGAAAACTGCGACGATGGATCGCACAAGGGCCATGCTTTCTCAGGCGTTCGATGTGAAGTGCCGTGCCGTATCCTTTGTGTTGGGCAAACGCATATTGGGGGTAGACCGCGTCGAGCTCGATCATCAGTCGGTCGCGGGTGACTTTAGCGATGATGCTCGCGGCGGCGATGCTAAAGCTGAGTCCGTCGCCGCCGACGAGCGAGGTTTGCGCGATGGGGAATGGCCTCACGGGAAGTCCGTCGATGAGCGCGTGATCCGGCGCTTCGGCGAGGGAGGCGACCGCTCGACGCATGGCCTCGTGGGTGGCGCGCAGGATGTTGAGTCGGTCGATTTCTTCAGGAGAAACGACCGCCGCTGCCCAGATGACGTCCGGGCGGGCGGTTAGTTCACCATAGATCTCGTCTCTCTGTGCGTGGCTCAGCTTTTTCGAGTCATGCAGGACGCGATGCGAAAACTCCCTGGGAAGGATGACCGCACCAGCGACTACGGGCCCCGCGAGAGGGCCACGGCCAGCTTCATCGATGCCGGCAACGCAAGCCCAACCCTGGAAATGCAGTTCCTCCGCATGCCGATGGCTGCAATTCATCGCCGTCGATTGCGGCGGACGCCGATCCAATCGGGCTTACGAAGCCGACGACTGCACCTTCTCGCGAACGGCCATGGCGGACTTGCCCTTCCGGTTGCGGAGATAGTTGAGCTTCGAGCGACGGGCCGTTCCGGCCGTCTCGACTTCGATTTTCGCGATCCGGGGCGAATGTACCGGGAATACGCGCTCGACGCCTTCGCCGTAGCTGATGCGACGCACGGTGAAGCTTTGATTCAATAGCGTGCCACGACGGGCGATGCAGATGCCGGTGAAAATCTGCACCCGCTCCTTCTCGCCTTCCTTCACGATGGTGTGGACGCGGACGCTGTCACCGACGTTGAACTTGGTGACTTCCTTCAGTTGCTCCTGCTGAATCTTGGCGATGATAGACATAAAATGGAAAGCGGTTGTGGTGGAAAGGGAGTGGAGAAGTAGCTTAATTCCCCGCCGACGCAACCAGTTTTTCCACCCCGCCGCACGCCTTTCTCCATGGACGAAATCATCGATCTGCACAGTGACGCTTATTTCATGGGAGAGGCGCTGCGGCTCGCTCGCCGGGCTTGGGAATGCGAGGAGGTGCCGGTCGGGGCGGTGATCGTCCACGGGGGGCAGATTATCGCGCGCGCTTTCAACCAGGTCGAGACACTCAAGGACGCAACGGCCCACGCGGAGATGCTCGCCATCACCCAGGCAGAAAGTGTGATCGGCGACTGGCGCCTGACGGAATGCGAACTTTACGTGACCAAGGAACCGTGCCCGATGTGCGCTGGCGCACTGGTCCATGTGCGGATGAAGCGCGTCATCTTTGGATGCCCCTCGGGAAAGGATGGTGCGGCGGGAGGCGTACTGAATCTCCTCCAGCATCCGGCGCTGAATCACCAATGCGCGATCACGAGCGGCGTGCGCCAGGATGAGTGCGCCCAGATGCTCCAAGCCTTCTTCCGCGAGCGGCGTTCGTAGGGCTTACGCCCTTTCCACCACGACCCGCGCCCCCTCGACGAGCGTGACCCGGACGGAAGAGCCGGCGTCGATGAATTCACCCTCGGCGACGACATCGAAAACGTGTTCACCGAAGGTCGCTTTACCACTGGGCCGGAGCATGGTTTTTGCAACGCCGGCTGCGCCAGTGGCGAGCGCGCGGTTCGACTCCGGCATCGAGTGTTCGACTCCGGGAGGGAGCACGGCAATGAGCGCGATCCGCCGGTAAAGGGCGGTTTTTGGGAGGTATTTTGCCACGAGCGTGGCGAAAACGATGGCCCCGGCGAAGGCAATACCCACGTTGATCAACGGGCGCATCAGCATCGTTTCCGAAGGCCACAGGGGTTCGTTCGGATAACGATCGACCATCGCCCACACAAGCGCACCCACCATCATCAACGCGCCGGCAAGTCCGGGCAGGACGGTACCGGGATGGAGCAGCAACTCGCCGAGGACCAGCGCGAGACCGATCGCGAAACACACCACGACTTCCCAGCCGGAAAGTCCCGCGATGTAGTGGCCCGCAAAGAAGAACGTAAAACAGATCACCGAAATGATACCGGGCACGCCGAAACCGGGCGTTTTGATCTCGATATAGGCCCCGGCGATGCCACCGAGGAGCAGCAGCGGCGCGAGGGAGGTAACCCAAAACGCGATCTGCTCAAAGCCGCTCGGTTCGAGGCGCTCGACCCCATTGGAAAGGCCGGCCCGCTTCAGCAGCTCGGCGAGCGAGTCGACGACCGCCACCGCGAGGAGCGGCTTGCCATCGTAGGGCTTGACCGCTTCCTGCGCGCTGAGCGTGAGCAGCCCACCGGACCCGTTGATCACCACGTCGCCGATCTTCAATTCCTTCTCCTTATTGATAAATGCGTCGGCGATATCGGCATTGTGCCCATTCTTTTGGGACGCCGCTCGCGCCATCGCCGACAGCGCGGAGACCGTCTTGTCCGCCATCGTTTTCGAGAGATCCTCCCCGCCGGACTGCACCGGAGCCGCCGCGCCGATCACAGCGTTTGGGGACATGTAAATCTGTTGAGTGGCCAGCGCGATGAGCGCTCCGGCGGAGATCGCCTTGTTGTTGACGAAAGTGAAGGTCGGGACCTTCGTTTTCAGCAGGGCATCCATGCTATCGAGGGCGGCCTTCACCTCGCCGCCATAGGTCTCCATGTCTAAAATGACCGCCGACGCATTCCGGCGCTCCGCATCTTTGAGAGCGCGCCGCAGAAAGAAGAACTGCGCCGGGGAGATTTCCGTCCGAATCGGCACGACAACGACGGGGCCGGGCTCCGCCGCAGTGACGAGGGTGGTCAGGGCCAGCAGCAGTAGAAACCAGGACCGAAAGTGAGATTTCATGAGTTGATGAATGCTCGGAGCGCGACACCCGGTTCTCAAGGGATTTCCCGCCCTGTCGGCAAGTCACTATCAGAAATAAGACTGCGCCCGGTTGCGGCACATTCCGTGCTTTCATTTGGAAATCTTTTTACATGAACCGTCCGCCTCCACCAACCCCCTCCGCTCGGGCACGTTGCACGCCTCCGCCGCCGGCATTCTACAGCCTGCGAGCGCTCGTCCCGCGACCGACTGCACGTTTCCGTCCGCTTCCCGGGACAGTCGCGACGCCGAACTCCGCCCCTCTCGCTCTCCCCGCGCCCCCAACAAACTGGGCCTTTCCCGCACGTCAGATATTCAGCTATTGAAATGCCGCTTCGCTCGCACCAGCTCCGCCGAAAGCTGATCGCGGCACTGCTGGTCTGTGCGCTGGCAGTGCCCGCGGCTTGTCGGGCCGGGACTGCGGAGGACTACGAAGAAAAGGCCAACCTCATTTGCAGCCTCGCGCGATACACCGAATGGAACAGTCGGCGACACGTCTCTCCGGACACTCCGTTCGTCATCGGGATCTACGGATCCGACGTCCTTTCGGAGAACCTGCGGGAAGTCGTGCAGGACCGAAGGATCAAGGGACGCCCGGTGCAAATCATCCACATCACCGCGAAGGAACAGGCTCGCAGTTGCAACATTCTCTTCGTCAGCAACTCGGAGGCAGGCCGACTCGACTCGATCCTCGATCAAGTCCGGCGCGAAGGCGTCCTCACCGTCGGCGAAAGCAAAAACTTTCTCAAGGCGGGGGGCGTCATCAACTTCGTCAGCACACCGGACGGGATCCGCTACGAAGTGGACCTCGAACACGCCGCCCGCGAGCGATTGGAGTTGCGCGGACAATTGCTCGCTTACGCCCTGCGACCCACCACCTCTGGCGGCTCCGATCCCAGCCGCTCGGGACCGCTGGCAAAGGCACCCAAACCGGAAGCGGAACACGATTGAGCATGTTCCGACTCAACAACATCCCCATCCAGCGCAAGCTGCGATACATCATCCTGGCGACTTGCACGGTCGCGCTTTGCGTCGCATCCGGAGCGCTTTTCGCCCTCCAGTTCTATTTCTTCCAGCGCGAATTCCGACGCGATCTCGTGGCCGTGGCCGATGTCATCTCCGACATCAGCTCCGCTGCAGTCTCCTTCAACCGCCCCGATGGCGCGCGCGACATCCTCCAAGTCCTCAAGTCCAAGCCGCAAATCATCAGCGCCCTGATCGTCCTCAAGAACGGCCGGATTTTCGCCGCATTCGGCGATCTCAAGCGCGCTTCCACCATTCGCGGCACGCCCGAAAGCGGGTTTTTCGAACACGGCGGCACTCTGACCTACATCGAGCCCATCATGGAAGACGGCGACCAAATCGCCACGCTCTACATCCACACCGACTACCGAACCGAAGCCCTCAAGCTCCAGGGTCTCTACGCGACCATCCTCATCGTCATCCTCGCCACCTCCTTCCTCGTCGCCGTCCTCGTCTCATCGAAACTCGAAGGCGTCATCTCGGACCCCATCAAGGCCCTCGCCGATACCGCTCACAAGATCGCCACCCGGAACGACTACTCGCTCCGGGCACGGAAGGTCGGAGATGACGAAATCGGCGCGTTCGCGGACACTTTCAATGGGATGCTGGATCAGATCCAAAACCGCGACCAGGCGCTGCTCCACGAGATCGCGGAACGGGCCCGCGCGGAACAGGAGATCCAGCGGATCCACGGGCAACTCATGGACGCCTCGCGGCAGGCGGGCATGGCCGAAGTCGCCACGGGCGTCCTGCACAATGTGGGAAACGTCCTCAACAGCGTGAATGTCTCCGCGACCATCATCGCGGAAAAACTCGCCCAATCGCGCGCCGGAAATCTGGTGCGCGCGACTCAACTTCTCCAAGAGCAGAATGGATCCCTCGCGCGCTACCTGACCGAGGATCCCAAAGGCCGCCTTCTCCCGGGCTATCTTGTCGAGGTCAGCAGCCACGTGGCACGCGAGCGCGAGGACGCCCTCGCCGAGCTTGATCTTCTGACGCGGAATATCGAACACATCAAGGACATCGTCGCGACCCAACAGACCTACGCGCGCATCTCCGGCCTGGTCGAAAGCATGCCCGCCGAAGCCCTCGTCGAGGACGCCCTGCGCATGAACGCCGGGAGCTTCGAGCGACACGGCATCAGCGTGATCCGAAACTTCGACGAGGTGCCTCTCGCAGCGGTCGATAAACACAAGGTCCTCCAGATCCTCGTCAACCTCATGCGCAACGCAAAATACGCGATCGATGACGGTACCCTTCCGCAGAAAAGCCTCACCCTCGGAATCCGGCTCAAGGACGAAGCAATCATCGAAATCACCCTCGCCGACACAGGCTGCGGCATCTCCGAACACAATCTCACGCGCATCTTTTCCCACGGGTTCACCACCCGAAAAGAAGGCCACGGTTTTGGTCTGCACAGCGCCGCACTTGCCGCCCAACAGATGGGTGGCCGCCTCTACGCTCAAAGCCCCGGCCCCAACCGGGGCGCGACTTTTACCCTCGAACTCCCGGTCGCCGCGAGCCCCGCCGCAGCGC
>JAYTDO010000491.1:0-5296 GCA_043735935.1 Chthoniobacteraceae bacterium
TGTCCCGAGCAAACCGTCGGCCAAATGATGGAACCGCCTCTCGCCGTTTACCTGCCCGGGACGACGAGCAAGGAAGCGACCACGACCTTCGCCACCTGACCAAACGAGCCTTTATCACCTACGCACTCGTTGCGAACGAAAACGAGCGCCTCCTCGGCGTCGTGGTGATGCGCGAGATGCTGCTCGGTGAAGATCCCAACCAGCGACTCGACGCGATCATGCTCCCAGAGCCCGTTTTTCCTCACGCCTGAGATGACGCTCACCGAGGCGATGCGTAGCACCGTGGTCCGGCACTTCCCGGTTTATCCCGTTTGCGACAAAGGGGGCAGGCTCATCGGCCTCATTCGTGGTCAGATGTTGTTTGAAGCGCAGACCATCGAGCTTAGCGCGCAGGCGGGCACGATGGTCAGTGTCGAGAAGGAGGAGCGTCTCGGCACGCCGTGGACGCGCAGTTTGAAATCGCGGCACCCCTGGCTGCAGCTCAATCTTTTCACCGCCTTCATCGCCGCCGCCGTCGTCGGCTTCTTCGAGGAGACGATCGACCGGGTGGTCGTGCTCGCGGGGCAGTCCGGAAACACGGGATGCCAGGCGCCGGCGGTCGCATTGCGGGGCATCACGCTCGGTGAATTGACCCCGGCGAAAGCGAGGACGCTCATCGGCAAAGAAGCCCTGCTCGGCGTCCTCAATGGCGCGCTGGTCGGCATCGCCGCTGCGCTCGGCATGTGGATCTACGCCGCCTGTCAGAAGAATCCCGCCGCTCCGATGCTCGCGCTGATCGTGTTTATCGCGATGACGGCAAGCTGTGTGATCAGCGGCGTCTTTGGAGCGGTCGTACCTCTCGCATTGAAGAAACTCGGAGCCGATCCCACTACTGCATCAAGCATCTTCCTCACGACGGCCACGGACGTCGCGAGTATGGGCACCTTTCTCGGCCTGGCCACGCAGCTGATCTAGGGAGGCTCGGCGCGCAGAGGTGCGTTGAGAAGCGTGCCCCAGATCCGGTTGTAAGGGTGAACCTTCGACCCCGTCATCGGTCGCCCTTCGTTGGCCCATTGGAAAATCGATCCGTCCAAGTTTTGCACGTTGCTGAAGCCTGCTGCTTGGAGCCGTGAGGCGAATGCCGCCGACCGATACCCGACAGAGCAGTAAGTCACGATCGGCGAGCTTTTCGGCACGCGGATTTGGATGGCCTGTCCATCGGGATCGATTCGACGGGCGTTTGCCAAATGACTCACCTCGAACTCTGGCGCCGTGCGGACATCGAGCAGCAACGGGGGATTTTTCCCAGCCAACTGGGTGGCGAGTTTGTCGGCGGAGATCGGCCGCACCGCGGGAAACTCCCGCCCGATCCGAGCCTTGATCGCAGGCCACGTCACTCCGGGCCACGCGGCCAGGATGCCCGTAATTGCGGCCATCATCGGGAGCATTCGCACGGCGTGCCGGCGCGGCGCCTAGTGTTTCAGATCGAGAATGCTGCCGCGTGTCGAACGAGTGCGATGGTTCTCTAGCCCGCTCGCGCCGTTGGGGTCGAATGTGCCAGTCAGCGGATTGCGATTGGCGGGCCCTTTCACGATCCGGGCAAGGCCGCCATCCATCGCGATTTCTAGTCCGCTCTCTTTCTTTTCCGGCGACAGGACGATCTCGCCGGACCATTTCACCGACCAATGCCCGGCCTCGAGCACGACGGATGAGATGTAAACCTGCGATGTCAGTCCGCGCGACTTGAGATCGTCCTGGGCGAGCTTTACGGCTTGCTCGATGCCGAGCTGAGGAGCGGCCCAGGCGAGCGCTGGAGCAAGGATGGCGACGGCAAGGGCGGGAAGCGTTTTCATGAAACAGGGAGCCTATTTCCCCATCGACGCACGGACTTCGGCGAGCGTATTTGCGCTGCCGAGCTTTTCGTTTTTGTGGGCAATGAAGTTTGCGTATTCCTCGATGAAAATCTTGCCAGGTGGGCGAAAGTCGAAATCGCCGGGCTTGTCGCGGAAATACTCGCGATGCACGCGCGTCCAGACGAGCCGTCCGTCGGTATCGATGTTCACTTTGGTCACGCCGAGCTTTGCCGCGGGCAGGTATTCGTTCTCGTTTACGCCACACGCGCTCGGGTCGAGCGTTCCGCCTGCGGCGTTGATCCGCCGGACTTCCTCTGCGGGGACGCTGGAGCTTCCGTGCATGACGATCGGGGTGCCCGGGATCTTGTTCTGGATCGCCTCGATCACCTCAAAATGCAGGGACTGTTGCCCCTTGAATTTGTAGGCGCCGTGGCTGGTGCCGATGGCCGCGGCGAGCGCGTCGCAACCGGTTTGCTTGACGAATTCCACCGCTTCCTCCGGGTTCGTCAGACACGCGTTTCCTTCGTCGACCTGGATGTCTTCCTCGACGCCGCCGAGCATTCCCAGCTCTGCCTCGACGCTGATGCCCTTAGCGTGGGCTTTCTCGACGACCCGCTTGGTGATCGCGACGTTCTCGTCGAAAGTCTCGTGCGAGGCGTCGATCATGACCGACGAGTAAAAACCGGAGTCGATGCAGTCGTAGCAGGTCTTCTCATCGCCGTGATCGAGGTGGACTGCGAAGATCGCGTCGGGAAAAATTTCGCTGGCCGACCGGATGATCGCCTCGAGCATCCGCTTTTCGGTGTAATTCCGGGCGCCTTTGGAGATTTGGATGATGAATGGCGCCTGGCTGGCGATGCAGCCTTTGAATAGACCCATGGTCTGCTCGGCGTTGTTGATGTTGTAGGCGCCGATGGCGAATTTGCCGTAGGCGACTTTGTAGAGCGATGCGGTCGTGACGATCATTTCGGCGTTGTATCAGAGCCCGACGGTCCGACAAGCGGCATCTTCCTGCGCGCATACCCACGCGCCGAACAAGGGCGGGTAACGGGCTCTGAGGGCTCGATGCGACACGTCGCGGCTACCGGCAGTCGCGACGATTTCGGCTTTGGCACAAGAATCTCGGCCTGGATGGAAATCGCCGCTCGACGCCGTGCGCCGCGCTTTTCCAATCTGCGCGAATGCAAGTGCCGCTCCTCGATCTCAAGCTTCAATACGCTCCTCTCAAATCCCAAATCCTCGCGGAGATTGAAGCTGTGGCGGATTCTCAGGTGCTGATCCTTGGGCCGAAGACGGAGGCTTTTGAAAATGCGGTGGCAAAGTACTGTGGAGCCGCGCACGCGATCGGAGTGTCCTCCGGAACGGACGCGCAACTGGTGCTGCTGATGGCCCTGGGAATCGGACCGGGTGATGTGGTGCTGACGACGCCATACACGTTTTTCGCGACGGCGGGTTGCATCGCGCGACTCGGGGCGCGGCCGGTGTTCGTGGATATCGAGCCGGCCACCTTCAATATCTCGGTGCCGGCGCTGGAGGCGGCGCTGACGAATACGCCCGGAGTGAAGGCGATCGTGCCTGTTCATCTTTTCGGGCAATGCGCCGACATGGCGGCGATCGTGGCGCTCGGAAAGCGTTTTGGTGTGCCGGTGCTCGAAGACGCGGCACAGGCGCTGGGCTCGCAGCATCCGATGGGCGGTGCTGGGGCGATCGGCGAGGCGGGATGGTTTTCGTTTTATCCGACAAAGAATCTAGGCGCGTTCGGTGACGCGGGGATGGTGGTCTGCCGCGACGCGGCGCTGGCGGCGAAGATCCGCGCGTTGCGCAATCACGGAATGGAGACGCGCTACTACCACAAGTGGGTCGGGGGAAATTTTCGAATCGATGCGATCCAGTCCGCGGTGCTGCACATCAAGCTCGCACACCTCGACGCCTGGAGCGCGGGTCGGCGCGAGCGCGCGGCATTTTATCGCGAGGAATTCGGGCGACTCGGTTTGGATGGCACGATCGTGATGCCCTCGGAGGTTTATGCCGGGAGCGGATTGGCAAACCACCACATCTACAATCAGTTCATCATCCGCGTCCCGCGCCGCGATGCGTTGCGGGCGCACTTGCAGGGTGCCGGGATCGGCTCCGAAGTTTACTACCCGCTATGCTTACATCAGCAGGAGTGCTTTCGCGATCTCGGCTATCGCGAGGGCGATTTCCCGGAGTCGGAACGCGCTGCCGCCGAGTCGCTCGCCCTGCCGATTTTCCCTGAGCTGCAGGAAGATCAGCAGCGGTACGTGGTCGAGCAAATCGCCGCTTTTTACGCGGCATGATCGTTACGGCACGACTTCGGTGCCGACGCCCGTGTTTGTGAAAATCTCCAGCAGGAGTGAGTGCGGGACACGACCGTCGATGAAATGGACTTTTTTGACGCCGAGGGCGAGCGCCTGCATGGCGCTTTCGACCTTGGGAATCATTCCGCCGGTGATGATTTCGTCTTCGCGCAGTTTTTCGATCTCCTCGCGGGTGACCGACGGGATGAGCGATTCCCGGTCGGTGGGGTCGCGCATGATGCCCGGCACGTCGCTCAGGTAGATGAATTTGGCGGCGTGCAGACGTCCCGCGATATTGGCGGCGGCGATGTCGGCATTGATATTGTAGATAAGCCCCTGGTCATCCCGGGCGAGCGGGGAGATGACTGGAACGGTCTCCGCGGCGACGGCGCGTTGGATGGGGTCGAGCTTGATGTCGATGACTTCGCCGACGAAACCCATATCGATTCCGGTGGCTTTTCCTTCGGTCTGGGGCGGGAGCTTTTTGCCCACCAGGATGTCTTTGCCGTAAACACTCACGGCCTTTCCGCCAAAGGTGTCCAGCATGCGGACGATGCCCGGATTGATCTCGTTATCCAGGACGGTCTCGACGATTCGGATGGACTGCTCGTCGGTGACGCGCAGGCCGTTGACGAAGCGCGGTTTTAGTCCCGCCTCGCGCATCTTGCTGGTGATGGCCTTTCCTCCGCCATGCACGAGCACTGGATTGATCCCGACGGCTTCGAGGAAGACGACATCGCGCAGGAAACGCTCGACGACATTTTCATCCTCCATTGCGCTGCCGCCGTATTTGATGACGAACAGCGCGCCGCGGAATTTTTGGATGAACGGGAGGGCCTCGATGAGGGCCTCGGCGCGGACGATCGGTGATTGAGCCATAGCAGAAAAGTAACGGTGAAATGTGGGAGCGGATGAAAAGGGCGCCGACCTTCGTCGTGCGTCAACCAACACTCAACTAGTTCCTACTCTCCCATGTTCAGCTTCACGTAATCGACGCTAAGGTCGGTCGTATAGACGGTGTATTCGCCGGTCCCGAGGTGCATTTCGATCGTGACGGTGAACTTCCGGTTCGCGACGAGTTCCTGAAGTTTTTCGAAAGGCGTCTTGCTCGCCATGCCGCCTTTGACCGCGATGACCCCGTCATAG
>JAYTDO010000492.1:0-11207 GCA_043735935.1 Chthoniobacteraceae bacterium
GGCGGCGCTGCCGAGCGGGGCGATGCGGAGCAGGCCGGTGTCGAGCGCGATGGCGCGGACGCGATCGGCGGGCGGGATGTAGCGGAGACCTTCGACGCCGACCTGCACGCGGAAGCCCGCGGGCGTGCGGGAGTCGGCACCGGCGGGGACGGACCAGTCGAGGAGGCCGTCGAGATTGGTGGGGCCGAGCTTGCGGAAGAAGACGGTGCCGGCGGTGTATGCGCGCTTCGAGTGGGATGGGAGGAAGAGCGCCCACTGGCGTCCGGCGAGGAGTTGCGAGCCCTGGGTGACGGGTGAAGCATCGCCAATGACGCCGCTGAAACGGAGGGTGCCGTTGGATTTGATTTTGACGGCGCCGTAGCCGGTGGCGCGGGGGCTGGCGGAGATGTCGCCGAGCTCGCGGAGGAGGAGCGTGTAGCGGCCAACGCTGTCAGTAGGCTCATTCGCGGAGAATGGGGTGCGTGCGGAATCGACGAGGCCGAGGGTCTGGCCGTCGCGCTTCATGCGGCCCGCGATGCCGGGGGAAAGGCCGGTGATGTCGAGGTCGAGCGAAAAGGTGAGGCCGGAGGCGGAGTCGAGGATGGCGGAGAAATGTCCGTCGCTATCGAAGTGGCCTTTGAGCGCGAAGCGACGATTTTCAAAAAAGACGGAAGCGGTAAAGAAGCCCGCGGCGTCGAGGCTGAGAGAGAGGAAACCGGAGGGCGAATCGGTGGTGGTAGCGATGCCGGAGTAGGTGCCCTGGAGGGCGACGAAGGGGCCGGGTTTGAATTTGGCGGAGAGGCTGCGCGGGCGGTCGGCGGTGAAGGTGAAGACCTGATCGGTGCTGACGGCGAGGCCATTTTCCGACCAGCGGAGGAAGTGGTAGCCGAGCGCCGGGAGGGCGACGGCTTTGGCGGGGACGCCTTTGCTGAAGGTGCCGCCGGTGACGGTGCCGCCGACCTGCGGTTGGGCGGCGACGGAGATGGTGACGGGTTCGCCATAGATGGCGGTGATGGAGGTGCTTTGGCCGTCGAGGACGTTGATGGTGATCGCGGCGGGAGTGAGGAGGTTTGCGGAAGGCGCGGCGTCGCGGAAGTCGATGGTGTAGGTGCCTGCGGTGAGTGAGATGGGGGAAGTGGATGAGAGGCGGAAGGCGGATTCGCGATTGAGGACGCGCCACGCGGCGCCTGCGGTGCGAGCGGAGATGGGCTGGATGTCCACGGCGAGAGAACCGTCGCTGAACTGAATGCCAGTCTGCCCCTGGCTGACGAGGGTGATGCCGCCGCCGGTGTTGTTGGCGCCGCCGTTGGCGACGGTCTCGGCGCGATTGATGAGATCGACGACATCGTCGTCGATGGCGCGGACGAGAGTCTGTGAAGTGCCGCCGAGGTAAACGGCGGCGGGGAAGAAATCGCCGGAATCGGCGCGGATATAAAGCGGGCCGCCGCTGTTGCCCGGGAAGCTGGCGATGTCGGAAGTGGCGTAGACGCGATCGAGAAGTGAAGCGAAGGAAACGGGAGCGGGTGCGGTGGCGAAAAGTTTGCCGGCATCGTCCCGCGCAGCGGGGAAGCCCTCGACGGGATAACCAACGAGCATCGCGTCGCGGGTGCCGGAGAGCCATTCATTGGGAGAGGCGTTCGACGAAAGGAAACCGCCGAAGCCGCCTCGCGCAGCGAAGGAGGAGAAGTAGACCGCGGCGACGTCGAGATTGTGAGAGGCGAGTGTGCCCTGGCCGGGGACGGGTGCGACTTTGCGCTGAGCGGCGTAGCCATCGAAGACGAGCCATCCACGAGCGACATCGGGCACCGGCTCGAAGCGATCGCGGTAACGCTGATGGAACCAGCGCACGGCGGTGACGTAGGTGAGGTTTTGATCGTCGAAAAGAAGATGCGCGGCGGTGAGGACGACGTGTTTTTGGACGACAACACCGCTGCCGAGGCCGATGGCGCTCTGGAGCTGTCCGTTGAAGCAGAAGGGCGCGGTGGCGAGGTCGTTGAAATCCACGACAGCGGGCTGATCGCCGCCGCTGGTGTCGGCGACGGTGTAAAGGCCGGTGATGCCGTTGGTCTGCGCGCCCTCAACGATGGCGTCGCGGACGGGCGGCGTGACGAAACCGGCGACGGGCTGAAATTCAACGGGGTAAACGCCCACGGGTTGGCCGGTGATGGAGGCGCCGCTGTCGCGCCACGCGGTCTCCCCGACCAAACGCCAGCGTCCACGAAAGGCCGGGTCGGAATCCGCGGCGATGGAATCCGGCTTGATGACGACGCGGAGTGCGCCGGTGTCGCCGACGGGAAGCGGAACGTAGATCGCGCTGACGGTGCGCGGGGCTGCGGCGGGAATATTGACGGTGAGCGGAGCCGGGGCGCGGTAACCCTGAACGGCACGGAACTCGATCCCGTAACTTCGGGCGGCGAGACCCGCGACATCCGTCCCCTGCGTACGCCACGCGACCTCGCCGCTGAGCCGCCACTGCCCCCGCGCGGCCGCCGGCTGGAGATCGACGTGCAAACGGCCCACGCTGGCGGGCGGTGCGGCGGGCGCGGGAAGCGTGAAGTTCGTGAGCGAACCGCTGACGCCGACGCGGTCGCTGTCATGGATGGTCACGACGGCGGTGGCGGGTGCGGCGATCGTGGCATTGAGGCCATCGGCGGAGAGCGTGACGCTGAATTTTTCGTCGGCCTCCGGAATCCCGTCGCGGGCGATGAGGATGGGAACGGGATGCGAGGTTTCGTTGGCGGCGAGGGAGATGACATTGCCGCTGAAGCCGCTGAAATCGGAGCCGTCGCGCGCGGAGGCTTCGGCGGTGGACAACCGGACGGTCGCGGCGACGCCCGCGGGTTTTTCAAGGACGACCACGACGACCAAATCGCTCTCGCGCGTTTCGTAAACGCTCTGCGAGAGGCGGACGACGGGGAGCGCGCGATCCAATACGACGGGCGCCGTAGTGGAGCCGGAGCCGACGCCATTGGCGGTGGCATTCAGCGCGGAGGAAAAGGTGACCGTGGGCGAACCGACGCCGCTCGTTTGAAAAAGAAGGCCGGCCTGACCCTCCGCAACGGTGATGAAGTCGCCGGGCAGGACGGGGGTCAATCCGTCGTGCTTGAGAAGCGATCCGCCCGTGACGGTCTTGAGTTTGAAATGAGTCACCTCTTCGCCGTCGCCGGCGTTGCGGCCGACGATGATGCCCGCGACGTTCGCGGGGTCCTGCGTGATGACCGGCGGATCGGCGACCGCGAGAAACGCAATGCCGCTGCGGAAGTCGCGACCGACCTCGAGGAAGGTGCCGCCGAGGAAAAGATCTCCGCCGAGCGGCAGGATGGCATTGACCGCGCCGTCGGGACTCGGATCGAAGGCGGTCACGAAGCCGGTGGTGCGGTCGATTTCGGCGAAGTTGCGCCGCTCGTCGACATCGACCTGAGTGAAACCGCTCGTGGGAAAGAAAAGGACACCCTGCGTGGGGTCGCCGTCGTCCGCAAAGGCCGCGACGTAATTCAGACCTTCGGATGCGCCGATGAGGACCGTGCCCGGCCGAAGCGCGATCGACCCGACGCCGTTGCTCGCGCCCGGATTCCAAAAAGGATCGAGGTCGCCCGTCGCCGCATCGACCTTCGCGACGTTGAATCGGAAGTCGGAGCCTGCCTCGGAGAAAAAGCCGCCCACAAAAAGGTCCGCCCCATCCAGCGCAAGGCAGTAACCCGCGGCCAGATCCTCGACTCCGGGAAAGATGGTGAAGGTCAGATCGCAGATCCAGTTCTGATCGGCGAGCCCGGTACCGTCCGCGCGAATCCTTGCGAGGCCGCTGCGGCTGCGACCGCCGATCTGCGTGAAATTCCCGGCGATGTAGGCGTTTGGAAAATCCAGAGCGATCGCGTAGACGCGCGGTTTGGCGCCGCCGTTGAATCCGGACGGACCAGTCGGGCTGGGGTTCCAGCCGGCATCGACGACGCCCGCGCCGAAGACGCTCACTTTCCCGAGCGCACGCCGCGCCGCGCCGCCGAGTTGCGTGAATTCACCGCCGACAAGTAACTCGGCGCCATTGGTCGCGAGCGCGAGCACCCCGCTGTTCGCGCCGGGATTCCAGGTCGGATCGAGCAACGGAGCGTCGAGGGTGGAGAGCTTCGCGAGGCGGGAGCGCGGCTGGCCGGCGATGTTCGTGAAATAACCGCCAACGAACAGCGACGATCCGCTCATCGCCAAAGCGAACACGGGCCGATCGGGATTGGGCAGCCAACTTTCGTCGAGCTGTCCGAATCGGTTCACGCGCACGAGATGACGCCGAGGCAGACCGTTCACCGACCAGAAATCGCCGCCGAGGATGACGCTGCCGTCCGACTGGCGCGCGAGCGCAAACACGCGGCCGTCGCCTTCGGTCTGGACGGGGAAGGTCTCGTCGCGCCGACCGGTGTTTGAATCGATGCGCGCGACTCCGAGCGAAGTGGAGTCATCGATGAGCTGAAACGGGCCGGCGACCACGACGCCGCGCGAAGTGCCCAGCGTGAAAGCCAGGCGACCATTCACCCGCGGCGCCCATGCCGGATCGGCGAGCCCGCTGCCGTCCAGTGCGACTCGCGCCAGTCGCAGGCGCGGCAGGCCGCCGATTTTTTGAAAATTGCCGGCAACGACGAGGTGATCTCCGGAGATGGCGAGCGCGTCGAGGCTGAGGCCGTCCGAGATGCCGTCCTCCGGATGGGCATCCCACGTGGCATCGACTTGGCCCGTGATGAGCGAAACCTTAGCTAGCGCCGCGCGAGCGACGCCACCGATGCTCGTGAAATCGCCTCCAGCGTAAAGATCGACCCCGCGGGACACGATCGCCGTCACCGTGCTCCGGGCACCGGAGACGGACGGCGTCCACGAGGCGTCCACCGCACCGGAACCGGTGGTCGCCACGCGCGAAAGACCGGTGACGTTCAGCGTACCCATTTTCGTGAAAGTCCCGGCCACGTACAGCGCGTCGCCGATGAGCAGGATGGAATAAACATTGATCCGTCCGCCGTCGATCATGCGCCCGCCAGTGGGCGAGGGATTCCACGTCGTATCGAGCGCACCGACGCCGGTGAGTCGAACGCGAGCAAGACTCGATCGCGCAATCCCGCCGACCTTCGTGAACAAACCCGCGATGTAGAGCCAGTCGGCATCGGCGGCGAAGGACGAGACGAAGCCCGCGTCGCCCACCGTCGAGTCTGCGTTGATCAAACTCGGGGCCCACTGCGGATCGACGGCCCCGGAGATCGTGGAAACCTTGGCTATCGAAGAGCGTGCGACTCCGCCGATTTCGTTGAAGCCACCGGACACAAACAGCGCCGCTCCGACGACACGCAGGCCGCCGATAAATCCATTGACGCCGACATTCCACGTCAGATCGGTCGACCCGTTCGGATTGAGCCGCGCCAGATTCAACCGCGGCACGCCATTCACCGAGGTGAAACGCCCGCCGATGATCAGCTTTCCGTCGGGCTGTTCGGCGACTTGGTAAACCTCGCCGTTGGTTTTGAGGGAAAGGCTCGGGATCGCCGCGGGTGAAACTTGCGCGCGCGACGCCGTAGAGACCGCGAGCCAGGCGAGTAGCAAAATGAGAATGTACGCTCTGCGCATTAGGCCTGACGACGTTGGGTAAATCATACAATTTCTCCGGTTGGGAACGGCGTTGTCGGCACCGCCAGCCGAGACGCTACCAGTCGTGCAAGCGTGCGGTCAACGCGGCACGTACGGGGAAAGCCCGGGTTTGCGCGGACGGCGTGCACGGCGTAAACAGGCCGTCTCCATGCCGCAGGAAAACATCGTCCACCGCGAAGCTTCACGCGACCGCCGCCCGGAGCGATGGGCGCGCGCGTTTTCTCCGGGAGAAAGGCTGACGACGTGAGCATCGGTGGCTTCGTGGTAAAGAATGCGCTGCGGAACAAACGGCGCGCCGCGCTGTCGATCCTGAGCGTGGCGGTGAGCCTTTTTCTTTTCACCGTGCTGCTGGTCGCGCTACACGAGATCACGCAACCGCCCGAGGACATCGGTGCGTCGTTGCGCATCGCGGTACGCAGCAGGGTGTCGCTGGCGGATGCACTTCCCGCACGGCAGCGGAGCGCAATCGAAAAGATCCCCGGAGTAGCCGCGGTCACTCCGCTCACGTTCTTCGGTGGAAAATTTAAGGACGATGAGGGGATCGGTTTCGCGCAGTTCGGGATCGATCCGACAAAGATGTCGGTCATTTTCGGCGACGCGAAGATCGCGGACGAGCAGGTGCAGGCGTTCATCAAGGACCGGACATCGTGCATCATCGGCAAAGACACGGCTGCGCGCTACAAGCTGGCGATCGGCGACAAGATGAACATCGAAGGCACGTTTTTTCCGTGCGATCTGGAGCTGCACATCGTCGGCATCTACGAAGGCACCATCGACGATCGGAACTGCTGGTTTCACGAGGACTATCTGGACGAGGCGATGAACAACTGGGGGAAGGTGGGGATGTGGTACGTGCGGGCGGAATCCGCCGAAGCGGCACCCAGGGTGATCGACGCGATCAACAAGACTTTCGCCAATACCGCGAACGAAGTCAGGGCCGAGACGGAGCGGGCTTTCCAAATGAGCTTCGTCTCCATGCTCGGGAATCTGAAGGTGCTCGTGAAGTCGATCTGCTCGGCGATCGTCTTCACACTGCTCGTCGTCTCGGCGAGCACGATGAGCATGGCGATCCGCGAACGTTTCCGGGAGTTGGCCGTGCTGAAGGCGCTTGGGTTTCGGCGCCGCGAAATCTTTGCGTTCATCCTGGCGGAGAGTTTCGGACTGGCGATGTGCGGGGCGGTGCTCGGCGCGGGCGGCGCGTGGTTGATCTCGGTTTCGATCAATGTCGCGAAGGCGACGGGCGGATTTTTCATCATGCTCGAGGTCACGCCGCGCATCCTCGGGCTCGCGTTTCTCGTCGCGGCCTGCCTCGGCATCATCTCGAGCATCACACCGGCGCTCGCGGTGGCGCGGATGAGCGTGGTGGAGGGGCTGAAGACGCTCGATTAAAAGCCGTCCACCGGCGCATGCTTGCGCTGTTCGAGCGTGCCGAAGCGTTCGGCCTGGCAGATGAGATTCTCGCCCGTCAACGCGGTAAGCACGAAGATGGGGACCCCTGCGCGACGCAAGGCCCGTCCGCACCACGTCGTGCAGATATTCGGGAAAAGAAAAGGGACACGCCCTTTATAGAAGCGGCTACCCGCGTAGAAGCCCGGCTTGAGGTAGATGGGCTTCCCGGCGTCGAGGGCGAAGGAGTCATCGATAAAAGTGCACAGGTCCGCGAGGCCCGCGGGATCGACATCGAAGCGAACGAGATCGCTGCGGGCAAATGTGCGGGCGATGGGGCCACGGATCGGCATGACGTGGAGCACGCTGCCATCCGGCAGCAGGCCGGCGCGGGCGAGCGTCAGCGCGTTCATTTTTCCGCCCGTGTAAAAGGTTCGATTTCCCCAACCCATGAGGACGTGATCCGCGCGCGGTTCGCCGTGAAGCTCACGCCACGAAGCCGGCGCATCTTTCGTGCGGACGATGAGGGCGGTGTGAAAGCCGTTGCCGATCAACCAGACGGGACGGCGGGCGCCAGCGGTGGGCGGCGGGACGCTGGAACAGCCCGCTGCGAGCAGCGCGAGAAACAAAAGGAGGGAACGAAAGCGGGACACGGCGCGGACGCTACGCGCGGGCTCGCTGGAAATCGAGCATTGCCAAGCGCAAATGCCGCCCATTGAATCCCCGCACTTTTCCCGATGAAGCTCCGCAACCAACTGCTCGCGCTCTTTTGCCTGTTGCTCTTTGTTGCGTTCGGCGTGCTCTATTTTCAGGTCTGGGTGGTGCAGAGCCATTTTGGAATCATCGTCTTTGTGAGCGATGGGATGGTGACGCGGCATCTGACGGCTGCACGGCTGTATGAAGGCGGCGCGGATCATCGGCTGGCGCTCGACGGTTTTCCGTACACGGCGCTCGTCGCAAATGCGGCGCGGGATTTCGCGGTACCGGACGCGGCGTCCGCTTCGACTGCGCTCGCGACCGGACAGCGGGTGAGCCATCGCAATGTGGCGTTCGACTACCGCGGCCAGCCGCTCCACACACTGCTGGAGTTGGCCAAGGCGCAGGGCCGCGCGGTGGGTCTCGTCACGAATGGCGAACTCTCGGACCCGACGCCGGCCGCCTTTTACGCGCATGTGGCCGACGCGCGGGAGACGGATTCGATCGCGCTGCAACTGACCGAGCGCGCCCAGATCGATGTGATCCTCGGCGGCGGCGCGGGCGCATTTCAACCGGAAGCAAAGAAGGGGCGGCGCAAGGATGGGCGGGATCTTCTCGCCGAGTTGCAAAACAGTGGCCGGGAAATGGTGTGGAGCAAGGCCGACCTCGAAAACACGACGAACTATCGCGACCGAGGCCTGGTCGGCATCTTCGCCCCTGGCCCACTCGCCTACAGCGATTCGATCGAGTCCGGCAGTCTGCAGCCTTCCCTTTCCGACATGGTGCGGCGCGCGATCGAGATCTTGCAGGTGAACAATCGCGGTTATCTGCTCGTGGTGGATGCGGCGCTCGTCACTCGGGCGGCGGAACGAAACGAAGGCGAACGCACGCTCACCGAGACGCTCGCGCTCGACCGCGCGATCGCGACCGCGATGAAATATTCGGGCGAAAAAACGCTGATCCTCGCGGTCGGCAAGCACGGCATCGGCGGCCTGACGTTAAATGGATTTCCGCTGCGGCAGGATCACGGCGTCGCACTGCTCGGCACGACGGCGAGCGGTTATCCTTCGCTCACCTGGGCCACCGGGCCGAATGGCCCGCCGTCCAGCGTCCGTAATGAACCCGCGGCGTTCCAGCAACCGTCGGCGTTAAACACCGCCGAAGATGTGGTGGCCGCGGCTCGCGGTCCCGGCGCGGAGAAGCTGCACGGCTTCATGGATCACACGTCGATTTTCGATCTCCTCCGCGACGCACTTTAAGCCAAGATTTCGGCATTCGTCGGCTACTTCACCGCGACTCCGGGCGGCTCGACTTTCCTGGCGGTGAGAGTGATGCGCGAGGAATCCTTCGGGCCATCGCCGACATGCAGCGTGACCGGTTTTCCATCGACGACCCTGCCGCTGAAATACGTTTCCCGAGCAACGAAGGTGACCGCCTGAAAGGGCTGTCGTTCGCCAGGCTGCGACTGGCGACGGACGATGCTTTTTCCCGAAAGGGTGATCTTGCCGTTGTGCACCTCAGGCAGGATTTCGAGCGAGACGCCGCACTGGGTCATCCCTTTATTGTTTGCGGCGGATGGCACCGCCACCTCGCGGACGATCTCGATCGTCGCGGACTGGCCGGCTTTGGTCACGACGGTCGGTGCCGAGAGCACGTCATCGCGGTTGGTGCTTTTTGCTTTCGCGCGCGAATCAGGAAAAAGCGGCACAGCGAATCCCTGGAATTTCGCCTCGATTTGGATCTGCACGTTTTCCGCGAAGGCGTTCGCGGCGACCATCAGCGCGGTGAGTACGAGCGGGAAAATTTTCATAGTGCCGAATTCAGAGGGAGGAGGCTTCGAGCGCAGCGTGGTCGATGGTGGCGAGACGATGGCGTTTGGCGCCGAGTTGCGGGATGCACTGGATGAGTGCCTGCGTGTAGGGATGCTGCGGGTTGGAAAGGACTTCGTGCGTGGAGCCGGTTTCGACGATCTTTCCGCGGAACATGACGGCGACCCGATCGGCGATGCCGCTGATGATGCCGAAATTATGCGTGATGAGGATGATCGCCATGCCTAGGCGGGCCTTGAGGTCTTTGAGCTGGTCGATGATTTGCGCCTGGATGGTGACGTCGAGCGCGGTGGTCGGCTCGTCGGCGACGAGGAGGTCGGGCTGGCAACTCAGCGCCATCGCGATCATCGCGCGCTGCTGCATGCCGCCGCTGAGTTGGTGCGGGTAATCGCGCATGCGCTGCGCGGGGTCGACGATGCCGACGAGGTCAAGGTATTTGACGATCTCCCCATCGACGTCGGTGACCTCGGGGCGGTGAAGCTGGATGGCTTCGGCGATCTGGTTGCGGATGGTGAAGACGGGATTCAGCGACGTGCTGGGTTCCTGGAAAATGTAGGCGATTTTCGCACCGCGGATCGCCCGGAGCTCACGAGCGGGCATTTTGAGAACGTCGCGTCCGTCGAGAAGGATCTCGCCGGAAGTATAACGCGCTGGCGGCTCGGGGAGGAGACGTGTCAGCGCGAGGCCGGTCACGCTTTTGCCGCTGCCACTTTCGCCAACGACGGCGAGGGTCTCGCCTTTCTGGAGTGTGAGGGAGACGGATTTGACGGCTTCCACGACACCGTTTTCGGTGTGGAATTGGATGGAGAGATTCCGAATGTCGAGGAGCGGCGTGGACATGGTGGCGAAGGGTTAGCCGAGTTTAGGGTCAAATGCACGGCGAAGGGAGTCGCCGAGGAGATTGAGTGCGAGGACGAGGAAGAACAGTGCGGCGGTGGCGGCGGTGAGATTCCACCAGACCAGCGGGTCGCGGCTGAGCTCGGCGCGGCCGCTATCGATCATGCTCCCCCAACTCGGTGTGCCCACGGGCGAGCCGACGCTGAGGTAGCTGAGGATCGCTTCGCTAAGGACGATACCGGAGAAGCCGAGGACAAAATTGATGAGGACGAGGTGCATCACATTCGGGAGAAGATGCCGGGTGACGATATTCCAATGGCTCTGACCGATGGCGCGCGCGGCGGTGACGTAGGCGCGTTCGCTTTGCCGCATGGTCTCGCCACGGATGAGGCGGCAAAGGCCGACCCATCCCGTGATGCCGAGCGCGATCGCCATGGTGCCGAGCCCTTTCCCCAGCACGATGAGGATGGAGACGAGAAGGAGGATGGTGGGAATGGAGGCGAGAGTGCTGTAAAAATACTGGATGAGATCATCCACCCATCGACGGTAGTAGCCTGCGAGGATGCCGAGGAGCGCGCCGAGCGGAATGTAGATGGCGCTGGTGAGGCCACCGATGATGAGCGCCGTACGGCAGGCTTTGATCGTTTGGACAAGGACGTCTTTTCCCAAAGCATCGGTGCCGAGAAGATGGATGCCGACAAGCAGTTCCGGCTTCGCCTCGGAGAGCAGGATTTTCGCGAAGGGCGCACTGTAGGATTTCTCGACGGGGACTCCGCCGAGGAAGAGGTCGAGGACGCTGCGGCCGCCGCCGCTGTCGGAAGGGATCTGGAGCGCCTCCAGCCCGCCGAGGAGTAGGTAAAT
>JAYTDO010000493.1:0-9678 GCA_043735935.1 Chthoniobacteraceae bacterium
GATTGCCGCGGCACGCTGCTCGGACCGGCGATGGCGAAGAAACTCGATCTGTCCGGCAGTGCCTCGTTGCTCGACATCGCAGGTGGCTCGGGCATTTACGCATGCTCGATCGTCGCGCGTCATCCGCACATGCGCGCTGCGGTATTGGAAAAGCCGCCGGTGGATGACATCGCGCGCGCCTGCATCACACGGCAGCATTGTTCGGAAAAGGTCACCGTGATTGCGGGCGACATGTTCAAGGACGCATGGCCCGAGGGATTCGACACGCACCTGATCTCGAATGTCCTGCACGATTGGGACGAGCCGACGGTGCGCGAGCTCCTTTTAAAATCGCACGCCGCCCTCGCGCCTGAAGGGCTTCTCATCATCCACGACGCTTTCATCAACGCAGAGAAAACCGGGCCTCTTCACGTCGCCGAATACTCCGCGCTGCTCATGCAGATCACCGAGGGAAAGTGCTACTCGCTTGGCGAAATGCGCGTGTATCTCGACGCGACCGGCTTCGACTGGCTGGAGTATCAGCCGACCGAAGTCGGCCGCGGATACGTGCTGGCTCGGAAGAGGTAGGGGCCCCGGCAGGCGGGTCGGTTTGGTCGGTCGCATGCGAGTTTGAACGAGATTGTCTATGCCAATGCAGGCTCGGGGGTTAATCCTGAACATCTCATGAAAGTATTCCGTTCCCTCCTTTTCTTCGCCATCGCCGCGCCCGCGTTTGCCGCCGATGCGCCCGCCCGCTCCGAGGCTGATATTCTCAAGTCCGTCAAGCTGCCGGAGGGCTATGATGCGACGATTTTCGCTCTCCCGCCGCAGGGCGGTTACCCGACGGCTTGCAGCGCGGCGATCGACGGCACGCTGTTCGTGGCGGTGGATGAAAATGGTTCGCTCGATGCGAAGCCGAATCGCGGACGGGTCGTGCGCATGCGCGATACGGATGGCGACGGAAAGGCTGATGAATTCAAAGTCTTCGCCGAGATGGATTCGCCGCGTGGTGTGATTTGGGATGGTGCGAACGGGAACGGACCGGGCACGGTCTATGTGATGCATCCGCCGAATTTGACGGCCTACACGGACACGGATGGCGATGGCAAAGCGGACAAGCAGGAGGATATCGTCACGGGGCTTGGCTTTGATCTGAAGTTTCGCGGTGCGGACCATACGACCAACGGTTGCCGCCTTGCGATCGACGGTTTCATCTACATTGCCGTCGGCGATTACGGATACGTCGAGGCGAAGGGCAAGGATGGGACGACGATCAAGAATCGCGGGGGTGGCGTCGTGCGCGTCCGGCCTGATGGGACTGGGCTGGAGATCGTCTCTCGCGGACAGCGCAACATTTACGATGTGGCCGTCTCGCCGACACTCGACATCTTCACCCGAGACAACACGAACGACGGGGGCGGATGGGACGTGCGGCTCAGCTTTGTGCCGCCGGGCGCGCACATGGGGTATCCATATCTCTTCAAGAACTTCCCCGAGGATCACGTCCAGCCGCTCGCTGACTACGGTGGTGGATCGCCGTGTGGTGCGCTTTGGCTGGATGAACCGGGGATGCAAAACGGTTTGTACACTGTGGAGTGGGGCCGGAGCGCGATCATGTATCATCCGCTCACTCCGCAGGGTGCGGGATGGAAGGCGGAGCAAAAGGAATGGCTGAAGATGGTCCGCCCGACGGATATGGATGTGGATGCGAGCGGGCGCATTTACATCACGAGTTGGGAAGGAGCGACGTTCACCTACGCCGGGCCAAATGCGGGTTACGTGATGCGTCTGGCAAAGAAGGATGCTCAGCCGCCGAAGGTTCCCGATTTGAAGGCGCTTTCACCCGCGGCGCTCGCCGCCCTCGTCTCTTCGTCGAGCGCGGTCCTGCGGCTGGCTGGACAGCGCGAATTGCTTCGCCGGAACGGGCAAGCCGCGGGGCGCGACTTGGAAAAGATCGCCGCGACTCCGGGCGCCATTGGGGTGCGGGTTGCTGCGGTGGAGACCATCGCCCAGCTTTTTGGCGCGAAAGCGATTCCGGTGCTGACTCAACTTTCAGCGGATGCGTCGATCCGCGAGGCGGCGATCCACGCATTGGGTGACGATGTCCGCCTCGCAGCGCAAGTCCCGACAAAGGCACTGGCTGCGGGCCTCGTTGATGCCAACCCGCGCGTCCGCACTGCTGCGATCGCGGGATTGCGGCGCCTTGGGAAAACCGACGCCGCACAGGGAATTCTCCCATTGGTGGCGGATGCGGACCCGATCATCGCCCATCTCGCGACCCGCGCACTGAGCGAACTGAAGGCGTCGTCGGTGTGTCTCGCGGCTCTGGATTCCACCGACGAAAAAGTGAAGCCGGGTGCGTTGCGGGCCTTGTACGGATTCTACGATGAGAAGGTCGTCGATGCGCTCGTCGCCCGGCTCGGAGGGAAGTTGAATCCCGAATTGCGCCGCGGCATTTTGAACACGCTCTGTCGCCTCGACAACAAAGACGCGGTGTACGTCGATCCCAAGGTGTGGTGGGGCACTCGGCCCGACACGAGCGGCCCGGTCTACAAGCCAGAGCGTTGGGAAGCGTCGGACAAAATCGAGGCGGCCTTGAAAAAGGAGGTCGATGTGGCGCAAGGCGACGATGCGCGCTGGCTGGTGCAGACGATGTACAAAACGAAGGTCAACTTCCCCGGTTTGATCGAACTGATGCTGAGCAAGGCGGGCGCGGATACCGCGGCGAAACTGACGGCGCTTGAAGGGATGTTTAAAGCGGACAATTCGTTGCCCGATGAGGCGGTGAAGGCGCTGGTGGCGATTGCCGGCAACGATAAGGACGGACCCGAATTGCGCGCCAAGGCCCTGCGACTGCTCCAGCGCGCGAGCGAACAGGGTGGAGCCATCGATTCCGTGATCGCGGCGTTTGCTCCGTTCGCGGGGCATGATCTTCCTCATCCCGCGTTGACGGCAGCGTTTGAGGATTTTTCACGCGACACAAAGAATAAGAAGTGGATCGACGCGTTGGCGAAACGCGCCGAAGGCAACAACGCCGCTGAGCGGACGCTCGCGCAGACGATTCTCGTGAATCTTTCCACCAGCGCGCTGGTGAAGGAAAAGGATCACGACAAGGCGGCGGCGGCGGTGGAGAAATCGTGGGCGAAACCCGAGAGCGCCGCCAGCCTGCTCGGCGTGATCGCACGCACCAGGGCAAAGGCGCTCGCGCCGCAGGTGACGGCGCATTTGAAGGATCCGAACAACGCCGTAGCCGAGGCGGCCCTTTTTGCGTATCAGGCGCTCGGAATGAAGGACACCGGCGCTCCCGCGATGCAGATCGCCGGCATGAAATACGAGGACGTATTTGCCTCTGTGCAGAAGGGTGGAGACGCCGCGCAGGGCAAAGAGATGTTCCTTCGCGCGGGCTGCATCGCTTGTCACACCATCACGCCGGATGAACCGCCCAAAGGACCGATCCTCTCGGCGGTGGCGAAAATATATGACCGTGCCGCGCTCACGGAATCCATCCTGAAGCCGAACGCAAAGCTCGCTCAGGGCTTTGAGAGTGTTTGGTTCAAGACGAAGAAGGCGGGGCAGGTCGAGGGCTTCATCACGCGGGAAGGCGGCGACAGCGTGGATGTCCGCAATGTCGTGGGTCAGACGGTGACCATTGAAAAGGGCGACGTCGTCGAGCGCGGCAAACGCGAGCAATCGATGATGCCGGAAGGTCTGCTGAATGCCTTTGCTCCGGCCGACCTCGCGAACCTGCTCGCATATATCGAGTCGCTGAAGAAGTGAGGTGCCGTCCGCGCGCCAAGGGCGTGCCGACTGTGCCCAGGCGCATTTGCTGATCAAAGCACTATACTGTTTCTGGGTGTAGTTGTGGGGGATTGCAAGGTGTCGATTTCGAACGGGGGTCGTCGGAATGCGACGTGGTGGCGCGGAAATGGGGGGCGCCGGGAAAACTCGATCCGCAGCGACATGGGTGATTTCAAGCGCAAATATTTCGACGTCCGTTCGAAAAGAGCATTCATTTCGCGATCCCGACCCGCGGCTGGATAATTGCCGGCCTCGGCGAGCGTGGGTCCGCCGGGACTTGAACCCGGAACCAAGCGATTATGAGTCGCCTGCTCTGACCAATTGAGCTACAGACCCGATGCGAGGCGCGTTATTACGTGAGGACGAGCCGATTGACCACATGGATTTGGAGTTGATCGATACTCCATGTCGCCCTCGGTGTGGCTCGCAAAATTCTCCCGCGATGGCATCGTGTCCGGAGGATCGGGCGAAGGGCTTACCGTCCCTTTGGATTCGCCGGTCTGACGGCGTTCATTGCTTTGGGGGTGGCCGCCGGTTTCGTTCTTGCGGATATCGAAGCCGCGACCGTGGTCGATGAGGTCCTGGCGCGAGCCGCTGGGCTTTTCACTGCTGGTGCCGGTGGGAGTGCGGTAAGGTCGATTGTCGCATCTGTTTCGGGAAAGAGGGACGGATCGTCGAGGTACTTGCCGAAGTCCCTTTTCGTAAATGCCTGCTCAACGAGATCGGTCTTTTCGAGCGCGTCCACTGTCACGTGGTGAAGCGTTTCCGGTGTGTTGACGATGTAGGGTGTGAGGAAAATCATGAGCTCCTTTTTGACATCGCTTTTTACGGTGCGCCGGAAGGGGACACCGAGGTAAGGGATATCTCCGAGAAGGGGAATTTTTTTGACGGACTCAATGTGCTGCGTCTCCATCAAGCCGCCAATGACGACCGTCTTTGCATTCGGCGTGACGACGACCGTCTCGGCGGAGCGCTTCGCGATGACAGGCGCGCTCGCGTTGCTAGAGATCGGGACGGTCTGATCGGTGAGCGATGAAATCTCCGGCGCCACGATCATTTCCACGGTGCCTTCCGAAGTGATGAACGGGGTGACCCGCAGGATGATGCCGATGTTGTCGTAAGTGATCGTATTAATGATGTTCCCGTTGTTGTCCGTGCGGCTGTTGGTCACGAATGGAACTTCCGAGCCGACAACGATGACGGCTTCCTGATTATTCCGAGCCATGATCGAGGGTCGCGAGAGCAACTCCACTTTGCCTTTCGTCGACAGCGCGCGAATGGTTGCGGACCAGTCATCCGCGAGGATGCGGGCAAATGTTCCTTCGGTTGCAGCTCCGAAGATACTGCCCCCCGTGACTCCATTGGCGAGGATGGCGGCGGCGGAGAGGTCGGTAGCTTTGCTCGAATTGGTTGTCGTCACCGTCCCGTTGCTGGCGGTGTCTGTCTTGGCGGTAGTGGTCGTGCTGTTACCCGTGATCGCGCCGGTCGGATAGCCGGAGTTGAACGTGTAGTTGGCCTCGATGCCCACATCGGAGCCATTGTTGTAGGTCACTTCCAGGAAGACGACTTTGATCAGCACCTGCGGCTTCGGTTGATCGAGCTTTTGGATCACCTTCATCAATTCGCCGTGGGTCTCTTCATCGGTGACGATGACGAGCGAACGCGTCTCCGGGTCAATTTGAATGGTGGCATCGCCGAGTTCCGTGTTGCTGCGATACTGTCTGGCGCCGCCGCCGCTGCTGCTCCGATTACCGCCGGTATTTGTGCCGCCGCGGTTACCCGTGGTGCTTCCGCCAGTGGTGCCGCGGGCCGTTCCGCCAGGACGCGCGTTTTGCGCTTGAATCGGAGTGGCGGAGAGAATCGCGAAGATCGCGAGGCCGATGATAAAGAATCGAGGCATGGAAATGGAGTAAGGGAGGTGAATGAGGTTAGCGGCCGCCAGCGCGTCCGGTGTTTGAAGAGGCGTCGCTGGTGTCCATCGTCGCTCCGGTCGCGCTCCGATTGCTGAGTCGCCCAGTGCCTGCCTGCTGGTTGCTGGTCGAGGCGCTTTGGTCGCCGAGCATCCCGCGCAAAACGTTTGCGACGGTGTCAGCGTCGGCGTGCTCGAGGGAGTGAACGTAGACACGCTGCTTTTTCGCATCCGTCGCATCGAGCCTGCCGATCGTTTCCGAGATCTGCATCATCGTGTCGCGCGCGGCGGTGATGATGAGTGAATTCGTCCGGGGATCACCCACCGCGACCACTTTCGCCTGAAGGATCGCCCGTTCGCTTTGCGCGCCGGACGTCGCCTGCGGCTGTGGCTGCTGTCCGAAGAAACCCATTCCCCGCGTCTGGTTTCCGTTTTGCCCGTTTCGATTGCGTGAGTTGTTCGATTGCGACGAAGTATCGCCGTACAGATTGCCGACGAGGGTCGCCAGTTCCGTGGCGTCGGCATGCAGCAGGCGAAAAATTCGCGTTTCGGTGACCTCGGTGATGCTGGTGTCGAGCTTCTCGACTACGTCGGAAATCGCCGGAATGAGCTCTTCCGACGCACTCACGATGAGGGAATTACTTTGCTCGTCTGCGACCGCGACGACGCGCGATTCGGCCTGCTTGGCTTCGCTCTGCACGGGCGCCGCGCCGCCGCCCGGCCCACCTGGAATTCCGAATCCCGCGAATCCTCCAAAACCACCACCACCGCGTCCTCCGCGCCCTCCGCTCTGGGAGCCTGCTTGTGGAGTCACTACAAAGAGCTGCGTGATGACGGACGCCAGTTCCTTCGCATCCGCATGACGCAGAGGATAGATGTGAATGGTCGAAATACTGGCTACGGATGTATCGATGGCGCGGATGATCTGCGCGATGCGACGGATATTGATCTGGGTGTCGGTCAGTAGGATGGAATTGCTGCTGTCGTTCGCGCTGATGGTCGCGTTCTCGGCGAGCAACGGGCGCAGATTCTCGATGAGCTTTCCGGCTTCACCGTATCGCAACGGCAGGATTTGGGTGACCATCTCATCCTTCCGTGGGATTTGAGCCGGGTCGCTTCCCATCATTACCGGAAGGTCGCGTTTCTGCGCATCCTTGCGGCTGACGATCTTCAGAATCCGCCCGTTTCGCATGGCGATATACCCTTTCTCGATCAGCACGGCGTTGACGAGATCGACCGCCTCATCCGGACTCACCGGCTGTCGGCTGACGACGTTGACCGTACCGTCGACCTTCACTTCCTGCACGATTACGAATCCCGCAGCCTCACTCAGGTAGTTGAGAACCTCGGAAAGCGATGCACCCTGAAAATTCATCATGATCCCACCTTTTGCAGTCGGATCGGTCTCCTTCACTACTGGCATCGTCGTGGTCGCCGCGGGCACGATCGGGGTCTTCGTCGGCAGGGCGGGCACGAGATCGCTCGGCGTTGGCAGCGCGGGTTTCGCAGGCTCGGGTTGAGCGGTCGTCGTGGGGACCGGCAGTGGGAGCGCCACTGGCGCGGAGCGCGGCGTTTGCCCGACGGCTGCCCACGGGAGCAGCAGCGCGGCGATGGCGAGGGAGTGTGTTTTTGGAAAAGTGATCATTGGTTCGGGGTGGGCTGGGATTATTTTTTCATTTCCTTTTCGCGTCGTTCCATCATGCGGCGCACGACATCATTTTTGTCATCGCTCCCGGCGGGCGCCGGTGCGGAAGGCGGATTCGGCGCGCCAGTAGTCGTCGCGTCGGTGGGCGTTTCGGGTGCGTCGTCGGACGGCGCGCCAGGTTCGGTCGATACAGTTTCAACGGTCGAGCCTTCGAGAGTCAATTGGCTCCCGACGGCGATGGACGTTCGTTTGCCATCCTTCTCCAACTCCACCTGCATCGCGTTGATGGCGGCGACTTTGAAATCCGCGACACTGTCGCCGACCCCGATCACCTTGCTGTATTCGGATCGCGATCCATTGAAAAAAGCGAGTGACTTCCCAGTGGTGACCATCGTGCCTGTGAGCGAGAGAGAGTTCGAGCGGCTCCGGGTTTTGGTCGTGCTCGTGCGTTGCGTGGGGATCTCTACTCTCGACGGTCGACGATTCGGATCAAAAACGTTTCGGGTCTGGATGAGGTGAAACGTTTTAAAGCCCTGGGCAGGTTCCGCCGCTGTGGAAATCACGATTCCGGCGAGGCCCAGTAAGATGGTGAGTTGTCGGGTATTCATTTCACGTTTCTCCCGACGCCGGTGATCCGCAGGAAGCTGAAGCGCACGGCAAGCGCGAGTTGCTTGCCCTGCGTGTCGCGCGCGGTCAGTTCGGTTTCTTCGACACGCGCCGGAAGCGCGTCCATTTCGATTTCGTAAAGCAATCGTCCGAGCGACGCCTGATCGCCCGTCGCCGCCGCGCGAAACTCTAGCGTGTCATAGCCTTCCTCGTGGCTGCGCCATTGCGGGGTGAGACTGTTGAAACTCACCCGGCTGTCGCGGCCCCATCGCCCGATCGCCTTGAAAACATCACTCTCCGCAGCCGAACTGTCCTCGCCGAGGTCGGTTCGTTGCATCTCGGCCCAGCGCGAGCGGAGCGATTTCTCGCGGTCCAGCAACTGCCGACCTCGCTGCACTTTCTGCCGAAGATCGGCGATCCGTTCGCCTTGGGATTTCCAACTCGAGATCGCGGGTCCGAGGATGATGCGATCCAGAAGAAACAGACCGACAGCTACTCCCACGGCGATTTTCAAAAGCGTTTCGCGACTCTTATTTTGCATCCCGGGCCTCCCATTTGTAGGTGAATGAAAACTGTACCGGATTCTCCCCGCGCTCCTGCTGCACTTGCACGGCGGAGACATCCGGGCGTGCGCGCACGCGGTCGATCAGGCTGTGAAGGGCTCCTTGGCTTTTGGCAAAGCCCGTGCAAGTCACCTTAAATCCTTCGCCGATTTGGATGCTCTTTGCCCAAACGGTTCCTTCGTCGGGAAACGATTCGGTGAGCCCTTCGAGGATCTGCAGATTCTGAGGCGTCGGTTCAAACCACGGCCTGAACTGCCGGATCTTCAGCTGTACCGACTCCAATTCACCGACGTTGCGGCGCATTCCATCCCATTCGGATTCGAGGCTGCCTTCGATGCGTCCGCGTACGAGGAAGATGAGGGCGGGCAACACGATCGCACCGGCGACGGCACCCGCGATCCAACGGCGCCGCCGGTCGTCAAAGCGACTGATCACGCCTTGCCAGCGGTGGACCTGCGGCGGAAGAAACTCGAAGGTGACCGGTTCACGGCGGAGGTGCTGGGCTGCGGCTTCGATCGCGCCGGATACGTGCTCCGTCGTCGGATCGCCTGGCACGCGCGTCAGTCGGCTCTCGATGCCCATGCGCTGGAGATTTTGGCGAATTTCCCCGCAAAGCGCCTCGGCGGTATTTGCCGCGCCGCCAAATTGCGCCTCGCGGATTTGTGCGCGCAACGGCTCCGGCAAGCGGCCGAGGGTGATGCGAACTTCGCGGGAAAAGTCGCCCGCGTCGAAGGCTGCTGCGTCAGGCCCCATCGGCCCCGGCAGTGAGCGCAGCGCGGCGATACCACCACCTGCGGAGATGACGACGTCGACGTGATTTCCGTTCGCGAGAAAATGCAGTCCGGATCGCGATTCGCCACGCGGCATACAGCCATCGAGACCGAGCGAGATCGAGACTGCGCGACAACCCGCTGCCGCGAGCAGCCGTTCGACCGCCTCAATCCGTTTGGTTGGGACGGCAGCGATCGTCGCATGGGATTTGCCGCCCGGGAGCGTGTACGTGCAGTGGGCGATCCTCAGATCGGAAACAGAAATCGGGAATTCGCGCTCGGCTCGCAATTCGAGGTATCCACGCAGATCTTCCGCCGCGACGCTTGGTAATTCCGTAGCAGTGGTCAGTGCCCAACCCGCGGGAATGCAGACCACGCAACGTTTCTCCCGCACGTCTTCCGCAGCGA
>JAYTDO010000494.1:0-2245 GCA_043735935.1 Chthoniobacteraceae bacterium
CCTCACATCCAAACGTTGAGAAAATCGGCGGCTTTGAATTACTCGGTTGGTTGCAAACTTGCATGAAGGATGTGTTGCAAGACCGTCCGTCGGAATCCGCCATTCATATCCGGGCGTTCGTTGATAATCTCAAGAGCCGCACGGATGCGATCGACGATAACACGGCAAATCGGCTCTCGAATGAGTTGAAGAACCTGTCTTTGCCGCACCTACATAATCTTCTCATCACAATTTTCGGCATATTTGTTTCGGCAGAGGCTTCGCAGGTGCTCCGGGTTAACGTTGCCAAGATAGCGCCCGCCGTTTGGCTTCACGCTAGCGAACAAGTGAAGTTTAAGGTCGGGATTCAGATCGATACATACAGGACCAACCTGAATCAGGAAAAGCTGGCACGCGGACAGGAGTTCCTTCGAGTCGTTGATGGACTCAGCTACGAGAGCATACCTACGAAAGTAGTCACTCTGGATGGTTTGGCCGATCAGTTACTTGCCGCCCATCAGGGGTGGGACAACTTCTACAACGAGCCGCCATTCGTGCTGGAAATCCTCCGATACAGTAAAACATCGAAGGATATCCCAAAGGAAAGTCTTCCGAAACTTATTAAAGTGATTCTGCGTTGTCGGCTTGGGCGCGGGCTTTCGTATAACAAAGGCGTAAGTCCCGGAGGGAAACCAAAATACGATCAATTCTTTGGACTGCTGGACGATGAGGGCATTGCTTACTGTCTGGCATCTCTGTTTGATCCGACGATCAACGGCAAGCTTTCGAGCACAATTTGCCAAGAGCATTTACGCGGCGTTCTGACAATCTTGCGAGGCATCGTCATATCTGAACGGCTCAGGTCTGCGATTGAACTCTTGCTTGCGGATATTCCTGCGGCTCAACGCGCTAACAGCAGAGCGGATTTTCGGGAGTTGACGAAGCCGTTCATCGCTTGGTCGTAGTAGAGCGCGTTTTGCTAACCCCTCTACTTCACGCCTTCGCGTAAATCTCCGTGCCTGTCGAGTTCTTCGGACGGCAGTCTGAATCCGAACCCGCACTGAACAAGGCCGTGGCCTTTGGGCAGATGCGTTAATCAACGAATGCGAACTCGTTCAGGTTGAGGATCACGCGACACGCATTCACGAGCCCCTGCTCGCGCGCGAAGGCGGACAGCGCGCGGCTTTCCTCCGCGGTCGGCGGGCGGCCGAACGCGAGGCGGCAGGCGGCGGCAATCTGCTGCTCGGGCTCGGTGGCGAGCTGCGCCACGCGGGCGGCGAAGTGCTTCGCCATCGCGATGGTTAGCGTGTTGTTGCGCAGCGCGAGGGCCTGGAGCGCGTTCACGGTTTCGTTGCGCTTGTCCACGGACATCGAGGGATCGGCGCAGTCGAGCACGGTGAGAAATGGCTGCGGCTGCGAGCGGACGATGCAGCGGTAGATCGAGCGCCGGTGGGCCTTCGCGTCCTCCACGTCGTGCAGCGCGTACTCGTAGTGCGGGGAGTTGTCGGCCTTTTCCACGACGAAGTCGAAGTAGCCCGGCCCGCCCATCGTGAGGTCGAGTTTTCCCGCGACGGCGAGGATGCTGTCATGCACGGCCTCGGCCTCGAGTTTGCGGCGGTTCATGCGCCAGAGCAGCGTGTTGCCGGCGTCGGTTTTCGCATACTCCGCGTTGTCCGCCGAGGACTGCCGGTAGGTCGCGCTGAGCACGATGAGGAGGTGCAGTTGCTTGAGCGATTGCCCGCTGTCGCGAAACCCGGACGCGAGCCAGTCGAGCAGCTCCTGGTGGCTCGGCTGCTGGCCCATGCGGCCAAAGTCGTTCGGCGAATCCACGAGCCCGCGGCCAAAGTGATATTGCCAGACGCGGTTCACGATCACGCGCCACGTCAGCGGATTGCGCGCGTCGGTGATCCACTGCGCCAGCGCCACGCGCCGCGCGCTTTCCGGCTGATCCTTCACGTCAAAAATCGCCGGCAGCTCCGCGCAAATCGGCACCGTGCCCGGCCCGACTTCCTCACCCGGCTGCCGCACGTCGCCGCGCTTGAGCACATGGATCGTGCGCGGCTTCCCACCGTTTTCACCCGTGCCCGCAAACGCGCCGATACCCGTATGCACCGTCCCCGCATAGACGACCTTCGCCCGCGGCAACTTTGCCATCTCCGCATTCACCCCCGCGATTTGCTTTTCGAGAATCGCCAGCTCCTTCGCTTCCGCATTCGGCACCTCCTGCGCCTGCAAATCGGCGCGCTCTTTCTCCAGCGCCGCAATG
>JAYTDO010000495.1:0-7330 GCA_043735935.1 Chthoniobacteraceae bacterium
AACACCCCGTCGAGAGCACGTCAGCCGTCGTCGAGAGCGTGAAACTCGCCGTCCAGAGCGTGTAAGTCCGAAAAAAGAGTCGGAACCCCATACGCCCCGTTGCACTTACGTCGATGCGCAAAACGCGACACCCCACCGCACACAGGCGACTCCCCCGCCAAGTTCCAGCCGGTAGGGAACGCTCGCCGAGCGTTCCGGAGCGGGCGGATGAGACGGAACACCCGGCGGTCGTTCCCCATCGCCGCCCATCACGGCATCGCCCGCACGATCTTCATCGTCTCCACGCTCACCGTGCAGACGCGGTGGAGCAGTTCGATCACCGCCTCCTTGTAGTCGGCGAAGCGGTAGGTGTTGAACTGAGTCGCCACCGTCGGGTCGCTGATCTTGTGCTCCTTCCACTGGTCGAGCACCCATTCCAGCGCGCTGCGGTTGCCGAGCTTGTAATCCCACGCTTCGGGCGGGATGCCGCGCAGCGTGGTCGTGGCGTCGATCTCGCCCGCATCCTTGAGCGCCTTGAGCCGCGGCTTCAGCGCGGGCTTTTCGTCCAGGCCGAGAGAGCGCTTCGGCTTCACACGCTCATCGGGCAGCAGGTCGGGCTGTTTGCCCGCGGGTTCCTTGCGGTCGTGGCGGGTGAGCGGGAAGGGCGCGGCCTGTTCGTAGCCGAGGTGCAGGTCCATGAGCGTGCCGCCCCACTCGGCCCACTGGCGGAAGTCCTCGTAAAACGGCAGCCGCGGGAACTCGCGCTTGAGGTTCACCTCGTATTTCGCGCGGTAGGCCGGGTGGTGCAGCACGGCGTAGGTGTAGTGGAAAAGGTCGCGCTTGGTGATCTTCGCGTCGCCGTAGTGCTGCCGGAACTGCTTCAAGCCCCAGTCGGTGATGTTGTCCTGCCGCTCGCCCTCGGCGTCGTAGCGGTAGAAAGGAAGGCACTCTGCGGCAGCCGCTCCTCCGACGAAGTGGTAGTCAACAATGGCTTCAGACGCCATCACCATGAAGGGTTTCTGCGAACCCGGATCGGTGAAGATGATGACTGTATTTTCTAGCTCACCGTGATCACCGAATACATCCGGCATCCGATACCTCATCTCGTTGAGGTGCGGGCAAAAATAGCAGAGTGGTTTATTGAAAGGGCGGTAATGCGATGGCGTAATCCGACTCGCTTCGAAATCGAAGCGGACTCCCTTCTCGAGATTCTGCTTCGCCGACCGAGTCCACTTAATCGAGTAATCAAGCTTCTGAGGGTCGGCGTTGCCTTTGAGCTTCTTTACATCCGAATTGTAGGCCCCGATGAGGAATCGAATCTTTTTTGCCAGAGCGCTCTTATCAGCATCATAGACCCATTCGTCGCGGGCGGTGACGACGCCGAGCGAAAAGAGCTGAAACACGGCTCTGTCATGGTTGCCGAGCTTAACATCCTTGTCCGCAACCGGGAGCAACCCGGCGAAGGCATTCGTTTCAGTATCGAGCCAATTTCCTTTTGCGTCGGGCTCCACGTTTGTCATTTCAAGAGCGTCGAGTTTAGCGGCGCTAATTAGTTCTAGTTTGGCCCCCTTTGAGGCGTCTTCGGGTGTGGCAACGTAGGCGATTTGCGCTCGGCCTTCCGGCTTGCCGTCCTTGACGAGGAACACCATCGCGACACCCGTGCCGATACCGAAGACGTTTGCTTTCCCGCCAACGGGCGAAAGGTAATCGCCGCCGAGAACGCCCTCCGACGGACCATCCGCGTGCGAATTACCCAGACTCCGCCTTAAGAATGGAGGCCTGCATTGCAGCGGGGCAACCGTCGTGCCGAAAGCGACCGGCGGATGGGTATGTTCATGGCGGACTTTGACAGTCTCGCCGCCCGCCTGATTCTGCACGGCCCCGGCAAGATTCGCGAAGTGCGCCTCATCCCGGCGTTCGTCCCTGGAGGAGCAGTAGAGGAAAGCCCGGTGATCCCTCACCGTGCTCCTCATTCCACGGCCTGCCGCTACGGTTCAGTTGCCCCCGTGGCTTCCTTTCGCACGAGGGCTTTGTAGTGGAGGCTAAGGGTGCGGAAGAGGTTCTTCGGGTCCTGTGCGGAGAAATAAAAGAGGTCGAGCGCGCTACCGCGCGTCTCCCAACGATAGCCGACGAGCGTCTTCATGACCCCACGCTCATTTTCCTGCTGGCGGCTGATCGGCTTGCCTGTTCCATGTTTTTCCTCGAGGCGACGACGCACACTCTGCACGAACTCCTCGTAAGTCGCGGGCGACCAGTCCTCCTTCCAATACTGGAGTTCGACTTCGACCAACTTGCCTTCGCGAAGGTGAAAGTTCACGCGCTGCAAGGCGATGCCGGGCAAACCTTCTACCTTCCAAATTTCGCGCCCGGCAGCGGCCTTGTTTCGCTCAGTGATCTTGGCGCTGGTGCCGAGGAGCGCCTCCTCTAGCCGCAGCGCCGGCTCGTCCCATTTGAGGTTGAATGGGAGCTGGATTTCGCTGGCGTCGCCGGCTCGTAGTCGGCTGGCGGGAAGGAGCGAGATGGCGCAGAAAGCGGCTGAGATCGATGCGCGGCGGGAGTGGGTCACGTGGGTGGAAGATAGCACGGCACGCGCCGGTTTCCGCGCAGGTGCATTTTTAGGCGAAGAGAAAACATTTCAAAAAAGACTAAAGGCAGAGGTGTTCCCCGCCGACTCACCGGTATCGAGGCAAATGCCCCGGTAGGTGAGGTCAAACACCAATTTCAAAGTGGCCCGGTGCGACACGGACGTCGCAGTTAGTAAATCCAAGAAAGGTAATAAAAAAAATGAGCCTAGTAATCAACACCAACGTCGCAGCCTCAACGGCCGCGGGAAACCTGAACAGCAGCAACGCGATGCTCCAGAAGAGCCTTGCCCGCCTCTCCAGCGGCTCGAAAATCACCAGCCCGGCCGATGACGCCGGTGGCTTGGCGGTCTCGATGCGCATGGAAGCAGCGATCAAACGCACTGACGCGACGAGCAACAACGTGGCCAACGCCAATTCGTTGCTCCAGACGCAGGACGGTTCGCTGAAAACCGCGGGCAAGGTCCTCGAGCGCATCGCCGAGCTGAAGACGCTCTCGACCGACGTGACGAAAGGCGCGACGGACATCGCGAACTACGACAAGGAGTTCACCTCCCTGAAAGCTGAGCTGACCAACCAGGCGGCGAACACCTTCAACGGTGTCGCGCTGTTCGGCGGCGGCAGCCTGACCGTGGGCACGTCGGAAGACGGCTCGCAGTCCCTCGCCATCACGCAGTCTGACCTCGCCACCAACGTGGCGACGATCACCGGCGCGGCGAACCTGGCGGGTATCACCGTGACCAACGTCTCCGACGCGATCACGAATGTGGCGTCATCCCGCGCGCAGAATGGCGCTGAGTCGAGCCGCCTCGGCTTCGCCTCGGATATGCTCGCCACCAACCGCACCAACCTCGAAGCCGCCAACAGCCGCATCGTGGACGTGGACGTGGCGGTGGAATCCACCAAGCTCGCACGGAATAACATCCTCGTGCAGGCCGGCTCGGCGATGCTCGCCCAAGCCAACGCAAGTTCGCAGTCTGCACTGCGTCTCCTCCAATAAGGCGTCACGGGAACTGAGAAGAGGAGCTCCCCGGGGTAGTCACCCGGGGGGCTCTTCGGGAGGGGAGGAAGGTTGACAAGTGGAACATCGAACGTGGAAGGGCCATCGAAAGAGTGGCTCTCCTGCGTTCGATGTTCGCTTTTTCACCGCTTCACCCGCCTCACAATCAAACCAGAGCCATCGCTGGCAGCTAACTTGCTTAGCACCTATTACGATGCGGAATCTTTCGATCCTTCTACTTCTGACGGTCCCAGCGGCACTGCCTGTCGCACGGGCTGGCGACACCGCGGGCCCTCGCAAGGAATTCCACCAATCCAGCACCTATCCCTTCGTATTTCGAGCCGACTCTTATCTTTCCAGCACCGGCCCGGCACCGATGCGTTTTGCGCCCGCCGTTCCGAGTTGTGCCCAACGAACGCCACCCCCACTCACGGAGGCGGCAAAACCTGCCGCCCGCCCGGACCCCGCCGCGGCCACAAAAACTCCGGCCGAAACGAGCGAAACGGGCGCCGCGACGACGACCGCTCGGGTGCCACCAACGAATACGCCGCAACCGCCACGCGACGACATCGACTTCGCACGCGTGCCGGATGAGGTGCTCGATTTCTTCAAAAACACCGAAGGACGGCCCGTGCGACGCGCATACCTGTTCGATCCCATTTTTCAACCAGCCCTCCCGAATGAACTCCCGAAAAGCAAAGCGATTTATCAGCAGAAATAGGGGGCGAGTCTTCGCGCTCCGGTTTGCCGTCGCCGCCGTGCTCGCGAGCCACGGATTGCACGCGAACGAGGACGCTGAAACAGACAGTTTTCGGATCAAGGCCCACGGAGAGCCGGTCACCGACGCAGCCATCACCAATGAGATCGCCGGCTACGCGCGCCTCGCGACGCAGGCCGCGGATCAAGCGAAATGGCCGCTCGCGGAGCACTTCCTCGAGCTTCTCGCGAATCTCCCCGCGCCCGCTGCGGAGAAAAAGACGGCCTTCTCGGAGATCGGCGCCAGCTACGAAAAGCAGCGCATTTTTTCCAAAGCGATCGCGATTTACGAAAAGATGCTGGATCTTTATCCGTCCGATTCGGACGCGCCGGAACTCATTTTCAAACTCGGCCTACTCTACCGCGAAACCGGGGCCTATCAGCGCGCCATCTCCCGCTTTTACAGCGTGCTGAATTCCGCGCTGAAAGTGAACGGGCGCGGTTTCGACGCCTATCGAAAACTCACGCAACGAGCCCAACTGGAGATCGCGGACACCTACCTCCTCGCAGGCGACCACGAGCGGGCCGCAAAGTTTTACAACCTGCTCAACCGACTCGAACTGCCGCCCGCGGAACGCGCCCGCGTGCGCTTCAAATCGGCGCACTGCCAGTATCTCTCCGGCGATCTCGACGGCGCTATCGCCTCGGCCCGGACCGTTCTGACCGAATTTCCCGAGGACACCTCCGCACCGGAATGCCGCTACATCCTCGCCAGCGCGCTGCGCTCCCAGCACAAGCCGAAGGAATCCTTCGACGCCGTACTGTCGCTGCTCCGCGAAGAAAAGGCACGCAAAGACAAAGCGCCGGACCAGTGGGTCTATTGGCAGAAAAAGACCGGCAACGAATTCGCCAACGATTTCTACCAGCAGGGCGATTTCATGAGCGCGCTCACCATTTACCAGACCCTCGCGCGGCTGAGCGAAGATCCCGAGTGGCAGTGGCCGGTGATCTATCAAATGGGGCTCTGCTTCGAGCGCCTGCGACTGGTCGCTCGGGCTGCGGATTCCTACAAATACATCGTCGACGAGTCGCAAAAACCGGCGCGCTCCGAAAAGCCGCTGCCGGAAAGCGCAACGAGTCTCGTGCAAATGGCGCGCTGGCGCGGCGAGCAACTCGCTTGGCAGCACACGACCGAAACGCAGCTCACGCACTTGCTCGGCGAGCCGCTCGCGCCTGCTGCTGTGGAGCAAATCCCAAAACCTCTCCGCTAACTTCACTACCCATGTCGCTGCCTCACGCCCTCACATCCCACGCCGAAATCTGCAACGAACTCTACGAGCTCATGCTGGACGAGAATCGCCTTTTGAAAGCGAGTGGCCGCGCCCGCGAGGAGGCCTTTCTCAATCGAAAGCGCACGATGCTCGCCACGCTCACGTGTTCCCTCGAAGCGGTGCGCGCGGACGCAAGTCAACGCGGAAGCAATACGCCCGAGCTGCGCGGCGCGATGGAAAAAGTGCAACAGATCATCCTCAAGGCTTTGCTCCTCGACCGGGAGAACGAGCAACTCCTGCTCAAATCGACCTTCCAGCCGAAGCCCGCCGTGGCGCTCGGCTCGGCCCGTCCGGCCGCCGCCCACTTGCAGCGGATTTACGGCAATTTCCGCTAAACGGGAAGAACTCCCTTGCCGCGAATGGTGGCGGCCCTACACTCCTGAGCGGTTCGGAGACTGGCTCTCCACGTAGAACATTTATCCATGGCCATTGAGAAAGTCCTCGTCGTCGATGATGAGCCGATTATCCGAAAAAGTTTTGAAGAACTGCTCCGCGGCAAACGCTACAGCGTAAGCAGCGCGGCGACGCTCCACGACGCAGAGCGTTTGCTAAAGCGCGATACCTTCGACCTCCTCTTCCTCGATGTGCGCCTCCCGGATGGCGACGGGATCGATCTCCTCGAACGCATCGCGCAACTTCCCCATCGCCCGATGACTATCATGATGAGCGGCTTCGGCACCATCGAAACGGCCGTCACCTGCATGCGCCAGGGTGCGTTCGACTATCTCATCAAGCCCTTCTCGCTCAGCCAAATCGAGGTTCTAGTCAAAAAGGCGGAGAGCTATCAGCAAGTCCTCAAGGTGAACAAATACCTGGAGGCACAGATCAGCGACGCGCGCGACCTGATCGCCGAAAGCCCGGCCATGCTCGTTCTTCGCGCGATGCTCCGCAAAGTGGCTCCCACAGAGGCCACGGTCCTGATCCAGGGTGAAAACGGCACCGGAAAGGAACTCGTCGCGCACGAAATCTATCACGCCAGCGCGCGCTCACAGGCGCCGTACATCAAAGTGAATTGCGCCGCGGTTTCAGAGACTCTCATCGAAAGCGAATTTTTCGGCCACGAAAAGGGGGCCTTTACCGGGGCGACCGAACGCCGCGAAGGGCGCTTCGAACTGGCCGACGGAGGGACGCTTCTGCTCGATGAAATCAGCGAAATCTCTCCGAAGCTTCAGGCCAAGCTTTTGCGCGTTTTGCAGGAGCGGGAATTCGAGCGCGTCGGCGGATCGAAGACGATCAAGGTGGACGTGCGCGTGCTGGCCACGACGAATCGAGATCTGCGAAAGTCTGTGGCCACACGGGAATTCCGCGAAGACTTATACTACCGGCTCAATGTGTTTCCCATCCAGGTTCCACCGCTCCGCGAACGCCTATCCGATATTACCAGGCTCGCGGAACACTTTCTCGAACGCATCACACGCAAGCACGGCATCACGACTCCAGGATTCTCCGCGGAAGCGATCCAGCAACTCCGCGATCACCCGTGGCCAGGCAACGTCCGCGAATTGCAGAACACCATTGAGCGGGCAGTCATCCTCACCGAAAACGGCACTCCGGTGCAGTCTTCCGCGCTCTGTCTGACCGTAGGAACTTCCGTGACGGGCACCCGCGCGGCATTGGAAACGGTCGATGCTGAGTTCAATTCAAAAGCCACGTCGCGCGCGACTGCACCGCACGACGGTTCGGTGAAACCGCTTCACGAACTTGAGAAGGAGCACATCCTGCGGGCGCTGGAACAGACCGGC
>JAYTDO010000496.1:0-3882 GCA_043735935.1 Chthoniobacteraceae bacterium
AGGAATCGGAATGGCGTTGGAACCATCGTCACGATAATCTCTACCTCTTCCTCCTCAAAAACCTCCGCTCAGAACCTCTCTAAAGTTCCTAAGACCCTACCGGATTCCGCGTCCGCCTCCATTCGGGTGAGGATACGGCTCGCAGCGACAGTCTTCGGGGGAGGATATCGCGGACTGCCCGGGGAGGAGGAAATTCTCGCGATCATGCTGGGCCGTGCATTGAGCCGCAAAACAGTACCGCGTGGGAGCGATGCTCAACAGAATTTCCGAAATCGCAGATCGATTCGATCAAAGGACGGCGCGTCGGATTGAGCATTTTGGAGACCTGAAAACCCAGTTGATCGCACTGCACGGCTGATGCGGGAGACGCGCGACGGACTTGCCGACACCGGGGCCGGTTCGTGCGGGGTAAGGAACCGTCTCTCAACGCCAAGGCGGCATCGAGTGCAGGGAGTGCCAGATGTGATCCTCAACATGGCCTTCTCGCCTGGCGGCCGCTTTCTCGCCGCCGTTGGCGGAGGTTGGGGTGTGCGGGTTCGGAGCAGTCGTTGGGCGATGTGAAAACCGGCGGACTTTTCACCAAAGCCTTGTGCGAGGGCCTCACGAGCAAAGCCGCCGCCGACGGAACCGGTGCCGTCACCTGCCGCGGGCTGCAAACCTGGCTCAACAAACGCGTGCCCGAGCTGGTGTCCGCTCTCGTAAAGGGCGTGGATAACCCGCCGCAACAAACTCCGGTGTGCGTCATCCCCAAAGGCGTGCCGGATTTCCCGCTGGCGAAGCCGTAGGCCATGTGCATCCTCCTTCCGATGCACACGACGCGAAGCGCGGGGCACTGGACCCAGAAAAGCCGCCAAGGGCGGATTTTCCCGTCGCGCTGAGGCGCTATGCGAAACATGGATTCTCCGCTCCGTTTCGGGCACTACGAGGTCTTGCAAGACGAGGCGGGAAAACCCGTCGAACTGGGTCGGGGGAACATGGGCATCACCTATAAAGCCTACGATCCCTCGCTGCATCGCACGGTGGCGCTCAAGGTCATCAACTTCGAGAATTTCCCCGGCGGATCGGCCCGCGAACGATTTCTCCGTGAGGCGCGGGCGGCGGCGCGATTGGTGCATCCGAATGTCGCGACCGTCTTTCAGTTCGGCGAACAAGACGGCACTTACTTTTACGCGATGGAATTCGTCGAGGGCGAGAACCTCGATTCTTTCATCAAGCGCGAAGGCGTCCTTCCGGGCAGACTGGCGCTGCGGATCGTGAAGCACGTCGCGTCGGCGTTGTCGGCTGCGGATGCAGCCGGGATCGTGCATCGGGATATCAAGCCTGCCAATCTGATGATCGTCCGCGACGCGCGCGGCGATGTCGCGGTGAAAGTCATCGACTTTGGTCTGGCCAAAAATATCGGCCCGAGGGATGGAGCAGATCCGACGCTCGTCAGCACGGGCTTTGTGGGCACGATTCATTTTGCGAGCCCGGAGCAGATCGAAGGCGGGGACGTGGACATCCGTTCGGACATCTATTCTCTCGGAACCACACTGTGGTATATGCTGGCGGGGCGGACCCCGTTTCAAGGTTCGTTGTCAAAGGTGATTTTTCATCAAGTCCATGAGCCGCCGCCGCTGCACTTGCTGGGTGCTCCGGTCGAGATCGTTCAATTGCTCAAATCCATGCTGGAGAAGGAGCCGACGGGAAGGCCGCAAACTCCAGTGGAACTCATCCAAAAGATCGAGCAAGTGGAACCCAAGGTGGCTCCCGACTTCGTCTGCCGGTTTTCGGATGCGGACGGCAAGCCTTCCGTCTCCGTTACATTGCAGGAGGTGCTGCGCATGCGCAGTCTGCTCCCGCTGGAGGAGGTAATTCCCTTGTTGATGCGGATTGCGACGGCAGTTGAAAAGGAATGGGTCGTGGAGGGCGGCAAGCTGGATTTTCACTTGAATGCAATTCAGGTCGAATTCGCTCGATTTGATGGCGGCAGCTCGGAGGTATTGATGCGCCGATCAATCTGCGAATGGCCGGACTATTCGGTAAATGTTTCGCGTCTCCCGACCGATTCGACGGCAGCGCTCGCAGCAGAATTTGGGGAGACGATTGATGCATCAGCGCCATTTATCCCGTCGAAGAACTGCGTGCCCGTTCTCGCGCGACTTGCCTACGAACTCCTCGGGGGCGATCCGGGACGACTGGGAGGGGACACCAACAAATGGAGCCCTCTCGCGGTGCTAACGGAACAAGGAAATGAAGTGCTCAAGACTGCGCTGGGAGACACTCACGCAAGAGCATTCGCCTCAGCACCGGAATTCTGCGCAGCCCTCGAATCCACGAGTCGAGAGAGGGCGGGATTGAAAGGGCGGCGGGTTGTTCCCAATGGCGGGATACACGTCGAGGTTGGCAGGGCGGCAGACGTTTCGGTTGTATCGACGGGTCCGAGTTCGGGTGGCGCGGTCCCGACCGTCATGAATCGCTGGTTGGATCAAAGTCGCTGGAGCAGCGTCGCAGGGTTGGGCGGATTGATTGCAATCGCCGTCGGAGCGTTTTTTTTCAGTCGGAATTATTTTGACCCGCGGGGACGCGGCGACCACCGCCGGGACGATATTGCCGGAGATCTGACCGCTCCCTTCGAGAATAGCCTCGGGATGCATTTCGTTCCAGTGTCGATAGCCGGGAGCGATGGAGACCCGAAGATCCTGTTTGCGCGGTTGGAAACAACCGTTGCGCAATATGGGGCCTTCCTCCGGGCAAACGGACGAAGCCCGGCACAGGCTACGTTCCCGCAAGGTGAGGACCATCCGGTCGTAAATGTGACATGGAATGACGCCGTTGAATTCAGCGCGTGGTTAACGAAGACCGAGACGGCAGAAAAGCGAATCCCACCTGGCACGCGATACCGCCTTCCGACGGATCATGAGTGGAGTTGCGCCGCCGGCATCGGTGATCGCGAAGAACCGTCAAAAAGCCCGAAGGATAAACGTGGCGGCCTCCCGGGCGTCTATCCCTGGGGCTCAGTCTGGCCACCACCCGCGCAAGCCGGAAACTACGCGGATGCCTCCGCTGCAAAAGCCGATTCCGTGCAGGTTGTGATCGAGGGCTACGACGACGGGTTTGCGCAGACGTGCCCGGTGGAAACCTTTCCACCCAATGCCCTCGGGATTTACGGGATCGGCGGCAACGCGAGCGAATGGTGTGAAGATTGGTATGACGCAGACAAAAAGGATGCCCGAACCGTGCGCGGCGCGTGCTGGCGCGACAGCGACGAGTTCTACCTCCGCAGTTCCTTTCGCGGCAGCTTCGATCCCGAAAAGGGCTTCGCTGGATACGGTTTCCGCTGCGTACTCGAAGTGCCCACCCAGAGGTAACGCGGCATCGATGGAAGCCAGCTCTCGGAATCGGACGGCTACAATCGCCAGTAGGAATCTTGCTGCACGCGAAACACACCGCCGAAACTGTTGGAAGAATCCGGCGAACAATGTTAGGATAAAAACCGATGCTTGCACCACGAGCGAAACTCCTCCGTGGCCGACCGCAACTGCACGGGGTAAATGGACTCCGCCCGCTTCATCACGACCCCCTCGAAGAAATCACACCCGAGCGCACGATTCGCTTCACGCAGCCGTCGGTAATACGCGAGCGCGTCGGCGTGTGAATGGGCGCGATGGGCTTGCGTCAGGACCACGGCAGCGCCCGGTACCGCGCGCGATATGGCGCCAGCGAAGACCGGATCACACGGAATGAGCGATTCCAACAGCGCGCGTCTCTCTTCGTAGCTCGGCGTGCCGGATTCTGGAACACCATCGAGCACGACGAGCGTGCCGCGACCGAGATTGTGCCGACGTTCAAGGGCTTCGCAGTCGGCCCACACGAGGCCGCGACTGGCGAGCTTCGCCAGCG